>JACRJM010000015.1:0-306981 GCA_016219965.1 Candidatus Schekmanbacteria bacterium
ACTTTATTATCGGTGAATTTGTAGGAAGCGCCCTTAGTTGAGCTTCCTTTTGAATGGATGATATTTTTATTTATCTTTTTGTATGGCCCTTCTTCAGATTCACTGCGAAGAATGTTAAAACCAATATTGTCGATTTCTGTTTCGGTTTGCCATTTTAATTGGACTGAGCTCTCCTTCAATCTTGCAGTGAATGATACGAGAGTGATGGCCGAGGAAGTTCCTGTTCCGGCACTTAAATTGTTATCGAATTTGGAGACAAAACAATCATTGCTGCCGTTAGATAAAGTATTATATGCTCCATTTGTTGAAGGATAGGGATAAGTTCCATACGATGACAAAGTATCACCAGCGATAAAAATATTTCCGTTTGAATCTACTGCAATGCCATAAGCAACTTCACTATCGTTTCCACCTATTAAAGTTGAGGCAATAATAGAGCTTAATGTACTGTCTAACTTTGATACAAAAACATCATAAGAACCGTTAAAAGAAGTATCATAGCTGGACATTGTAGTTGGGAAAATAGATGATAAGGTTTTACCTGTAACAAAAACATTTCCTATAGAATCAATAGCTATTCCCTTTCCTTCACTTCCAGAATATAGCCCTCCAATGAATGTGGATGCAAGAAGAGAGCTTAAGGTATTGTCTAATTTCGATACGAAAACACCTCCGCTTGGTGGATTAGATGCTGTCCCTGCAATATAAATATTTCCAACTGAATCTATTGTCATGGCACTTGCCTCATATCCATTAATGAATGTGGATGCAAGAAGAGAGCTTAAGGTATTGTTTAATTTTGATACGAAAACACCACCGGAAGTATTATAGGCCCCTATTGTAGTTGGAAAGTCAGATGATTCATTTCTTCCTGTCAAAAAAACATTCCCAGAATTATCTATCTTTAAGGCAAAAGCATATTCGTCGTAATTTCCTCCAATGAATGTGGACGCAAGAAGAGAGCTTAAAGTGCTATCAAGTTTTGATACAAAAACATCACCACCATACGCTGAGCCATCATTAAATGAAGTATCATAGGCACCTTCTGTAGTTGGAAAATCAGCTGATGCAGTTTCTCCTGCCACAAAAACATTTTCTGATGAATCTACGGCTATGGCAAAGCCTATACTATAGCCGTCTCTTCCTATTAATGTTGAAGAAAGAAGGTTGCTTAATGTATTGTCAAGTTTGGAAACAAAAATAGTATAAAAATAGCTGCCACTATTTGAGTTATCATAAGCATTCTCAGTTATAGGGTAATTATGTGATGAGGTTCCTCCTGTCACAAAAACATTTCCTGAAGGATCTATAGTCATGGCAGAAGCAGCTTCGTCATTGTTACCACCAATAAATGTCGATGCAAGCAGGGTGCTTAACGTATTATCTATCTTTGATACAAAAATATCACCATAAGAGTAACCGCCATTATATGATGGATCATAAGCGTCTTGTGCGGGGAAACCAGATGAATTAGTTCTTCCTGAAACAAAAACGTTTCCTGAAGGATCAATATTAATACAAGTAGCTCCATCAGATGCACTTCCTCCAATAAAAGTCGATGCCAGAAGCGGGTCGATAATAAGAGGATAACTTTTATTATAAGATGCAACCTGAAAACCGTATGAAAGTGAAGAGCCAATTATAAAATCAGCTTCTACTTCAACTTTCTTTCCCTCAATTTCCTGATAAGCAAAGGGTTTAGTGAATTTAACAGTGCCAACCGCTGTTTCAATTTCAAGTTCTCCACTTTCATTTACTGTAATATTTTCAGCACCTTCAAATTTGAGTTTTATGTCTTCAACATCTCCGCATTCATTGACATAAAACAATTTTTCAACATTCTTACCATACGCTTTAAGCTTAAGCTCTATGCCTTCATAAACTTCACCTAAATTAACACTTTCCCATGTTGGGATTCCGGTCTTCCATTCATCTTTGCTGCCGACGAAGTAATTGACCTGTGTTGCAGATTTGCTTTCGCCTTTAATATTTGTCTTCGTTGCACCTATAATGGTTTCTTTCAGTGTAACCATTTGATACGTTTTTTCATCTCCCTTCTGATTAGAGCTATCTTCCTTTACCAGCCCATATATAATTTGACCCTCATCAGTCACATACACATTTCCTGCAAATGTGCTGGCATAAAATTTTGCAGCTTTGTCTTTAATGTGCCCCTTGTTTTCAATAAAAGGAATTTGCAACCTGGCAGACTTTTCCACAATGGTAGTTTTGTCAGGCAGTGTGCTGGCATAGGAAATAGTTGCTAATATAAAAATTGATAAAAATAAAAGAATTTTCTTCATATTTATATTTTATCTCCTGAAAAAAGATTTTATAGTCTATTGAGAGTAGCTAAATATAGCAAATAGTGAAAATAGCCATGAAAAAGTTTCTTAAGTCATCTATATGTCAATATTAAATATCATAGACCAAATATGTCAAATATGATTTTTTTTCATTACGCTAATTAGAAAAATGTACGTAAGTTCCGGTCCAGGAAATAAATTGTGCGATTAATCTTTGTTACCTTTAATTATGGTGTTGGGTATAATATAAATTTAATATCCTGATTTTACGGTTTATAGAGATGACATTGAAAAAGAACAAATACCAATACATGCGCGGTTCTTACAAATTAATCGCCATTGTCACTGATTTTGTTGGCGGTGCGATACTCTCTTTTTTCCGGTTTTTCATAAAAAAAAGAAGCCTCCCTGTGAATCCGCAGCGTATCGCTGTATTCAGAATGGACAAGCTCGGGGATGTTGTTCTTTCAATCCCTGCGATAAGGGGGATAAAGAAGCTTTTTCCTGCTGCTGAGATGACACTCCTGATTTCCGGCATGGCGGAAGACATATTCAGATACGAAAGAAATTCTTATAAGATCATAACATACGATGGAATTTTAAATTGCTACATGACAGGGTCAAAAAGAGAAATCCCGATTTTACATGATATTAAAAACGCTCTGCTGTTGCTCAGGGAACTGAGGGAGAAAAAATTCGATCTCGCAGTTATCTTGCGAGGCGATATCTTTACCAATATGCTTGTATTTATGAGCAGGATACCTTCGCGGATAGGGTTTGGGAATGAAGGAGGATATTTTTTTCTTACAGACATTATCCCCTTATCTCAATCAAGATACCATGAACTGGAGCGGATGGAGGATGTCCTCAGATTCCTCGGAGAAAAAGAGCCCGAATGTAAGATGGGGATTTCTCTTTCTGATGCTGAGAATGAAGCTGTAGGTAGGCTTTTGCGGGAGAATAATCTGGATAACAGCTTATCCTATTCAGTGATTTCTCCCTTTACAGGGCACAAATGGAATACATGGGATGCGGACAGGTTTCTAAAACTTGCTCGAAGGCTGAGAGATGAAGCAGGGCTTACTGTAATAATGACAGGCTCAGAAGGAGAAAAAAAGGGGATAGAGAATCTGATTGGCGGCGAAATGGCAATGCACAATTTTGCCGGAAAAACTTCGCTCCTTGAGTTTGTGGCACTCCTGAAAAGAGCAAAACTATTTGTCGGCAATGACAGCGGGCCGGTCCATCTTGCAGTATCATCCGATGTGCCGGCAGTTCAGCTTTTCGGGCCAGGCGACATGAGAAGGTTTGCCCATAGAGGGGGGAGAAACGCTGTTCTTTTCAAAGAAACCTGCTCGCTTCACCCCTGTACTATAAAAGAATGCAAGGTGCCTGAAAAATGGTGCATGAATGAGATAACGGTTGATGGGGTTTTCGATGCATGTATGGCAGTCCTGAATAAGCATCTCAAATAAAAAAAAGATTTACTTCAGTAATCCTTTCTCTGACAAAAAACCATAAAGATCTTGAGCTACCAGCTTATGTCCTTCATTGTTCCAGTGCATGTCTGCGGGAAGAAATAAGTGTGTTTTTTGTTCTTCCATCCTCTGTTTGTCAAGGAGGTCAAAAAAAACGATATTATTTCCCTTTGCAAAATCCTTAATCTCATCATTTATTTTTGTTATGCTGTAGTCCTGAGGATTCTGGTGATATGATTTGAGCCAGTCGTACCATACTTTCTCTATTACCTGCATATTGTGTGGAATTATCATGATCAGTGTTTCTGCCCCTTTTTGCATTGAAAGGTCAGAAATTTTTTTAAGATACCCTTCTGTTTTATCATAAGCGTCCTTGATTTCAGGTGGAAGCTCTTTGAGATAGAGCATCATGTCAAGAGGAGGCTTTACATAGCGATTCCTCATTACATACCGGGCAAGTCCTGTCTTATACATCAATTCCTGTGTTCTCTCCTCTAGAAATTCATAAGCCTGGCTATGCCTTTCCATGAAGTTTTTTTCTTTTTCAATTGCGTTATGCTTTTGATTGTCAAACAGATAGCCGTTTTTCACGATATAATGATTAAGTGCTCCTATCATTACATCCGTTATGTCATTTTCAACATAGAATCCCACAATTACCAGGTCTGGTTTTAGCTTATCTATCCATTCTTCAAGAAAGTAGAATTCCTGATCTGTGCCGTATCCCTGAACGCCTGCGTTTAGAACTTCATATTTTCTGCTTTTGTCCCCTTCGTTCAGCAATATTTCAAGTTGTTTTGGGAAAGTATCTTCCATTTCAACACCTGAACCGAAAGTGAAAGAATCTCCGAGAACAAGTATCCTGTAGACATTATCTTTTTTCTCTCCATATTCATAATCCCTTAAGCCTATTGAGTTGGTTTTGGCTTTTGATATAAGATGATTTTCTTGGTCGAGAAAAAACCCTCTGAAATTAGGAGCAAGCTTGTAGCTTCTTTTAGCATCGGGTATATTAAGGCCATAGGGATGGGGAATATACTGGGATTTGAACTTGTAAAATATCCTGACTCCTGTTTCAATAAGAAGGAAAGATATAAAAAGAGAAAGAACTGCCAGAAAAGTGTTTTGAACTTTCTTTATTTTAAACATGGCGTTGTGACATTATACTCCTTGTATAATTCAAATTAACAATATTAATCTGTTAAAAAGTCAATATTTATTTTTGTTGATTACCTATATGCGAAACGAGAAATGTAAGATTTGTGGTTCAGGTAACTTAAATAAAACCGGTAATACCGTACTTCAAGATTTCTTTAAATGCGGGGAATGCGGTGTAATGTTTAATGCTTTCCGGGGTTCAGGCAGATATGATGGCACGGAAGATGGGAACGAAAAGTACTCTTCAGTAGCAGAGGATATAAGGATTTTTCAAAAAAAACTTTTTAGATGGCGTTTTAATAGTATTCTTTCTCAGCTTCCAATAGGGAAATTGCTGGATATCGGGTGTTCCACCGGATGTTTTATTGAGGTGGGGAAGGAGTTTGGGTGGGAGACTGCCGGGATAGATGTAAGCGAAGAGGCATGTGCTGTTGCAGGAAAAATTGACGGTGCAAGAGTAAGTTGCGGTATTCTTGAAGAATCGAAATTCGGGGATGGAGAGTTTTCTCTGATAAATATGTCGCACCTTCTTGAGCACATAGGAGAACCGCACGTCTTCATGAAAGAGGTAAACCGTGTATTAAGCCCGCAGGGTGCAGTGCTGATAGAAGTTCCAAATGAACGTTTCTTTTTAGCAAGGGTATTAATTTACTCAATACTTGGCAGAGTGTTTAAAGGGTTAACATATAAACCTGATGAAAATCACATTTTCTACTATACGCCCGCTTCACTCAGGATACTTATTGAGTCTTCAGGGTTTAAAGTAATATCATTAAAAGTAGAAGGTTTTTCAAGGCCGGGCAGATATGAGATGACAACAAGGGGAATGGGGAAATCCGCTCAAATATTTTTAAAAGCTCTTTCATTAATAAAGGCAGATGAACTTATAGGAATGGGGCACTATATCGTTGCCCTGGCAGTCAAAGGATAATATGTCAGAGAAAAGAGCTGATAACACTGGTCTGGATACAAAACATGG
Organism: Candidatus Schekmanbacteria bacterium; assembly: GCA_016219965.1. Classification (NCBI taxonomy): domain Bacteria; phylum Candidatus Schekmaniibacteriota; species Candidatus Schekmanbacteria bacterium. Next base: position 5,922 of record JACRJM010000015.1, read on the forward strand.
TATGGGGAAAAATGCCTATTATACGTCGGTGGGTATTTTTCTCTCCTCCTTTTTTGGTTCTCTTACCTATTATTTCATAGGGAGGTATTTCGGTGCAGGGGCAATCACCGATGCTTTTTTTGCAGTGAATGTAATCTGGCTTTTTTTTCTGACCTTCGCATCTACATTTCGTTATACGCTTTCTGCAATGCTCTCGGCAGACCTGGATCATGAAGTATTCAGGGAAAGGCTCGGAGAATCTCTTTTAACAGTCATTTATATTACATTGCCACTGTGCATTCTTCTGTTTGTTTTCAGCCGTGAAGCAGCTATGCTTGCAGGCATTGGTTTTAATGAGGAACAGCTTAATATAGTCTCTTTAATGCTGAAATTCATGGTGCCGGGGCTTGTTTTTATGTTTGCAGGTTTTGTTTTTTCCGCAGCCCTTGGAGCACGCGGCATATTTTCCGTTCCTGCCGCTGCCATAGCAGTTGTGAATGCGGTGTGTTTTTTGTTTTTGGTCGTCTTTAGAAACTCATTTGGAATATATTCTGTCATTGCTGGAATGGTTGCAGGTTATTTGATTTCCTTTGCGATAGTTTTTGTAAAGTCTGTCCAATGCCGGTTTTTGCCAAAATTCAGGAAGCTTACAATGTCTGATTTGCGTGTAATAACGACTCCCATAGTTACAGGATCTGCAATATACATGTTCAATGAGATAAACTATTGGATACTTCAGAGCTACTCAAGTGTGTTCGAGAAGGGGACCCCGAGCATTTTTGCCTATTCATCTACAATAGCGGCTTTCATAATTTATATTATATCATTTCCCATTTCAGTTGTGTCTGTTCCGTCAATGGTCAGAAAGGCAGATGAGATAGAAAAATATATAAAAGGGTGTTTAAGATTCAATGCCCTCTTTACAGTTCCGGTGGCTATATCGTTCTTCTTCATGGCAACGCCTGCGGTTGCCTTTTTCTTCGGTGATACTTTTTCGCCGCGGCAGATTGAAGTTTTCTCATTTCTCGTAAAGGCCTATATGCCGGTCGTTATAATCGGCGGAGTCTGTCTCCAGCTTTTTTCTCTTTTCTTTGCCATGAATGAAGGAAAACATCTTTTTATATCAGGAGCAGTCAGTGTTCCTGTGAACCTTATTGTTCTATTTTTATTCAGGGATAGTTTAGGAGTATATACTCTTGCTGCTGCACAGCTCGCCTACACGCTTGCCATAGTGATCTATCTTGTTGCTGTGATGAGAATGAAGGGAATGGTGATAAAATATATCCCTTCATCTGTTTTTCCTCCTGATGTTTCACTTTATGGGTTAATATCTTTAGGGATTGTATGGTATGTTTTCAGGGGTGTGGAAGCTTCTATAACCGGTATGACGACAGGCGGGTTTTTTAAGATTTCATCAGCATGGATTATTTATTTTTTATTATACGGAATAATGATCAGGTTTTTAAGCCCTGCTAAATACGGGGAACTTGTTAGTATTATACGGAAGAGCTGAAAAGGAAATATAAATAAGCGATATGAATGACAATATGAATGATAAAATAATCGATTCAGGTAAGAAGCTTTGTATCATAATTCCGGCTTACAACGAGGAACGAAATATTGCCGGTGTCATCAAAGCTGTGAGGAATGCTTTACCGGAGGGGACGATAGTTGTTGTCAACGATGGATCGAAAGATAAGACTGCCGAAACTGCAATCTCTCATGGGGCGACAGTGCTAAGTCTTCCGGTTAATGTTGGATATGGTGCTGCGCTTCAGACAGGTTTTAAGTATTCCCTTAAGAATGGGTTCCGGTTTTCACTTATCATGGATGCTGATGGCCAGCACATCGCTGAAGAGGCACATAAAGTGCTGACTCCAGTAATGCAGGGAATCGCGGACCTTGCCGTAGGTTCAAGATATTCTGGAGATAATGTATACCGCGGTTCTATGATAAGGATGTTGGGCTCCCTTATTTTTTCAAAGCTTGCCTCGTGGTCTTTAGGTTTTAAGGTTACTGACCCTACTTCCGGCTTCCAGGCAATGAACAGAAGGACTATTGAGTTTTTCTGCTCCCCTGTTTACCCTTCTGATTTTCCTGATGCAGATATCCTTATAGCGACCAAGAGGGCAGGGCTTAAAATTGTTGAGGTTCCGGTAAAGATGCTTCCTCCTGCAGGGGGGAAATCAATGCATTCTGGGCTTAAACCTTTTTATTATATATTTAAGATGTTTTTTTCTATATTTGTAACGTTTCTGAGAAAAGACACTGCAAATTAACAGGAGGGTATGAATGCCGCTGACACAAAAAATATTTGCCCTTGTCGTAAGTGTGCTTATCCTGATCGTAATAGTTGAGCTTGTAAGGCGCAGGAGATTAAGAGAGGAATATTCTTTTTTATGGATCATTACCGGCATAACATTGATAATCCTTTCCCTCTGGTACAGGCTTCTCGTTTTTATCACTCACGCCATCGGGGCGGTGCTTCCGACTTCTACGCTTTTTCTTTTTGGTCTGCTCTTTCTGGTTATGATAAGCCTCCATTTCTCAGTCAAGATATCTAAGCTTACTGACCAGCTTAAGGATGTTGCACAGGAGGTGGCCATACTAAAAGCAAGTCTTGACGACAGGAAATGAGTCCCGGCATAAAAAAAACATTGCTACATGAGAGTTGGAAATATCTCCTTTTAGTTATCCTTGCAGCCGCAGTTTACGGAGGTACTCTTAATTATCCATTCCAGTATGATGACTGGGGATCAATAATCAATAACAGGAGCATCACTTCCATGGCACACCCGGAAGAGATTTTCTCCTTTGATCCTACGCGGCCTGTTGTCAATCTCTCTTATGCGGTTAACTACTTTATTGGCGCAACGGATCCTGCGCTATACAGGACATTCAACATCATTGTTCACGTATTGAATTCTGCTTTGCTTTACATACTCTTCGTAAACATAGCTGAAGCAGAAGGATACGCGATTTCAAGGAATGCTTTATTTTTTTGTGCTTCTATTTTCCTTGTCCAGCCTGTGCAGATAGAGTCGGTAACTTATGTGAGCAGCAGGTCTGAGCTTCTTTCATTTCTCTTTGTGACAGCGTCGTGGATTCTGTTCTTAAAAGCGGAAAATGAAAAACTTAAAATTCCGCTCTATGCGGTATCATTGTTTTTCTTTCTGATGGCTCTTTTTTCAAAGGAAAGGGCTGTTGTCTTCCCCATAATATTACTGGCATACATTTGGGTATTCCGGACAGGGAAGGCTGGGATGGTAAAGCGTTCCCTTCTTTCTTTGGCTCCATTTGTCGCAGTTACTCTTGCCTATTCTTTCTATAGGTTAAAATTTGCCTCAAGCGCCGAAGAGCAGAAAAGTATGATGAGGGAACCGTTAGAGCAGGCTTCAGGAATGCTTGAATCAATGCGAACTTACCTTAGGCTGCTTTTTTTCCCTGTAAATCAGAACATAGACCATACTATAGGAACACCTCATGGATTTGCCCTTGCAGCGGAAATAACGGTTCTCGCTGTAGTTATATCTTTTCTCATATGGCTTATAAAGAAGAGATATGACCATCCATTCATTCTTTTTGGGTCTATGATGTTCATTATTCCCCTTCTTCCTAATATTATTATTCCTTTAAAAGATATTATGTCTGAACGGTGGCTTTATATGTCTGTTTCAGGGGTTTCGTTTGCAGTCATAGAGGTTGCTATTTTGCGGACAAAACTTCAACGCGGGGTTTTCATGAAGTGTATCTTGTATGCGGGAATTGCGGTTATTATTTTATTTGCTGCCCTTGCGGCAAAGAGAAACATGGTTTGGGCAAGTGAAATCTCTCTTTGGGAAGATGCAGCAAAAAAGTCCCCTCTTAAAGCAAGGCCGCGGAATAATCTTGGCTACTGTTACGGCAAAGCCGGGGATATATTCAAAGCCCGTGAAGAACTTCAATATGCTTTAAAGCTTGATCCGGGCTATGCTCTTTCCTATTTTAACCTCGGTTTACTTGATGCATCTGAAGGACACATGGATGACGCCCTCAATAATTACATTAAAGCTTATGATATGGGAAATACCATGAAAGAAAATCTATTTAATATAGGGATGATCTATGCACGTAAAGGTCAATATGATATGGCAGAAAAGTGGCTAAGAAGAGTTTTAGACGGAAACCCTGATTATGAACCTGCCCTTGAGAATTTAGCGGAGCTGCTGTATCATTCTAAAAGGAACGATGAGGCAGTAAGAATTACTGGAAAGCTTGAAGGTCTTGGGATTTTCAGCGTTGAACTCGAGAGAAAAAAAGGAGATGTTTTTTTTGCTGCCGGTAAAAATGCGACAGCGAGGGAAATTTATTTGAGCTGTCTTAAAAAGGATCCCGGGGATATAGGTTCCCTCCTCGGGTTGGCTAACACTTATCAGGTTGATGGGGACCCGGAGAGCCTGAATAAGGCGCTTGGTATTTACAGGGAGGCATTGGGTATTAATAAAAATATTTATGAGGCATACGGTAATATGGCGCTTGTTTTATTAAAGATGGGAAACAGGGATGAGGCTGTAACAAGCCTTCAAAAACTTCTCTCCATAAAACCTGATGACTCAAGGGCAGCTTCAGTTTTAAAATCCATTCAATCAGGGTCATCAAAAAAATAATGATTACAGAAAGCTTGGAATTTGTCAGGAGGAAGAGTGTATTTCTGGCTATCCTTGCGATCATAGTCTTTCTTATCTATTCCATAAGCCTTGATGCTCCTTTCCACTATGATGATGAAAGGGTCATATACAAAGACAAGAGCATAAGGTCTCTGGATATTCAGGATATCTTTAAAGCAAATCCTTTTCGCTTTCTGCTTACCCTTTCATTCGCACTCAATTATCATTTTTCCGCTCTTTCCACTTCAGGATACAGAATTGTGAATATTCTGATCCATATTGCCAATGTTATTTTTCTTTATCTTCTCATACTGAAGCTTCAGCCCCATCTTTTGAAAGAATATGAGATAAAAGAGCCTGCTTCGCCTGCCTTCTTATGTTCAATTTTTTTTGCATTAAGCCCTGTCATGGTTGAATCTGTTACATACATATCAAGCAGGTCTGAAATTCTTTGTGCCTTTTTTATTTTCCCTTCTTTTTATTTTTTGATTTGTTTTCTTGAAAAGGAAAAAAACCTTTATCTTGCAGCTTCTGTATTTTTTTATATTGCGGCAACCCTTACTAAGGAAAGGGGAGCAATGCTCTTTTTTCTTCTGCCTGTCGCAGTTTTTTGTATTAATGGCACGAAAAAACTTAAACAGTCTTTTTTGTCACTTGCCCCATTTCTTGTTATGGCATGTGTCTATATGTTTTACAGGAAATATGCCAGAGGAGACAGCTTAAGTACAGGCTTTGTGACAGATTCATATCTTCATTTTCTTTTACAGGCTGAAGCTTCCCTGAAGAATTTTAGAACCGTCCTTCTGCCGGTAAACCTAAGCATCTTTTACTGGTTTTTTAATCCGCAGAGTTTCTTTGAATTCAGTGCATCAGGGCATTTATTGCTTTTTGTATTTTCAATCTTTTTTTCCATATTGATTGCGCCAAAAAAGATATGGGTGATTTTCTTCTGGTGCTGGTATTTTATATTTCTTTCTCCCAATATCATTTTCCCATTTCAGGATATTATGGCTGACCGGTGGCTTTATCTTCCTTCTGCGGGCATCTACAGTATATTCTCTTTTTTTGTATATTGGCTTTTCAGAAAGGAACAATTCTCCAAAACTGCGGTTATCATTGCAGTTATAATATCTTTCTGTTTTGTAGGTATGACAATTGACAGGAACAGGGTATGGAAAAGCGGTGTTACTCTCTGGGAAGATACTGTGAAAAAAGCTTTTCTTTCTCCGCGAACGCACAACAATTATGGAGTCGCACTTGCAACCAGCGGAAAAATTAAAGAGTCAATAAGGGAGTTTCAGATATCTCTGGAAATTAACAAATGGTATTCTCCTGCATGGTCAAACCTTGCCAAAGCTTATCGCACTGAAGGAAACGAGGAGGAGATGCTGAAAGCAACAAGCGCCCTTGTAGATTGCGGTGAATACTATGTAAAGCAGGGGGCGTATAAAGAGGCTGTCATGTCTTATAATTCGGTTCTTGAATATGTCCCTGACTCCATTGCTGCGATGGGTAATCTTGCAACAATTTACATCATCATTGGAAATAACGACCTGGGAAGGAAGTATCTTATGAAATTGCTTGAAATTGCACCTGACAACAAAGCTGCAAGAGAAATGCTCTCACGTATTGGCGAGGGGAATGGAACTGATTAAAAAATTTATATTCCCCATAATCATTGTTGCGGCAGTTTCTTTCGCTTATTTCAATTCCCTCAGGGTTCCTTTCATCTATGATGACCTTAAGGCAGTAATGGGAAATTACGGGATTAGGACTTTTGACCCGGTTAAAATATTTGTTGCCTATCCTAACCGTTCATTCAATGATTTGACATTCAGTCTGAACTATCTTTTCAACAGATTTAACCCTCTTTGGTATCATATAGGAAACATTGTAATCCATATATTGAATGGATTTGCTTTTCTGCTGCTTCTTAAAAAGATTCCGGGATTCGATTCAAAAAGGGCTTTTTGTGCTGCAATGATTTTTCTGTTAAACCCTGTAAACGTTGAGTCTGTTACATATATTTCCAGCAGGTCGGGAATGTTAAGCGCATTGTTTATGATGCTTGGCCTTTTTTTCTTCATTGATTCAAAGCTCGTCATTTCCCTTATATTCTTCGGGGTATCTGCTTTAAGCAAAGAATGGGGGTTGGTCTTTCCCTTTATGCTTATTGCATATCTTTATATTTATAAAAGACCCGGGAATAAATCTGAACTATTCAGCTTTATAAAATCCATGATTCCAGCAATTATTTTCTGGTGCTTGATCTTTTCCCTGAGAAAATTTCAGGAAGGGACGTTTCTCAAAGAAGAGCTTTCAAAGGGTTATTTTAAACATATTCTTACCCACATAAATGCTTCGGTTGAATATGTAAGGCTCCTTTTGTTCCCATTCAATCTTAATGTTGATCATTATTACCCGCTTGTGCAGGATCCTACGATTATTACTTTCTTCGGTTTCCTCTTAATAGCCGGTGCTTTTTTCATTGCTGTCTCAGAAAGGTTTGAGAGCGGAATAAGATTTTTCATATTGGTCTACTTTATTTCATTTTTCCCCGTTGTCTTCGTGACTTTAAGCGATATACTCGTTGAACGATGGCTTTATGTCCCTTCGATGGCTTTTGCGGCAATAGTTGTTCTTGTCTTCGGGAAATTATTCAGTTCTTCGGTGAAAACAAAAAGACAGAATATTTTTGAAATTTGTTTTTATCTGGTGGTTTTTATTTCTCTACTTTCTCTTACCGTCAATAGAAACAATATATGGGTAAATGAAATCCGTTTATGGCAGGATTCTGTGAAGAAATCTCCTTTAAAGTCCAGGCCTTATAATAATCTTGGCGTGTGTCTCCTTGATCTCGGATATGAAAGTGAAGCGGAAAAAATCTTTTATAAAGCCATTGACCTTGAAAAAGATGGTTATATCCCCTATTCGAATCTGGGGCTTATTTATGGCAAGAGGAGAGATTATAAAAATGCTGCTCAAATGCTCAGGAAATCAATTGAACTCAAGCCTGATAATGCATTTGCCCATAATAACCTTGGCAATGTTTACAAGGAACTTGGGGATTTAAAATCTGCTTATAAAGAATATACTAAGGCAATTGAGCTTGAGAAGAATTACGCTGATGCCTATGGAAATCTTGCTATTTTGTACGAAATTCAAGGCAGAAAAGATCTTGCCATAGAGGCTTTAAAAAAGGCTTTTGAGATTGAACCGAACAAATATGAGTGGCTGAACCATTTGGGAGTCATTTATCTTGAAATCAGCAACTTCAAAGAGGCTCTGGATACATTCGATAAGGGGTTGAAATCATTCCCTGATAATCCTGAACTGAGAAATAATAAGGGAATCACTTATATGAAGCTCAAGAATCTGGAGAGTGCGCTTAATGAATTTAATCTTGCTTTAAAAGTAAACCCTGCTTTCATAAATGCCATTCTTAACAAAGGAACTGCATTGAAAGAATTGGGTCGTATTGATGAAGCAGTTGATGCTTTTCTTGCTTCCGATAGAGTAAATGGGAATCTTCCTGCTGTAAAGTTTAACATCGCACATCTTTATTATTTAAAGGGGATGTATGACGAATCTGAGAAATGGTTCAGGAAACTTTTACGTTTGGACCAGAAGTCATTTGAAGCTTATGAATATCTCGGAAGAATAGAAAATATACGTGGAAACAGGGAAGAGGCCATAAAGAATCTGGAAGAGGCAATACGATATGGTGATACGAAAAATGATATAAAAGAGATGCTTTCTTCCCTGAAAAAATAGTGATGGTTCACAGATTATACCTGGTAGGATTTCTAAAATATAATTATATCTGGCTGGGATGGATAACTTGACACTTTTTGAGAAACTTGACCTTAATAACCGCAAGGTATCGCTTGCTTTAATCCTGTTTGTCTCTGCATTCTTGCTCTACTCTTCAACTATTACACATGAGCTCGTTAATTATGATGATGACTGGCTCATCAAGGATAACAGCGTTATTAGAAGTCTGAGTTTAAAAAATATATTGAAAATGTTCTCAGGTCCTACTGGAACAGATTATCTTCCGCTCAAAGAACTGTCATATGCGCTGGACTACAGGTTGTTTGAGAACAATCCATATGGGTATCATTTAACAAATGTTATCCTTTATAGTGCAACTTCCGTTCTTGCTTTTCTTTTTCTCTATCAGCTTTCAGGAAAAACATCGTTTTCCTTTGTGGTCTCGCTTCTCTATGTTTTCCATCCAATACATTCTGAAGTTGTAAACTGGGCGTCAGCCAGAAAAGATTGTCTTGGAGGACTATTTTTCTTTGCCTCTGCGTTGTTTTATGCAAAATATTTAACAAAGAAAAATGGAGCTAAGCCTTTTCATTATCTTCTATCTCTTTTGTTTTTTTTATTTTCACTTCTTTCAAAGCCTTCAGGCGTGATGCTTCCCTTCCTTCTCTTTCTCATGGCCTATTGTTTTTATAATGAAGAAGAAAATCAATTTATCCCTTCCAGGTTATTAATAAATCTGTTCCCCTTTTTTATGATAGCTGCGTTTATCACTTTAATTACACTCAATACCGCAATTGAAAAAGATGTGGTCAAAGAATTCTGGATGGACAGCGCTTACATTACTTTTCTGGCGATGGTCACAGTTGTTGCTGATTATATACGTCAGCTTTTCTTCCCTTTTAATCTTCAGGTGCGTTACAATATTGAACTTCCTGCGGCGATTACAGATGTACATGTTCTATTCTCAATATGTTTTTTGATTCTTTTATTTGTTACGCTTATTCGATTCAGAAAAAATAAGTGGTATTTTTTCGGTCTTGCCTGGTTTTTTATTTCTCTTGTACCTGTATCAAATATAATTCCCATAGCAATATTAAAGGCTGACAGGTACATTTATCTTCCATCCTTTGGAATTATGATCATATTTGGTGCGATTATATTTAAAATTTATAAAACTGATATGAAGAGGCCAAATCCAGAGGCTGTGAAGCTTGGAGTTACTATTTTTATAATTGTTCTTCTGCTTTCTTTCGCCGGTGTTGTTCTCAAGCGGAATAGTGTATGGGAAAATAGTAAAAAGCTCTGGTTAGATACACTAAAAAAATCTCCGAGCGATTATCTTGTTATGAATAATCTTGGAGCAATATACAACGAGGAAGGCGACTATGATTCTGCTGAAAAAATCTTCAAGAAGGCAATAAGTATAGGACCGGAATATGCAGATCCTTATTTTAACCTTTCAATAGTATATGAAGAAAGAAACGATAATGAAGGTGCCTTTGAATACCTTAATAAAGCTATTGAACTTTCAGATAATTCAACAGCAATCTTTAAAGCCAGGATAAATCTCGGTAATCTCTATAAAAAACTCAGCATAAGCGAAAAAGCGGAAGAACAATACATGGAAGCGATAAGGGTTAAACCTCATTCACCTGAAGGGTACTATAATCTTGCAATGCTTTATAAGTCTATGAATTTAAAAGATAAGGCTTATGCTCTTTATAAAAAAGCTATTGACGAAGATGAAAATTTTTATCAAGCATATAATAATCTTGCTAACATGTATATGGCTGATAAGGAATTTGGCAAAGCTCAATTCTATTTTAAGGAAGCTATACGTTTAAATCCTAAATATGTGGAAGTCTTAAATAACCTTGCAACTTTATATATTGAGACAGGAAATTCTGAAGATGCTGTTGAGTGTCTTAAAAAAGCGCTCAGCTATGACAACAAGAAATATGACGCGATAATTTATTACAACTTATATAAAGCTTATCTTTTGGAGGGCAATCAAACAGAAGCAGCTAAATATTTGAGGCTAAGTGAAGAAATAAATGAGAAATCCACAGCATTTCATAGATAAAAATAACTAATTGGGAATACAACGATGTTGTTAAATAGTTTAAAATCAGCTATGGGTGATGTAAATGAAAAATATTATTTGTCGGGTTTTTGAACATTTTTTCCTTATAAAAAACAATAGGTTGATTTTATTCAAAAAAAAATGTCGGAATACTGAACATTATTTTTGTTTGAACATAATTGAAATGGAAGAAGCTGGAATTATCTATTTCAATAAATTGACCTATTTATCAATAGGTTAAATGATGGCAAAGTGGCTGAATATTTTAGTGGCATAAAAATTGCTTTTCCTTCACCAAAAGGACTTTTTATTAATAAAATGGAGGTACTTCAATGAATAATAATGGAAAGGGGAAACACGAAAAACGTGACAACAAGGATGTTTCTCCAAAGAAGAAACCTTTCAACGAGCCAAGGATCAAAATCTACAGCAAGCTCGAAGACATCACTCTGTTCACTTCAGTTTCTAATGTAACAGGCACCACGTTCTTTTAAATGGTTAGTATTGCTGGAAGATTCAGATAATTTTAGAATAAAATCCAAGATTTATATAATTAAGGAGAGGCAAAATGAATAAATGGAGATTGGGCTTTAAACTAGCTGCCATATTCTTCTGTCTGGTTTTTATGGTCGGACTATACGGATGTGGAGGAGGGGGCAGCAGCGGTGGAGATTCAGGAAAGCCGTCAGCATCAAAGAGTTCAAAAGCAAGTCCTGCAGAAAAAAAACCTTATGCATCATTTAAAGGAAGTGTAGACATCGAAAAGGGTACGATTACTTTCACTTATAATGATGGGAAGTCAAAGTCAAATCGTCGTGCTGCCAGAAAACAGTATTATGATTACTATCCTGATGTTAATAATCAGGCAAAACTCACAAGCACTGGACTGTCATGGGATGGTACAAATAAAATATTGACAGGCAATATTACTATTACAAACAACACCAGTGACACTTTTTATGCAACCCATGTAGTTATAACATCTATTACAGGCGGTGCATCAGTTTTAAACGAAAATGGTTATGACCCTGATGGTTATGCTTTTTTTAACCATGCCCCTAATGGCGAGAAAATAACACCAGCTGCTACCGGTTCAGCGGTAACATGGAAATTTTCTGATCCTGCATCAGTTAGTTTCAATTTTACGGGAAATGTTTATGCAGACAACTGGCATCAGATAGCAGGTCCGGGTGTAAGTTTTGGCTGGGACAATGCAACAGCAGAAGATGCAACGGATACAGTGGACAACTTTTTCTTTAACAGTGTTGAGGGTTATAACGGCAAGGTTTACGGTGTAATAGGTAAGATGGACCGTCCAAACCGAGATGATTCAAGCAATACCCGCACCGGTGGAGAGGTTTGGGAATATGACCCTACATTAACCAGTTTTACGCAGGTAAACAGCGACGGGTGGGCCAATCTTGGAACAGATGCTTATGGTGTTTTGAACACTATGTTTAACAACTGGGGCGGTGCCACAACTACTTATAACGGTAATCTCTATGTGACCGGCGGCAAGCATAACTTCCTCGGTGGACTTGAGGACAGGATGAATGACGGAGGTGACCTTTTCAGATATAACGGAAGTTCATGGACAAAGGTATATACAAATACTGATGCCAATGCGTTATATAATGTTTTCAGTTTTGACGGTAGTATATTTGCAGGTACCATAGGAGCAGGTTACGGCAGGACATGGCTTTCAAGCAACCAGGATGGAGACCTTGCATGGTCATCATCTGGTGATGCAGGCACATGGACACTTGTCATGACTGATGCTTTTAATGATGATGTTCCAACCCTTCCAGCTACTAATCCTGGCAAAAGAGTGGGTGGTGCGATTTTAGGCGGTGGAACAGTAACCTTGCCTAGTGGAGTACATGGTTATACAGGTAAAGGCGGTGGTACAGCTAAGCCCGGTGTTGTACTCTATATAGCGGATACAAAGATTGGCGGAGGCGGTGGGCGTCTTGAAAGCGACTGGACCTGTGCCAATGATTTTACATCTGATGATGCATCATACATAATGGGGGCAGTAACGCAGCCGTGGAATGCAGGAAGCGCAGAGTATTCTGTTAACGTAAACGGGACGACCCTTACACCACATGCCCATGCCCATCATTTTGCGACAATAACTCAGGGATCGAATGAATTTGTCAATGTCACTGTAATTGACAATACTACGACTAAGCTTATTATAGGACTCCACGCAGGAGGATTCACACCTGCATCAGGCAATACCATAAGACTTACAACCGGCAACAATGAGCGCGGCTGGGGCGAGACAGGAAATGCCACAAGTTCGCAGCTCGCTACGTTCACTCCGTCAAGTGAAGGTTCAGCCGGAACACAGGAGCAGATATGGCTATTGTCATCAAACCTGCCGCAGGGTGTAGGACCATACATCAATGCAGGCGGCGAGTTGTTTACAGTGAAAAATGTGCAATCTAATAATAGAACAAATGACAGTGACTGGATAAGAAGGATGGATAGTTTCAGCATTACAAGTGAATTTGGATATGCGACACCATCAACATCAGGCGGTGCTAACAAGGGTGGGACTGTAGTATCACCTGTTCCTATCTATGCAGGTTTTGACGCAGGCATAGACCCAGGCAGCCCAAATGACGTATATGGTAGAAGCGAATTTACACTATTCCCGGGAAATCATCAGGGATGGCTATATGTGACAGTCCAGCCGTTCCAGAGAGTTAACGGGGGCTGCCGTATGTATAAGACAGCAGACGGTGTGAACTGGATAACAGTTACAACAGATGGTTTTGGCGACAACGAGCTGGTCATAAAGAATTATGCATCCGTAGGCGGGAAGCTTTATGGAGGCGGCGGCAGGCTTGCAAGCAATGATGCGCTTTGTATAAAGAGTCAGTTGGCTGGACAGTATATATCAAGCGGCAATATAACACCGAGCGATACCACTTTCATACAGCCCGCTGGTGCATTCCCTACTCCTTCAGCAGAGTATCCTACATCTGGCGCCCTGTTGCTTCAGGCAAGGACTCCTCTCGGTGAACCGGTTCTGCAGAGTTACATTTATTCTGAGAAGGTGACCTATACTTCTAACAGGATATCAACAGCGGCAACCCTTACGAATGCGCTTTCAGCAAACAATGGATACCTTGGAAGGACTTTGTGGGCTACAGACACGACATTGGTTCTAAGCAACATACCCGGAAACCTTGGGCTTGATACAAGCAAGGGAGGAGTTTGCATAGAAAGTGAAGTAATTACATATGACGGTGTTTCAGGGAGCACTCTTGGAACTCTTACGCGAAGCGGCACTGTTGTACATCCTGATTATTCAGGCGTCGGCAACCATAACAAGGGAGCGCCGGTATTCAGGACAACAAGGATAGGCACAACTGAAGCAGGACGTAACGACGGGATTGCCGGAGTTCCATACAGTATCGTACTGGGTGGTACTGTTGCAAATATTCCTTCTAAGAAAAACGATAACCTGTCTAACATATTGATTGACAATGAAGAGATTAAATTCACGCAGAGAACCACTACAGCGGGTGTGGTTACATGGGATGCAACAGGAGTGCAGATAAGGACCCCAGTACGCGGTTTTGACAGTACAAGAACGACTGCGCATTCTGCTAGTACCGCAGTTTATCTACCCGGTTTTGACGGGGTTACAAGAGGAGTTCTTGGTACTACTGCAACCAAGTGGGATTCCGGTGAAGACGGAGTTCTCATATCTCTTCCGCCAGTTGAATTGTGGGTAACAGATTGATGTAGAAATAAAGAATATAAAGATTGATAAAATATCCATTCCCCCGGCAAACAGAGCTTTGCCGGGGGATTTTAATTTCTATTGACAAAATATTATACTTGTGAAAACCCTATTCACAGTTACAAAAACCTTTTTTAATAACTTCTAATGCAAATGACATTATTGGCTTATTTAAAAACTGTCTTCAAACTAACCGTATTCCATAAAACTTACAGTAGAACTAATCGTGCATCTATAATATCTTAGGAGGATACTATGAGCTTAAGAACAAAAGAAGCGGGGAAGAAAAGATATTACAACATTGTTTTTTTTGTCACCCTATTTATGCTAGCTTTTACTGTTGCTTCCTATGCTGATTTTTCTAAAGCAACTATATTACTAGATTCAGCAGTGACATCTGATGTGGGAAATAAGGCAACTGCAGCTGATTTTGATAATGATGGTAATGATGAGATTTTTATTGCTAATAACGGTCAGGACAGACTTTTAAAATATAATGCAGACACACAAGAATTTGATAGTCTTCCTTTACCGATTGATTCAGATGACAGCAAGGGGATCGCTGTAGGATATATAGATGGAGACACTTATCTTGATATTATAGTTGCAAATTTCGAAGGACAAAGCAGGGTTCTTATCAATGATGGAGATGGCACATTTACTGATGAAACAAGCACATGGCTTCCTTCAGAGACTATGGCAGCAGTAAGTGCATCTTTAGGAGACATTGACAATGATGGTGACCTTGACCTTGTAATAGGGTTAGCACGTCCAAGTTTTGAAAATAGTGAAAGCGTAGATACTATAAAGGTTTATATTAATAATGGTTCAGCGTTTACTGATGCAACATCAACATGGATTCCTTCTCCGTCCGCCAATTGGGTAGAGAAAGTAATTCTTGAGGATTTAAACAATGACAGCAAAGCTGATCTTTTAGTCTTTGTAGGTCTTAATAATCCAAATTATCTTTATATGAGCAGTGGTACGACCTTTACTGATGAAACTGCAACACGCTTTCCTACTGTAATAACTTCTACTAACACAGTGACCTCAGCGGCAATAGGAGATCTTACCGGTGATGGAGCACCTGATATATATATTACTAAAGATGGCAATAACAAAAACATGATCTACATAAATGATGGAAGCGGGACTTTCACAGATGAAACAATTACGCGACTTCCCGATGTATCGGACTATGGACAGGATGTCTCAATTTCAGATGTAAATGGTGATGGGAATCTTGATATTGTTGTTGCAAATGGCGGAGAAGGTGGACTTAATCCAAATCCTCCTTATGAGTTTAATATATGTTATGCTGATGGACATAGTAATGCGGTATATCTGAATAATGGCAGTGGAATTTTTACTGCTGCGTCAACTTCATTTTTCGAAGATACTGATAATCAGTATTCAACCGGTGTTGTTGCAGGTGAGTTTGGCGCTGCTGACACATCTTATATCCTTTTTACAAACGCATGTTCTGGCGGACCTGCATTATGGTCAAGCGGTTCCGTAGCGTCACCTACTCCTGCAATATCAAGTTTTTCACCCGATACAATTGCTCCATATGCGGCACTCACTATTAGCGGGGAAAATTTTGGAGCTGACAAAGGCTCAGTTACATTTACAAGCACTAATGTTACTGGAACAATAAGCGCAGCATCTACGGAAATCACATCATGGAGCGACACTGTTATAACTCTTACGGTTCCGTTCGGAGCCAATACCGGCGATGTGACTGTTACAAGGCTGTCTGACAGCTCAGTAAGTGCCCCGGCAACTCTTACTATTTCTAATTTCAAGCCTAAAATAACAAAATCACCTAAAACAGGGAAACGCGGAAAGTCCATTACAATTATAGGAAGTAACTTTGGAAACTCCAAGAAACCTTCTGGAGCTAAGGCTGGCTCTGTCACAATCGGAGGCAAGGCTGCAACTATTAAAAGCTGGAGCAACAAGAAGATAGTGGCGGTTATAAATAAGAACGCCAAGAAGGGTAAGCAAAAGATTATACTTAAGACCCACTATGGAACTGTTAACAAAGCAATAACTGTCAAATAAATGGGAAAAATCAATCTGGTAAATTGCTCTTAAATTAATTTTAGGGAGATCTATAAGATGAAAAAGGTTAAAAAAACTTATTTAAGCAATTGGGCAATTATATCAGCAATTATACTCTTTCTCTCTATCGGAGGTTGCGGTGGAAGCGGAGGCGGAGGGGGAAGTGATGGAGGCAGTAGTGGTGGAGCAAAATCATCTTCCAAAAAAATAGTTTCCGGTAAAAGGCCTTTACAAAGGGTATTGGTGCGCGTTGATGTAAGAAACGGAACTTCAACTTTTAAATATCTTGAAAATAGTGATAGCGGAAAAAGACGTTCAGCAAGGAAAGATTTGAAATCTGATAATAGTGTTACAATCAATTCGATTGATTCATGGGATTCAGTCCAGAAAGTTTATACTTCAAAAGTTTCCCTTACTAACAATACATCCGGAAATCTTTATGGAACTATCGCGAGTATTGACAGTTTTACTGTTGGCGGGGTAGGGGTAATAAACGAATATGGTTATGATCATGCAGGTAAACCATTTTTCAATCATGCCCCGAACGGAGAATCTATTGCTGCCAGCGCTACGGGAAGTGAAATAGTCTGGAAATTTTCTGACCCTGAAGCAGATGATTTTTCTTATACAGCAAGCGTATATGCTGACAACTGGCATCAGATAGCAGGTCCGGGTACAAGCTTTGGTTGGGATAATCTGACAGCAGAAGATGCAACGGATACAGTGGACAATTATTTCTTTACAAGTGTTGAGAACTATAATGGTAAGGTTTATGGCGTCATAGGCAAGATGGACCGTCCAAACCGTAATGAAACAAGCAATCCCCGTACCGGCGCAGAAATTTGGGAATACGATCCTACGTCAGGTGATTTTACACAGGTTAACAGCGACGGGTGGCTGAATTTAGACTCAGATATTTACGATGTTGAGAATTGCATATTTAACAACTGGGGCGGTTCAACGACTGTTTATAATGGCAATCTTTATGTAACTGGAGGTAAACATTATTTCCTCGGTGGAGTTGAGGACAGGATGAATGGCGGCGCAGATCTTTTCAGGTATAACGGAAGTTCATGGACAAAAGTATATAATAATACAGATTGCAATGCCTTTTACAATGTTTTCAGTTTTGACGGCAGTATATTTGCAGGTTCCATTGGGGCAGGTTACGGCAGGACATGGCTTTCAAGCAACCAGGATGCAGACCTTTCGTGGTCATCATCTGGTGATGCTGGTTCCTGGACACTTGTTATGACAGATGCCTTTAAAGACCTTGTTTCTCAAGCAGCTTCCGACAGTCCCAGCAGGTATGTCGGTGGTGCTATTTTGGGTGGTGGGGAAGTGACTCTTCTTGATGGTTCTGTTCATGGTTATACGGGTAAAGGTGGCGGTTCATCCAAACCCGGTGTTGTACTCTATATAGCAGACACTAAAGTTGGTGGAGGCGGCGGTCGTCTTGAAAGCGACTGGACTCTTGCCAATGATTTTACATCTGATGACACGACATACACAATAGCTTCAGTAACACAGCCATGGCATGAGAACAGTGGAGAGTATTCTATTACCTTAAGTGGTGGTCCTGCACTTGCACCCCATCTGTATGCCCATCATTATGCACCTATAACGCAGGGAGCGACAGAATGGGTAAATGTAACTGTAATTGATAACACGGCAACTCAGGTTATTGTGGGTATCCACGCCGGTGGATTTGTGCCTGCAATAGGTGATACTATCAGGCTTACCAGTGGTAGCAATGAACGTGGCTGGGGTGAGACAGGTAATGCCACAAGTTCCCAGTTATTTGTATTCTCTCCGTCAAGCGAAGGTTCAACCGGTACTCAGGAGCAGTTGTGGCTGTTGTCATCAAACTTACCGCAAGGTCTTGGACCATACATAAATGCAGGTGGCGAGTTGTTCTCAGTGAAAAGTGTGCAGTCGAATAATAGAACAAATGACAGTGACTGGATAAGGAGAATGGATAGTTTTAGTATTACAAGTGAATATGGATACGCAACCCCATCGACAAAAGGCGGTGCCAACAAGGGTGGAAGTGTAACCTCTCCAGTTCCAGTTTATGCAGGATTTGATGCAGGTATTGATCCAGGAAATCCAACTGATGTTTACGGGAGGGGTGAATTTACCTTATTTCCAGGAAATCACGATGGATGGCTTTATGTGACGGTCCAGCCGTTCCAGAGAGTAAACTCCGGCTGCCGTATATATAAGTCAGCAGACGGAGTAAACTGGATTACAGTTACAACGGATGGTTTTGGAGACAATGAGTTGATTTTAAGAACATACACCTCTGTTGGAGGCAAGCTTTATGCTGGTGGAAGCAGACTTGCAAGCAATGATGCGATGTGTATAAAAAGTCAGTTGGATGGGCAGTGGATATCAAGCGGTAATATAACGCCGAGCGACACCACTTTCTTGCAGCCAGCAGGAGCATTTCCTACTCCTTCAATAGAGTATCCTTCATCAGGTACACTTTTACTTGAAGCAAGAACACCACTTGGCGAACCAGTTCTGCAGAGTTATATTTATTCCGAGAAAATGACCTATACTTCTAACAAGGTAGCAACAGGGGCAACCCTTACCACGGCTCTTTCCTCAAACAATGGATACCTTGGAAGGACTCTGTGGGCAACTGATACCACATTGGTTCTAAACGACATACCAGGCAACCTTGGCCTTGACACAAGCAAGGGAGGAGTTTGCATAGAAAGTGAAGTAATTACATATGACGGTGTTTCAGGAAGCACACTTGGAACACTTACACGGAGCGGTAGTGTGGTACAACCTGATTATTCAGGAGTTGGCAACCATAATAAGGGTGCACCTGTGTTCAGAACTACAAGAATTGGCGCGAATGAAGCATCACGAAATGATGGAATTTCAGGTGTTCCATACAGTATTGCACTCGGTGGCACTGTTACAGGAATCCCTTCAAAGAAAAATGATAATCTGACTAACATAGTAATTGACAACGAAGAGATTAAATTCACGCAGAGAACCACTACAGCGGGTGTGACAACATGGGATACAACAGGAGTACAGATAAGAACCCCTGTACGAGGTTTTGACAGCACAAGAACGACTGCTCATTCCGCTGGTACAGCAATTTATTCCCCCGGTTTCAGCGGGGTTACAAGAGGAGTTCTGGGTACTACTGCAACCAAGTGGGACTCAGCTGAAGACGGACTTCTTATATCAAGTCCGCCAGTTGAAATGTGGGTGACAGATTATTGATAATTTATAGCATTTGAAAATTGAGTGAATGGATACCCCCTTCCTGATTTTAAAATGGATGGGGGTATCATATTTTAGGCTTAGCAAGGGATTATGGAGAAGAAAAAATATTTGATTTTAGCTGCTGTAGCTTTCGTTGCCGTTGTTGCCTATTTCAACAGCCTTAATGTGCCGTTCATCTGGGATGACGAAAACCTGGTTCTTTTTAATTACTATTTGCATAATCCTTTCAGCTTTAAAGATTATTTTATCTCAAACGCAATTCCACAGAGGCCTGTTTCAGTGCTAATCTTTGTTTTTGACTACCAGCTCTATGGTGTTTATCCAGAGGGATACCATATTACACAGATCTTGCTCCACGCCTTTGTTTCGGTAATGGTATCATATTTAGCATTTTCCTTTTGCAAGGATAATCTTTTTGCCCTTCTCTCCGGTTTGCTGTTTGCAATACATCCTGTTCATACCGAGGCTGTTGATTTGCTGCTTGGAAGATCTGACATAGTTGTTACTCTTTTTTTGCTTTTAAGTTTCCTGTGTTACAGAAGTTTTTTACAATTGGATTATAGTGATAAAGGAAAACAATATTATGCTTTGTCTGTGATTTTATTTATCCTTGCACTTTTTTCCAAAGAAACAGCTGTGATTTTTCCAATTGTACTCCTTTCTTTTTGTTATCTGCAAAATAATGAGGACTGGAGGTGTCTTTTTAAAAGATCACGTATTGTGCCGTTTCTTATTTGTACAGCATGCTATCTGCTGTTCTGGTTTACCATAGCTTTTAGCAATAGCGTATTATTTGATGTGAGACGAACTCCATTTCAAATAAAACCTTATGGTGGTAGTTTTTTAAAAAACTATCTTCTTCAGGTAGAAACTTTTGGGAGGTATCTTGAGCTTCTCCTATTCCCTGTTAATCTGAGAGTATGGTATGAGCCGTACTTGGCAATTAACCCTTTTTCATATATTGTTTCACTGATTTTGATAGGAGGATTTGTAACTCTCATAATATTTACAAAAGATAGGATGCTTAAGTTCTTTTCTCTATGGATATTGTTAGGTATTTTGCCGGTGCTTAATATCATCCCTATTCCAGGCTCAATGATTGCGGAAAGATGGATATATTTTGCATCAGTCGGTTGTGCTTTGTTTTTTGCAAGGCTTCTTTCTCCAGCGTTTAGTAAATTTCAAAAAAATATTACGCGATTGTCAGAGAAGGAGAAGACAGAACCACAAGTGTGGGACTTTAATAGTCTGCTTAAGAGATACGGCATAATGTTTGCTGTTCTTATTGTCTGCCTTTTATTTATAATTTTAACGATTACAAGAAATAATGTATACAAAAGCGAAATCAGTTTTTATGACGATTTGATACACAAAGAGCCCAAAGCTGCTATTTTAAGTGTCAACTATGCAATGGCTCTGATAAAGAAAGGAAATGCACAGAAAGGTGCAGTTCTTCTTGAAAACTATATTTCAAAAGGCAACAGGAAATTTCTTGATCAGGCATACAGCCATCTAGGTATAGCATATGAGAGATTAGGGAAAAGAGATTTGGCCTTAAAATGTTATGAGGAGGCAGTCCGTATTAATCGCAAATCTGTTTTTTCGCTTATTAACCTTGGCACCGCATATCTGAATAAGAATGATTTGTCCAAATCAAGGAAATATCTTGATGCGGCCATTTTGCTGGAACCGCTGAATTCAGATGTCAACTACAATTACGGTATGCTTCTTGATGCATCGTCAGACTACATAGGAGCAATAGAGAGGTACAAGCTTTCTATAAAATATCGCCCTGATTATGCTGATGTTCATAACAATCTGGGGCTTGATTATTACAGGACAGGAATGCGCGAAGAAGCAAAAAAGGAATTTAAGATAGCTATTACAATATCACCCGATTACTATCAGGCATACGGCAATATCGGAATTCTGCTTTTTGAGGACCACGATTTCAAAGGTGCGGCTGAAAGTTTTAATAAAGTGCTTAGTATCAATCCTTCAGATCAACTTGCAAAGGATTATTTGCGGCGACTGGAAAGTGGGGAAAAATGAATAATTGCACCTGAAATACTATGTGGATTATTGTCAGATAAAGTTTTGAAGGTTGCAATGTGTGTGTTATAATTATAAAAAATGAGGGATAACCTTCAAAATCTGGTGATGATTTGTGCCAGAAATATAGTTCAACTGAAGGCCAGGAGGATTTGTTTCAGTCCCATTTGGAAGAGATTTTGAATCATGGCCTGGCGAGAGAACCAATTACCAGATACTTCCAGCAGACAACAGGTGATTTATAAATTAGTATTGAACCAAAGTAGTAAGCAATATTGTTGGACATGGATTGATATCTGAAAGTTTCTCAGCGCTTTCTGATTGGTAATTAATGGATAAGGACAAATTAAATATTTGGGTTTTATTATTAATCATTGCTGTTTCAATTAAGTTTTTGATTAACGATTTTTTTGCCTTTATCACTTCTGAAACAAAATATATTGATTTTCCATCTTATTATGGCGCTGCTATATTATTAAAAAAGGGACTAAATATATATTTAGTGGATAACTACGTTTCACTTTTTTCTAATTCAAATATACTTCCTCCTGAAGCAAATATTTATCCTTTTGTATATCCCCCTTTTTTCACCCTTTTACTTATTCCACTTTCGATTTTTAATTACAATCACGCGGCAATCATTTGGAATTTTTTAAATTTATTATTTCTGCTAACAGGTCTAGTTTTTCTTTATAAATCTATAGAAATTGAAAGAAAATATAGAACCATCTTTTTAGTTTGCCTTACTTTACTTGTGTCAATATTTCAACCTATTGTAGCTTGTTTATGGAAAGGGCAAGTAGATATATTAGTTTTTATGCTATTTTCAGTTTTTCTTTATTATTTAAAAAAAAACAGATTTTATATAAGTTCCTTCGCATTTGCCTGTATGGCTCTTATTAAAGTTTATCCTCTCGGATTTCTTATATATTTTCTAGTTAAACGAAAATGGAAAATATTAATAACATTTATTTCGATACTTATAGTATTATTATCAATTACAATTGCTTTGACGGGTTACAATAATAATTTATTATATTTAACTAAGATTTTACCTGAGTTCTCTTCTGGAAGTTATACGAATTTTAAATTCAATCCATTCCCTCTTTTAGAAAATCATTCAATAACATCTATTTTCTATAAAAATCTCTATTCAAATAATATAAAGTATGTTTTACCCAGTAAAGTTAAAAATATTATTACAATAATTAATCTATTGTTTTGGATATCAGTTATTATTATTCTTAATAAAAGAAAGGACATCGCATTTGCTGAAAATGAAATGTCATTAATTCTAATAACTATCTTAATTACATTACCTATATTATGGTCACACTTTATGGTTATACTTATATTCCCATATCTATTACTTATAAAATACTTTCTGAATACTGCTATTGATAAACCATTTATAATATTACTTACGTTACTATCTTTTTTATTGCTAAACGCTACAATTCCTGTAAATTACTATCGATTAAATTCTGAGTTTAAGGCTATAATATCCATAGCATTAAACTTTAGATTATATTCATTATTTATTTTGTATTTTATCTATTATTATATTATCAAAACAAACAGGAGACCCCAAGATTTTAAACTCGGGGATGAATGACTGTATATAGTGAAGTAAACATTAGTTGGTAATTTGGAAGAAAATTTATCGTAATTTGTAAAAATGATCAGATATCGTAAAAGCGATAGGAAGCCATCGGCGTTAGCCTGTGGATGTTGATTCCTTAATTTCTTGAAATTAAATCCCCATTTCATACCTCAACCTTCAAAACCTTATCTAATAGGGATCTAGTACTTCAGGGAAGACAAAATAACACATATCATGTGTTATTATAGCATCCTTTGAAGTGATTCCATCTGATTATAAAGAGATCGCGGAGCATCTGGGATGAATGCCGTATGGGGTTTACCCTGCTTCCATCAGAGTTTATCCAGCTTATGGGGACTTCCCTTGTTTTAAGTTTTAAAATATGTTCCGCTATAAAAAGTGCTTCCACATCAAAACTGAATCCATCAATCCTGCATCTCTGGAATATTTTCTTGGCAGCAGACGAAGTAAATACTTTAAAACCACACTGTGTATCTCTTATTCCTTTTAAAACAAAAAGCCTGACGAACAGGTTGAAAATCTTTCCCATAGTTCGTCTGTAGAAAGGTTGGTACTTTAAAATTGATGACTCACTTAGTCCGCGAGAACCTATAGCAATATCATAACCATTATCTATGAATGCTGTAA
Organism: Candidatus Schekmanbacteria bacterium; assembly: GCA_016219965.1. Lineage (NCBI taxonomy): Bacteria > Candidatus Schekmaniibacteriota > Candidatus Schekmanbacteria bacterium. The sequence continues at coordinate 29,780 of JACRJM010000015.1, forward strand.
GCTTTTTCAACTCCTCTATTGGAGATGAAAGATCTGCATCTGAAATCAATATAATGACTCCACGGGCTTTTTCAACTCCAAGCCTAACAGCGAATCCTTTGCCTCGGTTACTCATATAAGTATGATACTGTACCTTATCAGTGCTGCTAGAAAATCCTCTTACAATGTTAGCAGTGGAATCTGTGCTTCCATCATCGACAACAATTATTTCAAAGGATTCACCACTTTCTGCAAAATAATTTGTTATCCTCTGAAGCGTAAGAAGTATTCTAGTCTCCTCGTTAAAAGCAGGAATAATTATTGAATATTTAATGATTGTTTCTTCCCCTCTTTTTATAAATCTTAAGTTGCGTGTTTGTATTCGTTAAAATTATCCTTTTGTTCAAGAACTTTTATGCCATCAGTTTCAAACACTGTATTAAAATTAAGGTCAATATATGATTTAATTTCAGAAAATTCTAATTCTTCTGGTATTCTATCAACCTGCCATATCTTCTCTGTGTTTATTATAAATCGTGGTTTGCTTTGTTTAAGGTCATCAAGTACCTGTCGTTTTAGCGAGGCTGTTGCCGCGTCATGAAGCACACCAAAACGTGCAGGCATAGGATAATCAAGTAGAAAGTAAAATGTAGCATCATTTGGAAATACAAATATGGAGTCACCATCTTTTAATTTTGGTTTAACATAATTTATAACATTTTTTATTCGTTTTGCCTCTCTCTCTGGAATACTCAGATTTTGAGCTCCATTTACTCCAAGCTTTTGCATATCATATGATTTTATTGTCATAGACCCTTGTGCCACTTTGCTGTAAATACTTTTTGCAAAAGTTGAAATACACCATCTTGCTGGGATCATCCCATAAGAAACTATACCACCTATGAGAAGTAAAGAAAATGCAATTTCTATAATTGCGATACCTCTCTTTTTATTTTCAGTAAAAAAAGAGAAAAAGATTTTTTCAATAAGATATATTGAAATTATAATTGCAGGTGGAAGGAGAAGATAATTCCTGTCTATACCAGAACGAGACAATGCCCCTCTGAGAATAATTATTCCATATACTACTGTTCCTCCTCCTAAGGCAACACCACCTCTTTTTGGTGATGTAAAATAGTTCAGAACTATGAGTGTTAGAAATAATAGGTAGATTATAAAAAGCCAGTAAAAAGATGACACTGTGAGAAGATTAAACAGCTCATTTCTTCCTGAATTAGATATAAAAGATGATATAGCTTCTTTGAATGAAGGAGACGGAAGGTTGCCTAAACCAAGTGTCACGTAATAAGGATATGAAACAGTCTGAACAAGGTAATCAGTCAAGGATCCATTATAGAGAAGTAATGTAAAAAAAGGCAAACATAGTATTATTATCCCTGACGCGAAGATACATGTTAACTCTATAAAGTCTTTGATTTGAGTTTTATTAACAAAAGCTATGTAAGCTATAATGCTCATTAAGGCAATAGATGATGATAAACCAATTTCTTGGCTGAATAAAAATGCAGCGCCAGCACTTATTCCTGAAAAGAAAACAAAGTATTTCTTTCGTTCTTCTTCATATAAGGAAATTATGAGAATCGGAAGAAGCCCTGAGATTACTCTCATAATTGAGCCGTTTGGTGCAGGGAAAACAGGAAAATAGAATGCTACAAAAAGAACAGTACCTGCTATTGCAGTCATACTTTTATTTAGCAACCTTCTGAGAAATGCATAAATTATAAGAAAGGCGAATAAATCAAGGAAATATGTGTAATACCTTGCGACAATAATATCTTTTTGAAAAAGTTTCATCATTAAGTATATTGGATATTCCATCAATGGCCCATAAATGACATATGTGTCACTATAAAGGTTTTTCCCGTGAAACATGTTATTTACGTATGAGAGATGCTGTCCCTCTTCCGAGAAAAAAGTATAATGATTAAACCAGTTTGAGTAAAAGAAGTTAGAATAATAGGTGGTAGATAATAGAATAAGAAATGCGATTAACAATTCAACTATTGTTAATTTTTTACGTTTGATTTCAAAAGTGTTAAAGAAGTTTACATCAGATATTTTTTTTTTAAGAAAAAATGATGCTATGATGGATAGCGATAGTGTAACAAAAATTGAGATTATATAACTGGACGTTTCCTTCGATTTTGAATACCCGGATAAGGTTGTTATGCTAATTATTCCTATATTTTTTGCATTATTAATATCATTTCCAGTAGAAGGGATTATTTTTATAAAAAGGACAGACAAAAAAGCTGAAACTAAAAATAATATAATACACGTTGAAAGTAAGTTCCATTTTTTTTGATTAAATGTCATCCAGATTGATGTTGCTCTCCACGTTTATTTAGCTATAAACTGGGGAAAATTAATGGTTCTTTATCTTCTATTGGTAAAATATTATTTTTGTGGCCTTCTGTAAATAATTTGGTTTGTGACTTTAAAAATTCAGTCATCTTTATTTCCTTTAATGAGAGATTGAAGCTTTCACTTTGATCTTTCCTGAGATCATACAATTCATCACTTCCCGGTGAATTAAGGATATATTTCCATCTATCAACTCGTAATGCGATCGAACTTATATAGTAACGATAATCGTATTTTGTTAACAGATCATTTTTGGTAACCTGACTTAAAGTAAATTCCTTAGCGCTGTTTGGATCTGTATTATAGATTAAAGATAATAGAGATTCACCGCTAAAAAGTTTGTCGCTTTTAACATCAAGTAGTTCTAGAACAGTTGGCATTACATCAATGCTTTCCACACATTGATTTATGATTGCTGGTTTTTTTATCGTATCAGGGTTCCAAATTATAAGAGGTGTACGAATAACTTCTTCATACACTGTTCTTTCATGTCCCAGGAATCCATGCTCTCCAAACGCCTCACCGTAAGGTGAAGTAATTACTACTATAGTGTTGTTTTTTATTCCTAGCAGTTCAAGCTTTTCAAATAATTCTTCTATCTGGCTGCTGACATAACTGATCTCACCATCATAAAGATTTACCAAACTCTGAATATCTTCTTTGCTTAGGTCCTTGGTTTCTTTTTTATCAGTATATCCTGTAATATTACTTTTGTTGCTGCTGACAAATTTACGAGTATAGGGTTCAGGTGCATCATATGGATAACTAGGGTCTACATAATTTATAAACAGAAAGAAATTGTATTCACCATAACTATGTAGCCAATTGAAAACAACAGCATTTATTTCTGCTGCTTTTTTTCCTCCAGGAATTTCAATACTTGGAGGCAGCCCAAAAGATTCACTATAAAGTTTGTTTACGAGAGGGATGAGTATTTTATTAATTATTCTGATAGCGTTTTCCGTCCTTATAAAGCCAATGGAAGTGAAACAATTAAGAAAGCTAAGTTTGTTGATATAGGGGGTTATGAAAGGGGGAAAATTATCATTGTAAAAATCAAAACCTTTATTTAACTTGGAATTAGTATTTAGACAATTGTTACTAATGAAGGCTGCTGTCAAATATCCTTTTTCAGAAAGAGTATCTGCTAATGTTTTTTCTTCATCAGGAAGAGAATTAGCCCTAATATCAGGGCATTCAGGTGATCTTATACCGTTTGGCGAGTTATTGACCTTATGTTCGAATGGATATTTTGAAGTGAATATTGATGCATAAGATGATAACGCATTTGAAGACTGAGAGACGCAGTTCTTAAACAAAATCCCGTTTTTTGCAACTGCATCAATGAAAGGAGCTGTTACTCTCGTATATCCATAACATTCCAGATTAGATGGTCTTAATGAGTCCACTGATATGATAATCAAATTTTTCTTTGTTTTCGTAACATTTTTTTGTGGAAAGAAGAATCGTTCACCAGGTATTGGTCCAGAAAAAACAAAAATTGATTCAGCTACAACTATTGCAACCAGAGAAAGAAGGAGAAGTTTTGAAAAAAAATAATAAACATAAAATCTTTTTAAAGAAATAATTGGTTTTATGTTGAAAAATGGGATAATTATGCTTGCAATAATTGAGACAATTGCACCACTTGCAAACCCAATAAGTATGTATAAAGCTGTAAGACTGGTTAAAAGCGGTTTGGAGTATTTTAATACTGATAAATTGCAATTCCAATCATAAAAAGCCATTATCATTGAAAAAATAATTATGGCCAATAAAATATTTAATGGTCTGGAAAATGTGAATCTGTCGTCTTTTTGACTAATCATGGGTTAAATAGTGTTTATTTTTTTATTAGTTTAATTTTCATTAAATTATAAATCAAAATGATTTCTTTTGAAAATAAATAAGGGGATATTTTTACCAAGAATCAATTTTATATATGTTCATCCTTAACCCTCTCTCGTCACCTGCTGTAGTTAACAGATGGACCTTAATATTTTCTATATCCATTTTGCTTCTACGCCAAACTTGGTTCCTTATCAAAACTTCCTGTCCAACAATATATTCAATGCCTTCTCTCTTCATATATGTTACCATTATCCCGTTTTTACATGCATCCAAAGCATCTTTATTTTGTACTCCGTCAAGATTTATGATTATATAGCCTTTACAGAAATAACCAATTATTCCTGATTCTAATACTCCTATTTTTGACCCTTGGGGGATATTTTTGTTAATCCATTCAGCTGTTTCGTAATAAAATAGAGGGAAGCTATGTGGTTTTGTGTATGTTTTTAACCCATAAAAATTATCTAAGTTTTTTTCATATATAAAAAAATTCAAAAAGAAAATGTAGGTTAGAACAATGACTATTTTAACTATCTTTTTACTGACACCAATCAACGGTAGCAGTTTATCAAAGATAAGACTGAAAAAAAGTCCGGTATAAATGGCTGCTATTGCAGAAAAAGGGAAATAATATCTAGGATAGTGCCACATTCCAAAGACATACAAAGAATAATTTAGAATAAGAATAAAGGCGAAATAAAGTAGAAAATTCAGTTTCCCAGCTTTAACCAAAAACTCCGCAATCTCCTGTTTAATAGATGTCTTTTTCTTTAAATAGATAAGAACCGTTAAGATGATGAGAATTAAAAGTGAAATGACTTCAAGTAGTTCATAAGAATATCCGGATAATGTAGATAATTTCATAACTAGTGTTCTTATGTAATTTATTGGATATATAAAAAATGCATACATTTTAAATATGGTCAATGAGCCAAGTATATGAATTAGATAGAATTGAACTGGAGGAGATTCTATAGGGAAAAAAACAGGTGGTGCAGTTGGAACGGAAAAATAAGGACGTATGCCGTTTAATAAGGATATTAGCCGTGCTGCCTGACTGCTTATTGGGACTATATCTCCCATTCTTATAAAATTAAATAACAACCAAGGAGTTATCATTAGTCCTGCAATAAAATATGGCAGTAAGTCGATTATTCTTTTCCTTTTTTTTAAAAAAATAAAATCTAGAAAAATTGCAATAGCAAGGAACATTCCATCGACTCTCGCAAGTCCCAAAATCCCAAGCAAAATTCCAAGAACAAGCAATTTCTTTGAACTTGTCTGCGGATTGTCTCTTATATTTTGTAAATAATAAAATGCACACAAAACAAAAAAGAAACAGGATATAGAAGTTTCAAGACCATTCATTCCCATATTAATTACGGTCATTGAAAAACACCAAAGGAAAAGTGAGAAGATAGCAGGTCTGAATCCGACCACGCAATTCACTATTCTGTATATGAAATAACCGGCAAAAAGATTGAAGATACTGGTTATTGAAATTGCAATCGTAATTGGAGTGAACGGGTTATTACCAAAAAAATAAAATATTGGAGTTAAAATCATTAAGTATAAAGGTTGTACACCATTTGTTGGATGTATTCCGTCGACACTTAGACCGATTCCATCAGCAACATTATTAGCGATTTTTAATGTATAAAATGAGTCATCTATCATTATCCACCAGTTCATTAAAAACTCCGGACCCTTGCTTATGAGCCAGAATCTGAGAAAGAATCCTAATGCGATAATTAGGATGACTAATATTTGCTTTCGGTATTTCACCTTATGATCTTCCCTTCAATTTTAATATTTTTGCTTTTCCAAAATCTTTTTCTATATTGTAATTTTTGTTAATAAATTCAATCACATCTGGGACTCTTTTTTCAATAGGTATTGGTGCTTCCAAAGCATAATGATAGCTGTAAATAATAAACGCCGGTTTGTTTGCCTCAAGTTCAGAAAGTAGTTCTTTTCTCATATCAGAAGTTACTGCGTTAAATTCATTTATGAATCTAGTAGGATTAGACCTGTCGCAGAGGAAATAATAAACAGGTTCCCTTGGAAAAGCATATATATAATCAGTTTCTGAAGTATTGTCTCGAATATAATTTACTACGTTTCTTATATGCTCTGCCCATTCATCAGGTGCTTCTATCTTATTAGCTCTTTCAATATTGATAGGTTCCATAATATTTGACTCTTTACTTAAATAATTTAGTGAAAACTTTTCTGATAGAGATGTAAAGAAAAACCTGGGTGCAACTCCTGGCCATATTATATAGCCAACAATTCCAGAGAGCAAAAAAAGTAAAAATAGGGAATATATAAAAAAAAGTGGAATTCTATTCCTGACTTTTTTTGAATTTATGATATTTTTAGCAAGCATTGTTGATTCTTTCATAGAAAGAGCCGCAAGAATCATTCCCGGAGGAAGACAAAAAAGATTCCTGTCGAGACCTGACATCCCAAAAGCTACTTTAAAGTATAAAATGCCAAAAAACAAAAGACCAAAAATTTTTATGTCTTTTTTTTCCCACATATGAAAAATAAATTTTTCTGATAAAGTGATTAATAGAATTAAAAAGAAAATAATTGGCCAGTATACTGTTAAGGTTTTTAATAGTTCTTCACCTGTTTTGTAACTTGGAGAATTTAAGAAAACTGATACAGAGTTCTCGAAATTAGGGAATGGCCTTGAGAATAGTCCAATGCTGTAATATTTGGGGATATCTATCATATATCTGATGTAAAAGGACAATGCACCAGTGACATAAAAAAAACTTAGGGAAGGTATTAGTGGAATCATAAGACCAAAAATGAATCGTGGGATTCTGATAAAGTTTTTACTTAGCATCAAAACAAACATGCAAGATATAACAGCAATTATTCCTGCGTCATTGCTAAAAAGGAGAGAAATCCCCGCCATGACTCCTGCAAAAAGAATGTTTATCTTTTTCCCAGAATCGATATATTTGTAAATGAAAAGAAGCGAGGCTAGCCCTGATGCTGCTCTGAAAGTTGTATCGTGAATGGCTGGCAATACAGGGAAGTACATTATTATAAAAATAGTCAAAGCTAAAATAGAATACCATTTGCTTTGGAAAATATTTCTAAAAAGGTAATATACAATTATAAAACCCAAAAAATAGAGGCAATAGCAGAATATTCTGAAAATAAGTATTGAAGGACCAAACAATTTTATGATTAACAAAAGGCTGTATGACATTAGCGGTCCATAAAAACTTAACGTGTCTTTGTAAAGAACCTTTCCCTTTGCAAGCTCATTTGCCCACGCATAATGCATACCCTCCTCACCGAAGAAGCCCCATGGTGCGAACCATGCTTTAAAAAAGAAATTTATGTCGAAACTTAGAAAAAATATTACAACTGGTATAAGAAGATAATAAAAATAATCTTTTTGTATAATACTGGAACCCATTGGGGATAAGTTATCGTTTCTCATTGGTATATTTAACGTGATTATATCTGATGCATTTTTCTTTTTAGAAAGTAATAGAGCACAAATATAAGCAGATACTAATGCTATTGAGGCTGTTATCAATAGCCCTGAAAAATAATAGAATGATTCCAAGTCCTTTGGATACGATGCGTTGACGGCACTGCTTATTATTCCCACCTTTTTGGCTTCTATCAATCCAGCACTTTCGATAGGGACAGTTTTAATTAGTAAATATGTTAATATAATCCCTACGGTAGCTCCGACAATTGTTGAGATTATTAGGTAGAATCTATTCTGTATATTTCTTGCAGTATTACTAATTCTGTTGTGTCTCTCTGAAGCGTTTTTAAGCCAATCCCAAGTATTTAGGTTTTTAATGTTACATTTCACTTTACTGCTACCTTTTGATTTTCAGGTATGGGATATCTCAGTGTTTTATTTTAAAAATATTAAAATCGCTTATTCGTTGTAAAATAAATTTCAACTGTGAAAGCTTGAAAAATTTTAGCAACGTCAGCATTTGACGCGGTCTGAAGAAGAAACTTCTAAAGGCTTTTGAAGAAGCATTCTGAAGTGTTTTGCTGCTTAAACCTTCAGGGATCCATGTCACATCCTGATAACTTCTATAGGATGAAGGAGAGAGATTAGTACTTGCTCCGAGCTTATGAAAAAGTTCTGATCCTGGGAGAAGATCTAAGAGAAGAAATTGAGCCCTATCGAGAGGAATCTTTTTTGCAAATCTTATAGTTTCGTTTATAGTTTCTTCAGTTTCTCCTGGAAGTCCAAAAATGAAGAACCCCTGAGTTATAATACCTGCTTTCTTGGATTCTCTTATAGCATATTCAATAATTTCCAAATTTGTTTTTTTATGAATATTATCCAGGATTCTCTGATTCCCGGATTCAATTCCGAATGCTAAATAATAGCATCCGCTTTCTTTCATAAGTGATAATAATTCAGGCGTAACTGTTTCAACACGAATACCATTAGGGGTAGCCCAAGATATTTTAAGATTGCGAGCAATAATTTCTTGGCATATTTGTTCTACGTGGCTTTTCTTAAGGGTCAGGTTGTCATCTTCAAAATGAATTTCCTTAACTCCGAATTCTTTTACAAGTAACTCTATTTCATCAACTACATTTTTAGGAGATCTGAATCTTATCTTTTGCTTCCATATAAAAGGGCTCGCACAGAATGAACATGCAAAAGGGCAACCACGTGATGAAATGATTGGTGCAACTGGAAAGTTTTTTATTAGTCCTCCATGCGGAGCCTTCTCATAAGACTTGGGGTTCATCTGTTCCCAATCAGGCAATGGGAGGGAATCAATATCTTTTATAAATTCTCGATCTTTTATATTCCCGTTATTAAGTTTGTAAACACCTTTAATATCTCTAGGAGCTTTAGTTCCTGATGATAGATGATTTGCAAGGTCGAGCATAGATTCTTCTCCCTCGCCGACTACTGCAAAATCAGCTCCGCTTTCTTCCAGAGATTTCTTTGGTACTGCTGTAACGTGTGGACCACCAATAACGGTAATTATATCTTTTTTTTTACAGCGCCCTATTAAATCACATACTTCAGGATAATAGTCGGTTAGCACACTGATTCCAACTAATTCACAACCGTATTCCTGGCATATATCTGCAATTTTCTCATTTGAAAGGGCATAGTTTAGTCCATCTAACAATTTTGTTTCATTAAATCCATGTTTTTTCAGATATGCTGAAATGTACCCCAATCCCAATGGCGGAGTAATTAAATGAGTGTGATAAGATGGTCTCGCTAAAACTATTTTCATTCTAAGCTTTCTATTTTGGCCTGCCTTGCATCATGCTCAAAAATTTCCTCGTCACTTGCAATCCTTAAAATCTCAGTTTTGGGGAGACCAAATAGTATATGTTCTGCGGCAAGAAGACCCATCTCGATGGAATGATCCATATTATTATATCTAAAGAGCCCCTGTCTGCCGCAACAGATTAGGTTCTCGAATGAATTTATAAATGGTATGGCTGCTCGAAGATGGTCCTTGTAATCAAGTCTATAAATAGGATAAGCGTGCTCTGTCTTAGTAATAAAATATTCTATGGTATTTTCTTTTATATCTTTGAATCCTATTTTTGAAAGATCATTTATACATCTTTCATAAATAGCTTTTTTATCTGCATTCCATATTTTATCTCCAATATTACATGCTATCTCAAGTATTAGAGAAGTTTTATGAGCAGGTGAACTGTGTGGACTCCAGTTTTTAGGTTCCTGTATACGCATAAATAGATATTCCGATTCAGGTATATATATCCATGTATTGTCAGAAACAATTTCCTTATCAAGAAGTATATTGAGAAATATTAGCGCCCTGAAGGTCATCTTCTTTGAGACTTGAATGAGATGATCTGGGGCGGGGGGATCAAGCTTTTGTATAAATTCAGGTAGTGGGATTGTTGATATTATAAAGTCTGCTGAAATTTCTTTTTCCTCGTTATCTGAGAAAATAATTACGCTAGTAATTTTGTTTCCATTTCGTTTTATTTTTTTTACATTATAAGAGAGAAAAAAATCTCCTTTATTTTCACTTACTATTTCTGCCATTCTTTCAGGAATTCTACCAATCCCTTTCTCAGGGTAGTAAAATTTTGTTGCATAAGTTTTAGGTGCATTCTTTTTCTTGCCTAAAAGTCTTTTAAATACATCCCAGAGATTTAGAAGGGAAATTCTTTGGGCTGCCCAATCAGAAGATATTAGAGTTGGTTTTACTCCCCATAGTTTCTCTGAATAAGGACCAAAGTATATGTTGTAGAGGGATCTTCCAAACCTGTTAACGACCCAATCTTCAAATGAAACATCTTTTTTGTTTAAAAGCTTTCTTGATATGGTTGCTACTATATAATCAAAAAAACATTTTATTGAAACAGACAATTTAAGTTTTGTTACGAGATCTTTTGCTTCTAGAGGATAAGAAAAATATTTGCCTTGAAGTCTTATAGTGCTTTTTCTATCACGCGTTATTACTTCATCAGACATCAAATTATAAATTTCTTTTGCAAGCTCTACATTTTGAGTTATAAATCTGTGTCCACCAAGATCAAAATGATATTCTCCATGCCTTATCGTTTGGCAAAGACCTCCGACCTGCGCTTCTTTTTCAACAAAAATTACATGATTGTTTGCTATGGACAGTTTCCACCCTGCGCTTAATCCACAAGGCCCAGCTCCAAGTATCAATATTTTTCTTTTTTCGTCCATTATCTTTGTTTGAAATTTTTATTCACTAATCGGGTATGATAACGTACTTTTTAAATAATATGTGAAACATCTAAGTCATATGTTTGATATATTTTTTAATCCTTAAAAATGTTCTGTTATACGTACTATTCTCAATGTAATTTTTTAACTTATACAATAGTAGGTAAATCCTCAAGCTTAATTTACACTTAATATAGAACCTGATTTTAAGAAAACATTGTTTTGGATAAAGTGCTATTTGACAATTATAGGTAAGAACGTCGAACTTTTATACATTATAACTTGTTGATAATCTATAGTATTTTATAACTTGAACATATTTGTAGCAAAAAAGTGTCGGAATTTTAGACAGTTTTTTTTTAAAAAAAATTTTTTTTTGAAAACGCAATATTTTTCCTTTGATAAATCAATATGTTAATTATACTAATGGGAATTGGCACAAATGTTGCTTTATTTTTATATACTGTGTGATTTAATATTAAAAAAAGTATATGAAATCAAATTATAAAACCTCTATCGAGTTTTGGAAAGATTTCTTAGAAAATTTATCTGAGATACATGGAATATTTTTGCAGTTAATTGGTAAGAATGGGGTTTCTTATTCTAAGTCATTTAATCAGCGGACAATATGTTCCTATCTGAAAAGATTCAATAAAACTGTAGATGAATGTTCCAAATCCTGCCATGATCTTATACTAAAATGCATAGAAGAACGTGAAGTAAAGAGAATATCTTGCTACATGGGAGTAGAATACTTTGCAGTTCCAGTATTACTAGACAACGGTGAAATTGCCGCTGTTGCTGGAGGTAAAGTATTAACAACAATTCCCTATAGAGAGTCTTATGCTGAACTCTGTGAGAGATATGGCTTAGATTTAGATGAGGTATTAAATTCGATAAATGAGCTTAAGTTTATGAAAGATTCTGCAATAGATTCATATATTAAGATGATTGAAAAGTTCGGTAATAGTTCTGCTTCTGCTTTTTCAGATTTGAGAGAGCTTAAACGTAGTGAATATATTTTTAAGAAAAGTTTTGATGCTATGGAGGAAATTTGTTCTTCTATTGGCTCATTAGAAAAATTTTATTTTGCCATCCTGAACTTTATTACAACTAATTTTAATATAAAAGATGCATCGCTATTAGTGATTAATGAAAATCGATATGAAACAGTAGCGGACATAAGAGATTTTAAAAGCAAAGGCATATTTTCCCAGGTTAGTATATCTTCTACCTCTCATCTTATTGATCAATTAAAGAACAGAGAAACTGGATATCTGGTAGTAACTGATCCCAGTAAGCTTGAGGAATTTGGTATTAAGTGGGGTACTCAATCACTTTCTATTTTCCCGGTTATAACTGGAAGCGGTATGTGGGGAATGATTCTTGTTTTTGATTTTATTTCGAATAATGAGCAAATGGATGATATTTCAAAGTTCTGTGTTAATTTGAAACAAGGAATTGAAAACTTTTTAATTAAGGAAAAAATAGAAAGTATAGGACAGCAAAAAGTTGTATTTAAAAAAATTGTTGAAGATTTAAAAAAATATAATGATGTTAATGAACTGTTAATAACAGTTGCTAACAAAATTGGCTGGTATTTTAATGCTCAAAGAGTTTCAATTGCGATTGTTGATGAAGAAGCTGGCAGGCTTGAGTTAAAGGCTGTGCGTGGAATAGATAAAAATATCATCAATAATGTTAAATACCTTGCTGAAAACAGCATCAGTAATCATGTTTTTAAATCTGGCACTCCCATTTTTGTTAGAGATATAATGAATGATGAGAAATTTTCTAAAATGGCTCATCTTGGCTGTAATGGACGTGCTTTTGCAAGTGTTCCGTTAAGAAATAATGGGACATCGCTTGGTGTTGTAAATTTGAGTGATATCACAGATCAGTCGAATTTGGATGAAGAGTATTTTGAGGCACTAGAGGATTTAATAAAGGTGGCGGCACTGATAATAGAGAAAGCTATTTGCAAGAAAGAATTAGGAAGTATAAACCTTAAATATGTCGATGAAACCACCGGTATTTATAACAAAAAATATTTTACTGAGTATGCAAAAAATACCATAGAAAATTCAAAAAGATATAACCGTAATACTTCTATTGTGCTATTAGATTTTGGCGAAGGGAATGGTATAAATGAAATTAATGTAGAGGATAAGATGAGAACCACTGTAAATGATGCCAGAAAACTTATAAGACGCTCAGATATAATGGCTGCTTATGATAAAAACAAATTTGCTTTTTTATTGCCAGATACTGAAAAGGATGGAGCTCTTATTTTTGCAAGAAAGATTCAGGCGAAAGTTCATGATTTGATATTGCTTTCAGATAAAATTGGCGAAATAAAAGTTAAGGTTGGTGTAAGTACATTCCCAGATGATGGTGATACGTTGGGTGAATTGACATTTATTGCAAAGAATGCCCTTGGTGGTTCAGATAATCCTTCATCTAGTTTCATAGAATAACCTGTAAAAACGGTTTTGTAGAATTTTATTTCCAAATTATTCCATATTCAATCTTTTAACCTTCTGCTTTAAAATTCAACTAATTAGCTTGACTACATTCTTTTATATATTAAGATTCAATCATTGAAAATGTACATATTAATGAGCTGATATTTTTTCACGATATGAGTTACACCTCTAATTGGAGGAATTAGATGAATTATTATAAAAAAGTTATGTTTATTTTATTATTTTTTTGTTTGTCTATAGTAGGTGTTTTGCGTGCATCAGACGAATATATAATTGGAGAAGAAGATATTATTGAAATATCAGTTTGGAAGAATCCCGAATTAAGTAAAGTTGTTGTTGTGAGACCTGATGGAATGATTTCATTGCCACTTATAGATGATATCCAGGCTAAAGGCATGACAGCGCTTCAATTGAGAGATAAGCTAATTGAAAAACTAACAAAATTTATTGAAGTCCCTGATATTACAGTCACTCTTAGAGAAATCAACTCATATAAAGTCTATGTTATATATAACGGTCAAGGTCAATCTGGGGAATTTACTCTTAAACGAAATGTAAATCTTCTTCAGTTTTTCGCGAAAATCGGTGGTATTAAAGATATTGATTTGAAACAGTCTTATATTCTTCGTGATAATAAAAAAATTGATGTGGATATGAACAAACTTATTGATGATAATGATTTGGCACAAAACATAGAATTAAAGCCAAATGATACATTTTTTTTTCAGGATAAATTTTCTTCTCGAATCACTGTAATAGGGCAGGTACAGAAACCTGGTATTGTTAGCTACAGGAAAGGACTTACTTTGGTTGATGTTATATTGGAAAGTGGAGGAGTTACTGATTTTGCACGCTCTTCTGGTACAAAAGTAATTAGGAAGGCTGATGGGGAAGAAAAAATAATTAAAGTCGATATGGCTGATATATTGGAAGATGGAGAAATAGATAAAAATATTCCTGTAGAGCCTGGTGATACTGTGATTGTGCCAAAAGGATTCCTGTGACCTGTATAAGAAAAACAATTTTACTTTTTTTGTTGGCTATTATTTTATCACTCTGTTTAATGGTGAATGCTAACTATTGTTGTGCCGGAGGTTTTGATTTACGTGGTTCTATTGGAGTTGATGAAGAATATAATGACAATGTTTTTCTGCTTCGTTCAAAAAAAATAGATGATTTCATGACTAGAGTGAGACCTATTGTTGATCTAACATACAGAATTAATGAAAAAAATTATTTAGAAACTAGCTATTCAGGTGAGGCAATATTTCATAGGAAAAGCACACCCTATGTTAATGACGAAATGAGGCATACCCTAGATTCTCGATTACAAATAGCTCCACTGAATAATGTAGTGTTATTTTTGAAAGATGATTACAGCGAAATCCCAATAGATACGCGTGAACCAGATCGCTTTAAAGGTAGAAATCGTAACCTTACTGGAAAAAATGATTTCAATATTTCTTTGTCATATCTAAGGGATTATACTGCAACAATTAACACAGAATTTAAAGCCTATTATGATGATATAAGGATTAATTCTAATTCAATCAATAATAAAGAAACAGTGGGTTGTTCACTTCAATTGAATAAAATAATTTCAAATAATACTTCTATTTTTGGAAAAGTTATTGCTGAATCAGTAAACCAGAGTATAGCATCTGATTATGATTTAATGTCATACCAGGGTGGTTTCACATATGAGCAACTTAAAAAACTTAAATTGTTTTTTACAGGTGGAGTAGTGAATAAAGATTATAAAACTGCAAAAAACCTCGATGAGTTTTTTTTAGAAGCAAATGGCGAATATGCAATACTTCAAAATTTATATTTAACTGGAAGTTTCAAAAAAGGTTTTGAAGATAATGAAGAAAGAAGAAATGCGAAAAAAAATGCATATGAACTTAAGAATTATACTGTGGGGTTTGAATATAGGCTTATAGGAAATGGAGTGATAAAAGTTTCAGGTTTTTCGAATAAGAAAGATTTCAAACAAGCTAATAGAATGGATAAGTCAAAAGGGTTAGGATTAGATGGGACTATTTTTTTTACAAAATTAATGTCATTCATGTTTAATGTAAATTACAGTAAAAGTAAATTTCTGTCAGAAGAACAGAATAGAAATGATAAAACTTTGCTGTTAGGATGTGGAATATTTATTCATCCTTTTAGTTGGCTGCAGACAGGAGTTCGCTATCTTAGGACAGATAGGAATTCGAATATTAATATAAGAGATTATATTGTGAACCGCTATACTTATAATATAACTTTATTGTTTTAATAATGTGTTATGGCTGAGACCTCTAAAATACATTTAAGAGATTATGTGGAAATTCTTTATAAGAGAAGGTTCTATTTTTTATCTATATTCTTTTTGATGACTACGATAGTTACGATCATAAGCTATTTTCTACCAAAGGTTTATGTTTCGACTGCATTAATACTTATAGAAAAACAACAAGTTATCAAGAATATGGTTGGTGGTGAAGGTGTTTTGAGAGAGGATATGAAAAGTAAAATAATGACTTATAATGAAAGAATAATAAGTACAAATAATTTATTGAGTGTAATTAAAAAACTAGATCTGGATGTTAATTTAAAAACTCCAAGAGCAATGGAAAACATGATTAACAAGATCAGATCCAATATAGATGTAACAGTTAAAGGAATTAATTTATTTGAGATAACATATGAAGATGAAGATCCAAAACTTGCTATGTTGATTACCAGGACTCTTACTGATAATTTTATCGAATCAACATTGAATGAATCTAGAACTCAAAGTCACTCAGTATTTGATTTTATTAAAGGCATGGCAGAACAATATAAGAAAAACTTGGAAGATTCAGAAAACACTCTTGAAAATTTTAAGAAACAGCACATAGGTGAACTTCCGGGAGAAGTAAATTCTAATCTGACAAAACTTTCACAATTCGACTCAATGTATACCGAAACAAAACTAGCGCTTGATGTAGCATTTCTGAAAAAGAAGAAAATTGAAGAACAGATTGAAAAAGAAAAACCCTTTATCAATCCTCAAGGAGATACACGAGAAAGATTAAAATCTCTCGAAGCAAAACTCGCTCAACTAATGTCTATGTATACAGAAAATTATCCTGAGGTTAAGATGCTTAAAAAAATAATAGAAAACACTAAGAAACAGATAAGTGGAGAGATTCCTGATGGAACACCGGACAATCCTGAAATGGCTTTACCAAACCCCGTATATCAAAAATTAAAAGAATCATTAAGTGATGTAGAAATTGAAATAACTTCTTTGAATGGTAAACTTCAAAGCTATCAAAATAAGCTTAATGAATATTCTGATAAAGCTAAGTCAGTACCGGAACAGGAACAGGAACTTACAAAAATAACAAGAGACTATAAAGTAAATGAAGAGATTTATCAAATGCTTTTGAGAAGACTTGAAGAAGCAAGAATAACAAAAGAACTTCAGGCTGATGAAGAAGGTGAAAAATACAGAATAGTAGATCCTCCTTTAACGCCTATTAATCCTATCAAACCCAATAGAGCAAGAATAATGCTTATTGGATTATTATTAGGAGTTGGAGCTGGTATAGGTATAGTTGTATTGCTTGAATATTTTGACCATTCAATAAGAGAACTTAATGATGCCAAATCTTTTTTCCAAATTCCAATTTTAGGAACAATTCCCGAAATATTACTTGATGATGATGTTAAGAGGATAAAAAAATATAATATAAGAGCAGCCCTACTGGGATTTGTCTATCTGCTAATGTTATTTGCTCTTATTATAAGAGAGTTTTTAAAATATAATTCATAAGTTATTTTAAGGATATAGATACATGAGCATAAAAAATGTTTTTCTAAATCTATTTCGAATGTCTTCATTTAAAAGAAAAAAGCCTGAGATTAATAATGATGTTGGGAATGTTGAATTAGAAGGAGATGCAGTAAATAGTTCAAAACAACTTAACTCAATTTTAGTATGCAACATGGATCAACGTTCTCCTATAGCAGAACAATACCGAAATTTAAGAAATCAAGTGTTATCAGAATCTAAAATAAATAATTACAAAATATTAAGCATAACGAGCTCAGTTAGAGATGAAGGTAAAACAACTACATGTGCAAATTTAGCCATCATGTTAGCAGCGAAACCAGAATTAAATATTCTAATTATAGATGGTGATATGAGAATGCCGTCATTGCACAAATTATTTGGGATCCAAAATGATAATGGACTTAGCGATTTGCTTCAGTATAAAGCGGAATTCGAGTCGTGTGTTAGAAATACTTTTATAGATAATTTAAAAATGTTACCCGCTGGTGAACTTCCAAGTAGTCCCTCTGAGCTTATTTCCTCAATGAAAATGCGTGAGTTGTTAAGCTATCTTAAAACGAGAAAAGATATAGACTATGTTCTGATAGATACACCTCCACTAATACCAACTACAGATCCACGCGTTCTTGCTGTTTTGGTTGATGCGTCTATTTTGGTAGTTAAAGCAAATAAAACATTTAGGGAAGCTATTTCGCATAGTCTTTCACTTTTTGGAGGAGGGAAAGTGCTTGGTGTTGTGCTAAATAATCTTAGCGGGTTATCATCATATTATCCTTATTATTATTCATATGCATATGGATATGATGATTATGAAAAAGGAGAGTAGGTTGGAAACAGGGTTTCCCCTAAGGAGAAAATATTGAGCAAAATTCTGTTTATTGATGATGACGAAACCATGAGAGAAGCGGTTTCTAGAGCTATTGGAACTATGGGACATATCTGTGAGACTGCTGCAGATGGGTTTGAAGGATTAAAAAAAATTAAAGAGGAAAATTATGATCTTGTTATAACAGATATGCGTATGCCAAAACTGGATGGAAAGGAGTTTACAAAAAGAGCTATTCAATTTGACAAAGGAATATTAGTAATAGTTCTGACTGGTTATGGCTCAGTTGAATCGGCAGTTGAACTACTGAAACTTGGGGCATATGATTATTTAGAAAAACCCTTGAATTTCGAAGATCTCGAATTTGTAATTAATAGAGCCCTTGAAAAGAAAAAGATGGAAGGACAATTGAGTTTTTTTAAGGGAATGATATATACACTGATAATATCAATTCCTATCTGGCTTATACTTGGCATAATACTTGCTGCTTTTTTATCTTAACTTGAAGTATCAAAATGTACACTATACTGAATATCCCGATTAGAAAAACGCGATTATTGGGATTTTTGTTGTTTCTAAGTGAGACAATTCACATAATAATTTTTTTTTGTGTTGCGGCTTACATTCGCTATAATAGTTTTCATGATATTTCAAAACAGTTGTATTTAATCCCAATTTTCTGCCTCGTATATACTTCCTTCCTCTATTTCTTTGATTTTTATAATTTAGAGTTTAGGATCACAAAGATCGGACTTATGATCCGCATAGCAATGGTTGATATACTGGGAACGTGTCTGATTATAATGGGGTCATATTCATTTAATCTACTGATTGACAAAAAATTATTGTTCTATTGGTTTCTAATATTTCTTTTTTTATACCCTGTTTGGCGACAAATCTTTATTTTTATTACCAGGAAACCAATGAGACCAGAAAATATCTTGATAGTTGGTAACGACTGGTCTGTGGAAGAGCTTATTAAAGAGATAAATTACTCTCGATTTTCTTCTTATGATATAAAAAGTATTTTGAGTGAGAATAACAATGATCCCGCGGAAATAGAGGGAGTTAAAGTTATTAATGGATCTTACAATTTAAAGGCACTCGTTAAAGATCTTTCTATAGATAAAGTAGTTGTATCAACTTACAAGGAAATGCACAAAGACCTAATAACAGAACTTTTAGATTGTAGATTAATGGGAATTGAAATTATTGAGCTCCCTAACTTTTACAGAAAAATTACAGGGAAGATACCAGTAAGGCATTTTCAGAATTCTTGGTTTATTTTTTCAAATGGTTTTGAAAGAATAAGAAAGCCTTTTGTATTTAAGGTTAAGAGAATAATAGATATTTTTCTCACAATAGTAGGATTAATAATTGCGGCACCATTGATGGTAATAATAGCAATACTTATAAAGCTTGATTCAGACGGTTCAGTTTTTTATGTTCAAGAACGTCTAGGGCTTAATGAGAAACCATTTAAACTAATAAAATTTCGTTCAATGACAAAAGATGCTGAAAAAGAATCAGGTCCTGTTTGGTCAATGAAAAATGATTCACGTGTTTCCCGTGTTGGAAGGTTATTGAGACCGACAAGGCTGGACGAAATTCCTCAGCTTCTAAATGTTTTAAAAGGTGAAATGACCTTTGTGGGGCCGAGGCCGGAAAGGCCTTTTTTTATTGAAAGATTAAAAAAACAAATACCATATTATTCTCTAAGATTTGCTGTTAAACCAGGTATCACAGGATGGGCTCAGGTTAAATATCATTATGGAGATTCAGTTGAGGATGCTCTAGAAAAACTTCAATACGATTTATATTATATCCAAAACATATCTCTTATATTAGATATATATATACTGCTTAGAACGATTATGGTTGTTCTGAGTGGAAAAGAAAGATAAATAATACAAGGTGCTTCCTATATCTACCCATAATGCCCTTACTATTGATGTTGAAGATTATTATCAGGTAAGTGCTTTTGAACATGTGGTTTCATACAGCGAATGGGGAAATTATCAATCTCGCGTTACAACAAATACCTTAAAGATCCTTAATCTTCTTGATGAATCAGGAACAAAAGCAACTTTTTTCATACTTGGGTGGATAGCTGAAAAGTTTCCTGAGATAGTAAGACAAATTAAGGAAAAAGGTCATGAAATCGCAAGTCACGGTTATAAGCATTCAATAATTTATAATTTTACTCCTGAGGAATTCAGAAATGATTTAAGAAAATCAAAATCTATATTAGAAAATTTGGTTGGAGTAAAAATAAAAGGATATAGAGCCCCGAGTTTTTCCATTACACATAACTCGATTTGGGCTTTAGAGATATTGTCTGAAGAAGGATTTGAATATGACTCAAGTGTATTTCCTATTTATCATGATCGCTATGGGATTCCATCAGCACGTTTTCACCCTTATAAAATTTATCTAAATAATGGGAAAACAATATTTGAATTTCCTCCACTTACGTATAGGTTTTTTGGAAAAAACTTACCGCTTGGAGGAGGAGGTTATATGAGACTTCTACCAGTACGCCTAATGATATGGCAACTGAAGAGAATTAATTTATGTAATATTCCAGGAGTTATTTATTTTCATCCGTGGGAGCTTGATCCAAACCAACCATTTATAGATTCTGGAAGTAAGCTAACTAATTTAAGACACAAAATTGGTCTAAAGAAAATGGAGGAGAAAATAATAAAGCTTTTAAAACATATAAACTTTAGTTCTATTGATTTCATCATTAATAACTATTCTTTCAATGATAAGGTTAATATTGCTGGCTTGCTAAGTAATAATTCTCATAAAAAATTAATAAATCTATAGTTAGATAATTAATTTATGTTAGAAATATTAAAAAAACTTGGAAAACATTCAGCGATATACGCGTGTAGTGATATCTTAGAAAAATCAATAGGATTTCTTCTTATCCCTCTATATACAAAGTATCTTAGTCCCGCCGATTATGGAATTATTGAACTTCTGTCAATAAATTTAAACATGATGATTCTTATTTCGGTTCAAGGGATGACATCATCTTTTTTTAGAGCTTATTCATTTGACTGGGATAATGATATAGAAAGAAAGGAGGTAGTAACTACAGCGTATTTTTATACGGTTTTTTCTGCATTCGTTATTTTCAGTTTGTTGTATCTACTATCAGAAAAAATAAGCATAATAGTATTTTCAGATTCTAAATATAATTTTCTTTTATCATTAACTTTCATATCTGGATTTTTTAGAGTTTCTACTTATATCCCATTTCAAGTACTTAGAGCTAATTCAAAATCTATTACTTTTTCAATTATTAATTTCACACAATTTCTTATAGGGGTTAGTTTGAATATCTTTTTCGTAGTCTATCAAAGATTAGGAGCTAATGGAGTATTTTACGCGAATGTCATTGTTTCAATAACAACATCATTAATAACATTTATCGTAATTAAAAAACATATAATATTTTCATTTTCATTTGATAAACTTAAACGAATGTTGTCTTTTGGTCTACCCTATGTTCCTTCAGGAATATTTCTCTGGATTATAACGGTCTCAGATCGATTTTTTATTCAATATTATTCTTCACAAACAGAGCTTGGTCTGTATTCGCTATCATATAAATTTTCAAAAATAGCTGATCTTTTATTTGTCAATCCATTTATGCTTGTATGGCCATCAATTTATTTTCCTTTGGCAAAGGAGAAAAATGCAAGGGAATCGTTTTCCAAATTTATGAATATTTATTCGCTATTTATTGCATTTGGAGGATTGGGGCTAATTTTATTTACAGGGCCTGTAATTCATTTAATAACACCAAAAGCTTTTTGGAGGGCTAATGACGCTGTTTTCTTAATTGTATCTTCGTCTATTTTATACGGAGTACTTTTTGTTTTAAATGTGGGGATTGAGGTTACAAGAAAAACCAAATTAAATGTTATAACAATTGGCAGTTCAGCGTTTTTTAACCTTTTATTAAATTATCTTTTAATACCTTCTTATGGTATGATGGGGGCTGCAGTTGCTACATTTGCGTCCTATGTATTTATGATAATAGTCGCACAAAAAATAAATGAAAAATATTATCCTATAAAATATGACTGGAATAAAGTTTTTAAAGTAGTTTTTGCGTTTACAGTAAGTATTTCTCTTTCATTTATTATAAAATCTGAAAATATATTAAATGATTTTTTATGTAAGTTACTGCTTTTATCTATATATCCAATTATACTATATTTTTTAAAATACTTCAGCATTGCAGAAATAAAATCAATTAGGGAACTGTCCTTTCAGTTTATAGAAAAATTTAAATTGAAAGTGACGTGAGAAGATTTACCTATGTATCGATTAAAAAAAATTAGAGAAATAATGAGTAACAGAAAAAAAGAAATTATTCTTCTTTGTTTGATAATGGTTGTTGGATTTATTTTAAGGGTATGGAATATCTATCATAATTTGCCTTTTCTTCCAGATCCAGATGAACAGATGAATGTAAACAGAGCAGTTGCTTTTGGTAGTGGTGATTTAAATCCTCATAATTTTAAACATCCAGCAACCCATCAATATATTCTCTTTATACTCTTTGGGATATATTATTGCATTTCTTATGCAGTTGGAGCTATTTCATCAGTACATGACTTTGAATTAGAGTTTATTTCAGATCCAACAAATTTTTATTTAATTGCAAGACTTTTTATTGTTTTATTAGGAACTACAACTCTTTTTTTGATTTATGTTATAGGGAAGGAAAACTATGGAAGTTCAACTGGTTTAATATCATCAATTCTTCTATCAGTTTCTGTTGCGCATGCAACATATTTCATTCCCAAAGGAGAAATTCCAACTACTTTTTTTATATGTTTTTCATTTATATATATATTAAGAGTTTGCAAAGAAGGAAAAATAGAAAACTATATTAAAGCCGGCATGTTATCCGGATTAGCTCTAGGTACAAAATATTATAGTGGTTTGTTAATAATTCCATTAATTGCAAGTCATTATTTTTATGTCTCTAATACTAAATCTCGCATTTTAGATAAAAAAATATTCATAAGCACGTCTGTTATGGGTTTAACTTTCGTTATAACTAATCCATACGTTATTATAGATTATCATACATTTTACGAACATTTTATTTATCAGCTTAAATGGCCATCAATATATAGTGATACTCTTATTGGTTTTGGTGCTGGCCATATATTTTATTTAAAAAATATATTTTCTTTTAGCTTAGGTTTGATATTAGGAATTATTTGCTTTATAGGAGTTATATTTGCTTCTTATATACATTCCAAGACTGATATTATTATTTTGTTATTTATAATACCATTTTATTTTTTGTTGGGATTAACAAATTTACCATATTATAGATATTTAATTCCTATCATTCCTCTTGTTGTTTTGTTGGGTGCAAGGACTGTAAATGTGTGTTTTCAGTCTTATCTGCAGGGTTTAAATTACAATATTAAATGTATTTGTGTTGTTGCAGTTTTAATCATTTCACCTTCATATAACTTGATAGAGTACAAAATTAAAACGAGCAAAAAAGATGTTAGAATTGCTGCAAAGGAGTGGATTGAAACAAATATCCCTGAAAATTCGAGAATATTGCTTTCAGGAAATAATGTTTCTATGACTAAGGCTGCACCTTTAGAAGATAGTCTAAACAGTTTAGAAGAAAAGAAAATAGAAAACAGAAATAGCGGAATTTGGGGAATAAGCCTGAAAGGGTTGGAAAAATATTATAAACTTAAAATTGAGGCTAATAAATTGGGCTTAATTAAAAGTAAAAAGTATTATTTAACTTCTACTAAAAGTGGATTTAATGTTGAACCTATTGAGTACTATAAATTAAAAAAATATGATTATTTTGTATTGTCTGATGAAATAGAAGTCCCTTCATGGAGTCTGAAAAAAAAGAAAATGTATCCGAACGTAGTTAGCTTTTATAATTCACTTACATCAACATCTGTTTTACTGAAAGCTTTTGAGGACCAGGGAAGAATTATAAAAATATATAAGTTAAAACAATAACAGGCTATATGAAAAAAATATTGATGATAACGTTCTATTTTCCGCCAGCTAGTACAGCTGCAATTTTTAGGATACTTAGGTTTACAAAATATTTACCTGCTCTCGGTTTTGAGCCTGACATACTAACAGTAAAAAAGAAATATTATGATAAAAAAATAAGTTTTGATTATACAATTAAAGTTCCAAATAATATAAATGTTTATCGCAGCAATATGATAGGGTGGATAATCAATTGTTTTAGAATAAAGAGTTGCAAAAATAAAATATCTGATCAACAAACTATTAAATCTAAAAATAAAAAGAAAAACTCATTTAAAACCTTTCAACAATTAGTTAAAGCAATATTCTTTCTTCCTGATAGCCAAGTTTGGTGGGTTCCAATAGCAATATTAAAAGCTTTACGTATAAATTGTAAAAAAAAATATGATGTTATCTATACTACTGGTGCTCCATTTTCAACTCACTTAATAGGTATGTGTTTAAAAGGAATACTAAAAAAACCATGGATAGCAGATTTTAGAGATCCATGGGTTAGCAACCCAATAATAAAATGGAAGTTTAAAAGTATTAAAAATATAATTAAAAAAATGGAACAAAAGGTTTTGGAGAATGCAGATGCAATAGTAACAACAACCGAAGCTCTAGTAGATGATTTTAAGAAAAGATACCCAGATATTTCACCTGAAAAATATCATGTTATAACGAACGGATATGATTCTGAAGATTTTAAAAACATAGATATTGTAAATTATGAGAAATTTACAATAGTTTATACAGGTGTCCTTTATAGTTTTCATTCACTAACTCCTTTTTTAATAGCCCTAAATAAGCTTTTTGAACTGAGAAAAGAAATAAGAAATCATATTCAGGTAGTGATAATAGGACCTTTTAATTCTGAACATGTTAATGAAGTGGGGAAAAATAATTTAAATGATGTGGTGTTTTTGAAGGGTCTAATGCCTCATAATGAAACAATTAAGTACATCATAGCTGCGCATCTTCTTCTTGTCACTCTTACAACTGATGAAGATAAATCTTTATTTATTCCAGGTAAAATATTTGAATACTTAGGGTCTGGAAGACCTATTTTATCTATATCACCGGAAGGAGAATTAGCTGATATAGTTAGACGTAATTCCGCAGGAATAGTAATTGCACCAAAAAATATTAGAGGTATCTCTGAAGCCATTTCACTTTTTTATGATGAATATTTAATAGGCAACTATAAGGGTCGCGATAAAGGGTCTATAGAGATTTATGATGCGAAAAACCTTACTAATATGTTATCAAAAGTTATAAATGATATTATTCAAAAAAAGGATGAAATCAGAGTTTGAATAGTCAATTTATGTTTCTTGTCTTATTCCTTGTTTTTATATTCTTTGACCCCCAAAATATTTTTACTTTCTTAAAGCCGCTAAGACTTGCATTTTTCTCTGGCTTATTTGTTTTTTTAAGCTCTGCTACTGCAATTATTAAAAACTTTTTTAAAACCTCGCAAAGTTGTCTGTTTGTAATGTTTTATCTATTGGCATTATTCTCGGCTTTTAATTCCATTGAGTGGGATATGAGCAAGGGGATTATATTTTTTCTATTAAAATGTATTTTACTCTACTTCGCAATTATTTCTATAGTAAATTCCTCGGATTTGCTTAAAAAATTTATTTGGATTCTTATTGTATTTATTTCGTTAAATATTATTTTAACTATGTTATTTGCGAAGTTAGGCATTCATGGCTCCCGCGGTGAAGGTTGGAGGCTGAGATCTTTTTTTGCTGGTGAAGGCGATAGTTCAAATGGTTTTGCAATGATGATGCTCTCCTTTGTCCCTTTTCAATTTTATTCTCTAAACAGACAACAATCAAATGCAAAGAACTTTTTTTTAATTGTTGCCATCTTTGCAACAATGTTAGGGATACTTAGAACAAGGTCCCGTATGGGGTTTGTAGGTCTTGCTCTAATAATTATAATGATCTTATGGGATAAGAAAAAACAAACAAAAATTGTATTTTGTGTACTTGCAGCAATTCTTATTGCAATACCATTTACGCATAAAAGAACGTGGGAAAGGTTTGACACAATATCTTCACAGGTTGAATCAACAGAAGACAAGGCTCTTGGTGGACGGATGATTCACTGGAAGGCTGCATTCCAGATTATAGAAGAATATCCATTTTTTGGTACAGGAATTAATACTTTTTTAAAGGCACAAGAGGATGTTTTTATGTATGATAGTGATGCAGACACACAGCATGTTGCTCACAATGCTTACCTTCAAGTATGGTCGGAGATGGGAATATTTGCTGTAGGTAGTTTTGCGTTGTTAATTTTGCTTTCAATAAAAGATTCCTGGTTGATTGAAAGAAAACTAAAAGACTATCCGCAATATTATTCAATCCATATTATTGCAA
This sequence comes from Candidatus Schekmanbacteria bacterium, assembly GCA_016219965.1. Classification (NCBI taxonomy): domain Bacteria; phylum Candidatus Schekmaniibacteriota; species Candidatus Schekmanbacteria bacterium. Next base: position 56,286 of record JACRJM010000015.1, read on the forward strand.
AATCCGTTCGAATGGGATTAATAGCCTTTCTGCTTTGTTTGATTATGCTGTCAGAACAATATAGCAGAATTTTATATTTGCTAATTGCCATAGCTGTGTCAGTTAAGAATGTCTATCAATCTGAAATAGCATCAAATATAGTTAAGAAGGAAAGCTAAAACAATAAATTGATGCGACTATTTCTAAAAATTTTTTTGCAATTATTCTTTGCTGCGATTATTTTGTGTGAAACTGTTATTGGTAATGATAAGTGGAATGATTCATCGAACTCTAAAATGGCGTCTACACCTAAGTTTTTTGCAGTAGCTCTCGGTAAAGTAGATAATAAGAAACTATGCAATTCGGCGAATCTTTGTGATTTGATGATCTTGTCACCAACTTCATATCCTAAAATTCCATCTATATTAGAAGAAATAAACAAAAAAATTATCATTTTAGGATACTGCGAAACAATGAGCAGTGATGCAGGCAATGAAGAGTTTATGGAACTGAATAAACATGAAGATTGGTTTCTACATGATGGAAATGGGAGAAGAATAAATGTCTATGTCAATAAAACGAATAAAAGATTTGGAATGGATAAGACAAAAGAAGGCTATCAGGAATGGTTAGCGAATAAGTGTAAAAAAATAATTGTAGCTGGATATGATGGTATTTTTCTCGATAATATTGGGGTTGTCTTTGGTTATAAAAATCCATTCAAATATTCTGGATTTCCAGTGGGGATTGATAATTCTAATTGGCAAAAGGGATCTATAAAATTGTTAGAAAAAGTGAAAGCAGCAGTTGGTAAAAAAAGTATTGTGGTTTTTAACCAAATATCAGGAGATGATAATAGTAAATTGTTTGGTTTAATAAAAAATAATAATGGTATGGATGCTATGACAGCGAGTATAAGTTTCGTTGATGCTTGTGATGGTGCGATGAAAGAAAATTTTTTTGATAACGGCAAGCAAATTAACGAAGAAGCTCCAAAATTTCTTGATCTTCTGAGAATACTGAATAAAAAAAATAAATATACGTTGTGTCTCAGCAGAGGTAACTCTGCAAGAGACGCAAAAACTCTCTATTGCCTCTATTTGTTGGCTTTGGATGGAGAGAATTCTTTTTTTTCTTATCAAATTGATTATAAAACGATTACGTGGTTTGATTTTTATGAAAAAGATTTAGGGGAGCCCTTAAATGAATATTCTAATTATAATGGGATAGGAATGAGAGAATATAAAAATGGGTTAGTTGTGGTTAATTTTAACAATATGGTAAAGCTGGTAAATTTACCGGGTGAATTTAGTAATGATAAAGGTCAGAAAATAAAAAGACTTACTCTTAATGGTAAAACAGGTGAATTGCTATTTAAGTAAAAATATTTGTAATAATATCAAGTATATAAGCTTTTTAAATTCCCATAAAAAGATACATTATTTATATATGCAAAATATTGCAAATTAAAAAACAAATTATGGATGTACCTTCCTTATATTATAGGCGAATGAAAGTTGCTTATAGCAATAAAATAGAAATTATTCATTACTTAGCTCTTATTGTACGACTAATTGCAGATAATTAAATCAATCAATTTGTTATGAAGAATAAAAAAAAAATATCAGTCATGAATATAATATCTTCACTTAGCGTAGGAGGAAGAGAAAAGGTTGTAATTGATATGCTTAATGGTCTTAATGACGATATATTTACATTATCACTATGTTGTCTTAAGAAAGCAGGACCTATCTTAGATTATCTGAAAAATTCAAACATGGAATTATTTTTTTTAAATAAAAAAGATGGAATAGATTTTGGTATAATCTTTAAGTTAACTAAAATTTTGATGATGCAAAAGCCAGATATTGTTCATACACACAATCCAGGTGCTTTTATTTACGGGAGTATTGCTGCAAAGCTTGCAAATATACCCGTGATTGTTAACACAGAACATGGATATGGGAATGTTATTTCTTTAAAGAAAAAGATGGTCGAGTATTATTTAATTAAACATACTTCAAAGACTATAGCTGTATCTGATGATTTGAAAAAAAAAATATCTGATGGTTCAGAATGGTGTCAAGACAAAATAATAACTATCCATAATGGCATTGATTGCGAAAAATTCAAATCATATAAAGAAATAAGAAAAATACGAGAGTCTTTTAATTTTAAAGAGAATGATATAATTGTTGGAAATGTGGCAAGGCTCTCGGAAGTTAAAGATCATAGGACTCTTATTGATGCCTTTTCAATTGTTTGCAGTAAATTTAACAATTCTAAACTTGTAATAGTTGGCGATGGTGAATTAAAGAAAGAGCTTGAGAATAAAGCTTCATGCAATGAACTTAAGGGAAGAGTCTATTTTCTCGGTGAAAGAAAAGATATAAATGACATTTTATCTATGCTCGATATATTTGTGCTTTCTTCTATAAGTGAAGGAATATCGATTTCTCTATTAGAAGCTATGGCATCAGGAAAGGCTATTATAGCAACAAATGTTGGAGGTAATCCTGAAGTTGTAATTGATGGAAAGACGGGAATATTAGTGCCATCATCAAACCCAATTTTAATGGCAAATGCCATAGAAAGGCTAATAAGCGATAGAAATTTTAGTTTACAAATTTGTGAAGCAGCTAAAAAACATGTTAATGAAAAATTTAGCATAAAAGTAATGGTTAAACATATTGAAAATCTTTATGAAAATTTATTATTAAAAAATAATTAATTATTCGCTATATGAAAATTATATTAAAAAATCATTATGTTATTGCTGTCAAAATTTTTTTTTATATTTCGATTTGTTTGAGTTTTATATTGGGGATTATTAGATCATTACTAATTATAGCATCAAATAATTATATTAATTTAAAATTTTATAAAAACATTTTATTTTCTTTTTTAAATGAAATAAACACATCCATTATTTATATATTTAAATTAACATCAATAGTAATAGTATTTTATTTGATTATTTATTATATCTTCAAAGATTTTAAAAAAACTATAAGTTTATTAATTGGAATCTTTATAAGTTTATATATTAATTTAACATTAATATATAACTTAAATAGATATACTTTTAAGGATTATTGGAAAAGTGAGAAGAACTTTTTTGGATACAGCATACCAAATGCGATTTTCAGTCTAAAGATAATTTCTATCAATTTATTTTTTATTGTATCTATTATAATAACTGCTTTTATTTTATTTAAACTACTATTGACTTTATTTAGTTCAAGCAAGTTATCAAATATAAAATCAATAAAATTAAGTAAAAAATATTTTGTAATATATTTTATTCTATTAATTCTAATATTTATAAATTTAGCGGGTTTTATAATTTGGAGAAACTCAACTAGTGGGATGAATATAGTTTTAATAACAGTAGATAGTCTTCGCGCGGATCATTTAGGTTGTTATGGTTATAATAAAAATACAAGTCCAAATATTGACAGATTGGCGGATAGCGGTGTTTTATTTTCAAGATCAATATCACAAGCACCATGGACATTACCATCATACATGTCTATGTTAACATCAAAATATGTTTATGAACATGGTGTTGATGTAGCAAATAAGATCTTGAATCCCCGTGTAATAACATTGGCAGAAATTTTAAGAGAAAACGGTTATTACACAGCAGGGTTTGTCAGTGCACCATTTCTGAAAAGGAGTTATGGTCTTGACCAAGGATTTGATGTATACAACGAAGATGCAGCTGCATCCGTGAGTTCATGGTCACACAATGATATTACATCTCCAACTCTTACCAAACTTATTATTAGTTTTTTCAGACAAAACTCTTCTAAGAAATTTTTTCTATTTCTTCATTATTGGGATCCTCATTATGATTATATTCCTCCAAGTCCTTATGATAAATTGTTTGATCCAGGGTATCAAGGTAATATGGATGGTCGTAAATTTAAGTTTAATAACAATTTCAAGGTTGGAATGGATGAAAGAGATTATAATCACATAGTTAGTCTTTATGATGGAGAAATCAGATGGACTGATATGCATATAGGCCTTTTATTAAAAGAGTTAAACAAATTAGGGTTAGAAAAGAAAACAATTATAATATTTACTTCAGATCATGGGGACGAGTTTTTAGAACATGGGTATAAAGGGCATGAACATAGTTTGTATGACGAATTAATACATGTACCATTAATCGTTAAATTGCCTGATGTTAAGTTTAAAGCTAAAAAAATTGATACGACGGTTGAAACAATTGACATTAGTCCAACCATTCTAAATTTGGTTGGTATAGGTAGTTTAAATGATTTTAGGGGTGAATCGATATTACCTCTGATTTCAGGGGTTGGGGAATATACAAATTCTAAGGCAATTAGTGAAACATCTAAAGGTTTTTATGGTGAATATAAGTCTATAGAGATAGATAAGGTTAAATATATTGTTCGGTCAGATAAAAAAAATGAATTATACGATTTAAAAACTGACCCAACAGAGAAAAAAAACATCTATAAGGAACAATCAGAGTTAGGTAAACATTTCGAAAGTGAGATCTATAAACATTTATATCATAGAAATTCTGCTGATGATTCTAAAAAAGCTTTGATAAATAATAAAATAAACAAGGAAACATCTGAGCAGTTAAAAACGCTTGGGTATATAAATTAAATTTCAGGAGATAATTATTAAATATTTTATCAGGCTACTATCAGCATGATAGTAATCTAAAATCATACTAATGAAAAATGCAAAATATTTAGAAACCCCACATAAAAAAAGTAAATAGTATTCAATGTCAAAAATGAATGTATTACATTTAATATATTCCCTACATACTGGTGGTGCAGAAAAAGTTATTGAAAATTACTCAAAATTTCATGATAGGAATTTTTTCAAGCCAATAGTTTGTTCTATAACGGATGGGGGAATAATTGTAGATGAAATAAAAAAAACAGGAACAGACGTTTTTTTGCTCAACAAAAAAGGGATGTTTGATGTAAGCGCAGTTTTGCGATTAGCAAGGATAATTAAATCACAAAATATTCATATCGTACATGTCCACAATTTCTCGGCAAATTTTTGGGGAACTATAACGGCGGTTTTATGTGGCGTACGTTTTATAGTAAGAACTGAGCACAGTATCATTAATAAACGCAAGAGTTTATTCAGGATCAAATATTTCATTAATTCATTATTAGATATTTTTCAAAAAAAAATAATTTGCGTATCTGAAGAAGTTAGATCAGTGCATGTTAAGAGAAATACCTTGTCTCCTAAAAAATATATTACCATTTATAATGGTGTTGATTCACGTATTTTTAATGATAGTTATGAAACTTCAAAATATTTTAAAGAATTTAATATAGAAGCAGGTTGTAAAATAGTTGTTAAAATTGCGAGCTTAACTTCACATAAAGGTCATGAATATTTTTTGAGGGCTGCCAAGAAAGTGCTAGATGAAGAGAAGAAAGTACTTTTTATTATTGTGGGAGATGGGCCAAGAAAAGATGAATTGACAAAACTTGCTAAAGAGCTTGGGATTAAAAATAGTGTTGTATTTACTGGTGTTAGAAAAGATATTAATGGGATTTTAAAACTATCTGATATATTTGTACTTTCATCTCTTAGGGAAGGATTTCCTATAACTATTCTTGAAGCAATGGCTGCTTCAAAGCCTGTTATTGTTACTAACGTTGGTGGCACTCCAGAAGCTGTAATTGAAGGAGCAACCGGATTAATTGTTCAACCAAAGGATGAAATGGCTATGGCAAAGGCAATTCTTCTCTTGTTAAGAGATGAGAAACTAAGACAAATAATGGGAAAAAAGGGTAGGGAAAGGTTTGAGATAAATTTTAAAGCTGAATCTATGGTCCGGAAAACAGAAGATGTTTACAGAACATTTGTATAGGAAATTTATGTTAAAAAAAAGAAATTATTTGAATTTATTTTTTTGTATTTTATTTTTATTAGCCAACCCACCTTCTTCAATTTCCAAAATATTTTATGTAAGTAAATCTGGAAATGACCATAATCCAGGTACAAGTGAAAAACCTTTCTACTCTATTCAGAAATCAGTAGATTCTTTAAAACATGATGGAGATGAAATATTAATATTCCCAGGAGATTATTATGAGTCGGTTTTAATTAATAATTCAAAAAAAATAATTGGCGTTAAAATAAAAAGCACAGATGAGATAGTTAATATTTTTCCAGATGATACAAAGCCTGCATTGACTTTAAAATACGCTATTAATTGGAGAATTGAGGGAATAAACTTTTGCGGAAATAATGCAAAAGATATTGTATTAATATATAGGTCACCCGGAAGCATTATAGAAAATTGTATGGTTAGTGGTGGCAGTAGCAGCAGCATTGCTTTCAGAGCTGTATATATTCTGAGTTCACCAAACTTTGTAATAAGTAACTCCACAATTGATGCATTTTCTGAGAATAACATAATGGCTTTTATGTCAGAGAACTTGTTAATTAAAGGAAATAATTTGAGCAATTCGAATGCTATAACAATTGGTTTTGATGCAGGATGTAATTATACTGTTTGCGAAGAAAATTATATACACGATAGACTCTTGCCTGGAATAAAAGAAAGAGTAATTATTCAGTGCAGAGAAAACATTGGTTCAACGATAAGACGCAATCTGATTGTTGAAAGACAAGATAACTCTTTCTTAGATGCGATTTTGATAAGAGGACCTGGAAATCCTTCAAAAAGCGTTTTGGTTGAAAATAATACATTGATTGGTCCTTCATCGCAGACGGCCATTGGGATTGCAGCGAACACATTGTCATCTGTATGCAGAAATAATATTGTGGTTGGATTTAGAAATGCTATAAAAGTTAAATTTCCTTCTACACCATTAGCTAAACCTGAAGTTAAAGTGGATTGTAATGATTTCTATAATATCGCTGGTTCAGTTTATGATGATAATGTTGGTCTATGTAAGATAGGTAGCGCAAATATATCGAGTGACCCACTTTTTTCAGATACAGTGTATTATAAGCTAAATCCAGGAAGCCCCTGTATTGACTCCGGGGATCCATCTTCAGCATTGCTCCCTGGAGGTGGAAAACGTATTGATATTGGCAGGCATGAATATTATCAGCAAGTGCAATTGCCATAGAGTTAGCGAGCGAATTCAATATAATGACAAAATTCTTACATTATGAAGAATCCCTATCTCATGTTGTGGTAGTATCAATTTATTTAAGTGATGAATAATTTATGGCAATTAAAGTTGCTTATATTGTTGCAAGGTTCCCATCTGTGTCTCAGACATTCATACTTAGAGAGATTTTGGAATTATGTAATCAAGGTTTTGACATAACGATATTTCCTCTAAAATCTAAGCCAGACAAGCTTACTCACAATGATGCAAAAAAGGTCTTAAATAAAGTTTATAGTATTTCACCATTTTCAATAAAAGTACTAATGTCTCAAATTTATTTTTTTCTTACCTCACCTTTGAAGTATTTTTATTTGATATATTTTGTCGTAAAAAATAATTTAAGAAATCCTTATGCGTTAACTATATCACTTGGATTAATTCCAAAATCTGTGCATATTGCACTCATGATTAAACGTCAGAAAATATGCCATATCCATGCGCATATGGCTACATTTCAAGCATCATGTGCATTGTTTATATCTGTTCTAACTGGTGTTCCTTTTTCTTTTACTGCACACGCCACTGACATTAGAGGAGATCAAGCTGATAGGACTCATGATGGGACAAATATGCTACAGGAAAAATTAGAAAGAGCAAAATTTATTGTTACATGTACAGATGATAATGTGATTTATTTGAGAAATAAACACAGAGATATTGCGCCAGAAAAAATTATACTAAACTATCATGGGATAGATACTGATAAATTTTCTCCAAAAAAATGTGAAGAACAGCCTCCTCTTATATTGGCTGTTGGAAGATTATTAGAATGTAAAGGTTTTGAGTATCTAATAGATGCTTGCAAAATTCTTAGAGAGAAGAATTTGAGTTTCAAGTGTATGATTGTAGGGGATGGGCCTGATAAAGGTATACTGAAGAAAAGAATTGATAATTCTGACTTGGGAAATATTGTTGAATTAGCTGGCGCAAAATCGCAGGAGGAATTGATAGAATTGTATAATAAAGCTTCTCTTTTTGTTTTGCCGTCCATTTCTGAAAGTCACTTTGGGATACCCAATACTCTTTTTGAGGCAATGTCAATGACAGTTCCGGTTATTGTTTCAAATCTTCCAGCTGTTAAAGAGCTTATAGTTTCACGGGATGAGGGTATCGTAATCCCTGAAAAAAATGTTTATATTTTGGTTAAGGAAATTGAACAGCTTTTGAGAGATAGTCAGTTAAGGAAAATGATTGGGAAAAATGCTAGAAAAAAGATTATAGAAAACTTCAGCGTTAAAGAGAAAGTTAAAGAATTAAGATATATTTTTGAAAATAAAATATGACTTTTATTTTTTATTTACTGATTTTTATAGTTGTTTATGTGTATTTCGGATACTACTCGTTGCTCCGAATGCTGGAAATCTTTTCAAGGCAAAAAATAATTATTGGAGACTATGTTCCTACCGTTACTCTGTTTGTTCCTGTTTTTAATGAAGAAAAGATTATTAGAAAAAAAATTGAAAATTCAATTGGAATTGACTATCCAAAAGAAAAAATTGAGATTGTTTTTTATTCTGATAACTCGTCTGATGAGACAGATCAGATAATAAATGAATATATAGGTACAGGAATAAAACTTTATAGGGCGGATACTAGAAGGGGAAAAAATTATCTAATAAATAATTCTTTTGAAAAAATGAATGGTGATATTATCGTATTTTCTGATGCAAATTCACTTTACAGAAAGGATGCTATAAAACTTTTAGTGAGAAACTTTAAAGACCAAACAGTAGGGTGTGTTTGCGGAAAACTGGTTTATATAAGTGATGCAAATTCTTTAGTCGGCAAAGGGGAGAGTTTATATTTTAAATATGAATCTACTTTAAAAAGGCTAGAGAGTGTTTTTGGAAGTGTCGTTACTGGAAACGGGGCAATTTATGCGATACGTAAAAATTTACTTTCGCAGTTACCTGAAGAAGTACCTAATGATTTTGCTCATCCAATTGAAATAAAAGCAAAAGGATTTAAAGTGATTTATGAACCATTAGCTATTGCTGAAGAAAGGGCTACTGTCTCTACTGCCGAAGAATTTAGACGACGAGTTAGAATCGTACTTAGAAGTTTCACAGCGTTTATTTTTTATCAAAAAAAATATAATATTTTAAAAAATTCATATTCCTTTTTCTTTATTTCTCATAAGCTTTTAAGATGGTTCATTTTCCCTTTAATGGTTCTTATTTTTTTTATAAATCTTTCTTTGAATGGATATTATGCTAATATATTGTTATATATTCAGTGTATCTTTTATATTAGTGCGTTAATTGGTTTTATTTGTCAAAAAATGGACTTTAAAATTAAGGTATTTTATATTCCTTTTTATTTTTGTTTAATAAACTTAGCGGGAGCTTTGGGTATATTGAAATACTTTATAGGGAAAAAAGAAATTATGTGGGATATAGCGGAAACAACCCGATAATTTTATTAAAATTATAATTATGCAAATATTATATGGAAAATAGAAAGAACTCAACTCCAAGAAACAATCCAAAAGTCACAGATTATTTTGAGGTGCTTAGGTTTATTTTCTCATTTTCTCTTTATAAGGAGCTGATATTTAAATTCGCTTATTTTATTCATGATCATGTGGCTCCTTTAAAAGAAATGCATATAGCAGGTAATCCTCGTATTCATCCGTCTGCATCATTGCGGTGCGGTAAAAATATCTATTTGGGAAATAATTCACATATTAACCAGTTTTGCTGTGTATGGGCAAGCCCGGAATCAAAAATTGTTATAGGTGATAATTTATTAATGGGGCCTGGCGTAAAGATATTTTCTTCAAACCATGGGACAGATAAAAATACTCCGATGAATCTTCAAAAATTTTCTGAGAAAGATATAAAAATTGGCAATGATGTTTGGATAGGTGCAAATTCAGTAGTCCTTTCCGGTGTTGACATAGGAGATGGTGTAATTGTTGCTGCAGGTTCAGTTGTAACGAAAGATATTCCTTCATTTACTATAGCTGGAGGTGTACCTGCAAAAGTTATTAAGCAAAGAGAGAAAAAAATCCTTGATGAAATTATAGGTAAATAACTGTGAGTAATAAATCTAAAAGAGATACATTTTTTTTTATTGTAGTTCTAATTACGTTTCTTCTACTTTACAGTAAAACGATTATTTGGTTAGGAAGTCGATGGTACAATGATGAGGATTACTCTCACGGACCATTAATTCCACTTGTTTCAGGTTATCTTATATGGATAAAAAGGGACAAACTAAAGCAAATAGAACTATCGACAAATATAGTAGGGCTCTATTTGCTGATCGTGTCTCTTTTAATCCATGTCTTCAGTATAAGGGCGGAGGTTAGTTTTACATCAGCGTATTCATTAATTTTGTCAACTGCTGGTATAGTCCTTTATTTTTTTGGCCGCAATTTATTTAACGAAGTAATTTTCCCAATCGGTTATCTTGTTTTTATGGTTCCTTTTTTCCAGTTTATTATTGATCCATTGTCAAATAAACTGAAACTGTTTTCAGCTTACTTGTCAGCAGAAATAATCGATCTTGCAGGTATTCCAGTGTATAGGGATGGTGTTATGTTGCATCTTGCTACAGGCTCTCTTGAAGTTGCAAATCCTTGTAGCGGAATAAGATCAATAATATCGCTTTTAGCTCTCGGAACTATATTCTCATATTTTTCGACTACTACAATGACGAATAGAATTTTGCTAGTTTGTTCTACAATTCCTCTTGCCGTTGTTGGCAATTTGGCAAGAATAGTTTTTTCAGGAGTAATGACAAATGCAGGTATAGATGTTACTACTGGATTCATACATACTCTCACTGGTTTAATCGTTTTTGCAGTTGCATTTGCAGGCCTTATTGGTGTCAGGAAACTTCTTATATGGAAAAGCGAAATAAAAAATATTTAATAGTTATTGCATGTCTTTCTATTGTGACATGTTATTCATTATTAATATTTAAACCAAGTGACCGCTCTTTTGTCGCTCAACGCTTAAAAGAATTTCCACGAAACTTTGGCAAATGGGAATTTATAAGAGATGTGGAGATGCAAGAACAAATAATAAGCGCACTGGACCCCAGTTCAATAGTTTTTAGAGAATATAGAAATCCTGAAGGCAAAAAAATGTGGCTTTGTATAGTGTACCACCAAAATGATAGATGGGGTGCTCATGATCCACAAGTATGTTATAAATCGCAGGGTTGGGATATAGCAAATTATGGTGGCAAGTATGAAACCACTCAGATTCATATAAAAGAAACAGATGTTGATATAAACAGATTCTATGTAAGCAAGGGAGGGTTTAAAGAGGTTGTTTACTACTGGTGGTTTGGTTCAAAGAAAAAACAGATGACAACAAGGTTTCAACAAATGCTTGATCTTGCCATTAATGGAGTTCTTTACGGTTATAACGACAGCGGTTTTATTCGAGTATCGATAAATCTTGAAGAAGGACACGAAGACGAATGTAAAAAGGCTGGGTATGAATTTGCAAAAGCAGTATCCTCTCTTATAGTAGCCTATCTTCCGGACTAGAAATGGTAGGACTTATTTTAGCACCATCAGCGCTGTGTTTCATTCTTCTGATTCCTCTTAGCTTCTATGTTTTAAGCAAGAATCCCAAGGAACTTCCTAACATCTCTTTTGCAATTGCCACCGGGACTTTGGCATTAGTTGAGTTAGGGAAGTTTATGTTTCTCCTTAATCCAGTGTCTTGGACAGCAGATATATGGCTTAAATGTTTTTGGGGTGGATTAGTATCAATGCCGGTATCGTGGCTTTTCTTCAGCCTCATATTTGCAAGAGAAGGCTATAATCCAATAATTACGAAATGGCGTTGGGGCCTGACAGGGGTTTCACTCGCATCAGCGGCAGCAATTCTCGTTGTTACTAAAGATGATAAAGCTATTTATCCTGCTGTTGTCGGCAAAACTCCGGGAGTAGTTCTTGGGGCTGACAGCTATTTTATGTGTATATATCTTATGCTCGCATTTGTCCTCGTAATAGTTAATTTTGAAAACACATTAAGAAACGCATCGGGCCCAATTAAAAGACAGATAAAATATGCAATAGTTGGAATAATTGGAGTCTTCTCATTCTTTATATATATTTTGACTGAAGCACTTTTATATTCTTTTATCGCAGTTAAACTTTTATTTGCCGGTTCATGCATCACTATAATTTTAACACTGGTCCTATATTTTTCTATTATAAGATACCGTATGCTCGATGTTCACGTCTTCATTTCCAGATATGTTATTTACAGGTCAGTTTCAATCCTTGCAGTTGGCATCTATTTATTATTAACTGGAACATTGTTACAGCTTACTGAGGTTCTTGGAGGTAGTTTTTACCAATATTTTAAACCGGTAATGGTTTTTGTCGCAGTAGCTTTGTTCGCAATATTGTTACTATCAGACAGAGTGAGGCGAAAACTTCAAATATTTATTAGTAAGAATTTTTTTGCCAATAAATATGATTACCGTTACGTCTGGTCTCAATTTACAGAAAAACTTGGCTACACGGTAAAGATTAATGAAATGTTGCCGGAAATTGCCGAGATGATTGCCGGAATTATGTGGGTTGAATCAGTTTCAATCTGGTTGTATGATGAGGAAGTTAAGGGATACAAGGTGGCAGAATATTTTAATCTCATGGAGATGAAAGATGTAATAATAAAAAGTGACGATTTTATTGTTAAAGCACTTGAAGAACAGGAAATATTAGATCTTACAAAGCTTACGGAAAGTTCGGATGTTCAAGATTTAGACAAGGCTATATTTATGTCTAACACCTTAAATGCACGTGTAGTGGTCTCAATGAAAAATCAAGAGGGGTTAATGGGTTTTATTGCAGTTGGTAGCGAAATAACTGGAGAACATTTTAATTATGAAGATTATGAACTGCTTCAGACATTAGCAAGGCAATCGGCAAACCTAATTCAAAATGCTATGCTTTCTGAAAGATTAATGATTTCACAGCAAATGGAATCTGTTACCAGAGTTGCATCATTTATAATTCATGATCTCAAGAATCTTATATCAACACTGGATATGCTTTTAGATAATAGCAGGGAATATATTGATAATCCTGAATTTCAGAAAGACTTGATAATCACACTCGAAAATACTGTAAAAAAGATGCGCAGGATGATGGAGAGAGTTTCTACAAAACCGCAGGAGACAAATTTTATCTTTGAACCTGTCAACTTAATTAATATAATTAGAAATAGCATCGAGGAGGTCCGTCTGGAGAATAATCCTAAAGTTAAATTGATGAAATCCTTTGACGAAAATGACTCAGTTGTAACTATGGGAGATGAAAAATCATTGAATAAAGTTTTTACAAATATCTTGATAAATGCAATGCAGGCTTTGCCTTCAATTGGAGGAGTTATAGATATTAGCGTAAACAAAAATAACGATAGAATTAATGTTTCTATTTCAGATAATGGGAAAGGAATAACACAAGACTTCATAAAAAAAAGTCTTTTTAAACCATTTCAGACTACTAAAGAGGGAGGTTTAGGTATAGGATTGTACCAATGCAAAACTATTATTGGAGCACATGAAAAGGCAACATTAGATGTCGAAAGCGAAAAGGGGAAGGGAGCAAAATTTATAATAAGCTTTCCTATCAGTGAAAGAGGTGCAGTAAATTGACAAAAAAACAAAAACTCTTAATTGTTGAAGATGACCGTGAAGCATTAAGGCAGTTAGATTGGGCATTTTCTAGGTTTTATAAAGTTATAAAGACTGATACTGAGGAACAGGCCATTGAATTATTTATTGAACAACAGCCGCGTGTAGTATTGCTCGATCTTTCTCTTAGCGATGACCAGGAAGAACAGGAAGGGTTTAGAATATTGGAAAAAGTGTTAAGCCTTGATCCTCTTACTAAGGTTATTGTTGTTACAGGACATGATGAGGACAAAGCAGCTATCAAAGCAATAAGACTTGGTGCATGGGATTATTATATTAAACCTGTAAAGCCGTCAGAATTAAGAGCTATGGTAGATAGGGCTTACCATATAAGTGACATTGAGGAGAAAAGCTTAACCAATGCAAGAAAAGAGTTTGACGAGAACAAATATGGTGAGATTGTAGGAGGATGTCCTGAAATTAAAGAAGTAATGCAGTTTATTGATAATGTCGCTGGAACTGAGACAACAGTATTAATCCTTGGTGAAAGTGGCACCGGGAAAGAACTAGTGGCTCGTGCTATCCATAATTCCAGCAAGAGAAAAGAAAAGCCTTTCATTGTAATAAACTGTGGTGCAATCCCTGAAAACCTGCTGGAAAGTGAGCTTTTTGGACACGAGAAAGGTTCTTTTACAGGAGCTTACGCACAAAAAAAAGGAAAATTGGAGTTGGCGGAAGAAGGAACTATATTCCTTGATGAAATAGGTGAAATTCCACCAATACTTCAAGTAAAATTGCTCAGGTTCCTTCAGGAGAAAGAGTTTGAACGTGTTGGCGGCACAAAGCAGATTAAAGTTAATGCGAGGATAATAGTTGCAACTAACAGAGATTTGAAGACTGATATGAATGAAGGTAAATTCAGAGAAGACCTTTATTATCGTTTGAATGTTGTTTCAGTAACATTGCCGCCTTTAAGAGAGAGGGGAAATGATGTAATACTGATTGCAAGATTTTTGGTAGACAAATATTGTGCTGAAAACAATATTCCTCCAAAATCTCTGAGTAGAGAAGCAGAGCTGGCAATTAGAAAATATCAGTGGCCAGGGAATATAAGGGAATTGGAAAATCTCACAAAAAGAGCAATAATCATGTCTCCAGGGAGTTTGCTTTTCCCCTCTGACCTGGGATTAAAAGAAACGGCAGAGTCAAAATGCCTCTTAACACTAAAAGAAGCAAAAGAAGAAATAGAGAGGAAATGTCTGCTTGATGCTCTTGAAAAAAATAATGGATTTGTAAGCAGAGCTGCTAAAGATTTAGGTGTAAGTAGAGGAACATTTTACGATTTATTGAAAAAACATGGGATTGAAATTGAAGAATAAATTCTTGGAATTTAGATTCTTCATATAAAACATACTGAGTACTAATTGTGTTTATAGTTCATATCCCAGTCAATAGTTTTAGTTTAATTTGTCACCTGTAGCTAATAATAAAAAAAGTCGATGGGAAAAAACAATAAAAAAATTTTACTTATTACTCCCCCTTATTACAGATTATATAACAGTAGATATTCGCTCAATCGTTATCCCCTGTCATTAGGTTATTTGTCAGGAGCAATATTGGATAATACTTCATGGGAAGTTATGACTTACAATGCTGATTTCTGTCAAGATAATGAGCAGCTGCAAGTTAGTTATTTAGCAGGAGAAGGATTTAATAATTATCTAAAAAACATCAATGATCTGACAAGCAGCATATGGGATGAAGTTAAAGAAACGATAAGGGATTTTAATCCTTCTGTAATAGGATTATCCTGTATGACTCAGAATTTTAAGGGAGCATACAACATTGCCAAAATTGCTAAAGAACTAAATGAGGATATTCTTGTTATAGTTGGCGGTCCACATGCAAACATGTTTTTATCGGAAGTCTTAGACTATCCTTACATTGATATATGTGCTGTCGGAGAGGGAGAGGAAACTATTGTCGAATTGTTAAATACTATTGACGGTAACAATGATTTTAATACTGTTACGGGAATTATATATAGAATAGATGGGAAGGTTGTCGTGAATCAACCGAGAGAACTTCTTAAAGATTTAGATTCTCTTTCTTTCCCTCATAAATATGCTCATAAGGTTTTAAAAAATTATGATAGATATCCAGTCGAAGCTTTCCACAACATTTTTGCTATAAGAGGGTGTCCTTTTAACTGTATTTTTTGTGGTTCTATTTATATTTGGGGCAGAAAACCAAGATATCGTTCTATAGACAATGTAATTGAAGAGATAAGAAACCTGAGCAGAATGGGGGTTAAAAGAATAAGCTTTGAAGATGATTCGTTCGGGATTAAAAAGTCTTATATCTTGGAGTTAGCTGAAAAAATTAATGTAAATTGCCCCAGTGTAAAATGGTCCTGCGAAATGCACGTAAAAACCGTTACTGAAGAGATTGTGTCTGCTATGAGCGATTCTGGTTGTTGCAAAATTACATTGGGTGTTGAATCCGGGAACAACGATATTTTAAAGAAGATACGTAAAAAAAATACAATAGAAGATTGCATCCATGCGGGCAAAATTATATCGAAGTTCAATATTGAATTAGGTGCATTCTTTATGGTTGGGTTTCCATGGGAGACAGAAGAAACCCTGAAAGATACAATTAGGGCAATGAAGAAACTTAATGCTGATTATTCAGTGTATAGTATTTTTACACCATATAAAGGGTCTGAAGCTTTCAGTATCTGCAAAGATATGGGGTTGATAAGCGATGATTATGATTTTTCCATATATAATCACCAGAGTCCATTAAACTGTTTCTGTAAAAATATTTCCAAAGAAAGATTTAGAAAAATATGTTCTAAAATGGAAAGGATAAGCGATAAAAGAGGTATCTATTATCAATTAATCAAACCGTTAACATCTTTAAAAACCATCAGAAAAATTAAAAATAAAGGGCTGAAAGGAGTCATTAAAAAAGTCAGAAACTTAGCTTTAGCATCAACTAAAAAGTAAACCCCTCTCGAAAACAAAATTGTTTTTTATCTCGTATTTTCTTCTATTTTAGAAATAAAGCCTTTTACATTCCGTTGAGCAGTTTTCTTACTTCATCTAATTCAGGAAAATTTGTTGACAGACTAAGGGCTTTTTGAAATTCAGATTTCGCCCTGCTTTTATCTCCTTCACGCATATAAGCTAAGCCCATATGATAATGAATTGTTGGGTCATCGGGAACAAGTTTTAAGGCTTCCTGGAACTTTTCTTTGGATTCTTTAATCATTCCTTTTTTAAAGTATACCCAGCCTAATGTATCAATGACCCCTCCGTTATTTGGAGCCAGTTTTACGGCTTTTTGAGCCATACTTACTGCTTCATTCATATTCTTTCCAGTTTCTGCATATACCCATGCAAGGTTATTTTGAGCAAGGGGAATATCCGGAGATATTTTTATTGCTTCGTTGTAGTTTAAAATGGACTTGTCAAAATTTTTCTGGGTTTGATAAATTGATCCAAGCTTAGTATATATATCAGCTCGTATTAATTGCAGTTCCTTATCACTGTTTTTAGGAATTAACTCTAACGCTTTATTGTAATGATTAATAGCTTCATCTCTGTTGCTGCGTTTCATAGATAGTTCTGCAAGATTGATTGCAGGGAGTGGTGATTTCGGAAATTGAGCTGAAGCTTTTTCTAGGATTCCCATGGCATTAGCATAATCCCCTTTTTCCGAGTAAATTTTGCTTTGAAGTGTATAAGGTAACAAAGAATTTATTTTAGGACCTTGAACTGCTTTTGCAATCTGAAGGGCTTCGTCGAAACGTTTGAGCGATGTCAATAATGATATTTTCTGAACTTTTATTTCTACTGAATCCGGGGATTTTGTAAGGGCTTTATCTATCTGCTCAAGCGCCTGATTAAAGTCCTTCTTAACAGCATAAAGAGAAGCCAGTCTAAGATAACCAAGGGGTTTATCTGGCTGTAAGGATATTATCTTTTGATATGTTTGTTCTGCTTCATCCATTTTTTTATTTTTTACATAGAATGATGCTAAATAGTCATAACCAGCAATAGCCTTCTCATCACTTTTTATCATTCTTTCAGCAGTTTCTTTAAGCTTATCATCCTGATTTGACTTTGCATATATACTTGCCAGATCAGCAAGCAATACATTATTGGCGGCAGTCTGCTTGATTCCGTTTTCAAGTATATCTATTGCCTGCTTGGTGTTCTCCTTCTGGAGGCTCAGTGCTGCAAGTCTCTTTATTAAACCTATATTAGCAGGTGATTTAGCAAGTGCTTTACTAAGAATGTTTTCAGCTTTTCCTATGTCCTGTTGTTTTATATAGATTGTAGACAAGTTAATGTAAGATGAAATAACATCAGGCGATTTCCCAATAGCTGTCTGATAAATATCTATTGCTTTAGCAGGCTCGTTTTTTCCAAAATAGGCAGAACCCAATAGATTCAACAAAGTAGGATTATCTTTAGAGCGTTTTAATCCTTCTTGGCACTCTGATATTGCCTTATCATACTGTTGTGATTGTAAATAATAAGCAATAATTGTAATTCTTGCATCTAGAAAATTCGGATTTACCTCAAGTGCTTTTTCAAATTCACTAATAGCATTATCATTTTTCCCGGTTGATGCATAAAACTTTCCAAGGTTCAAATAAGATGGAGCAAATTCCGGATTGATTTCTATGGCTTTAGATAATTCCTTCTCAGCTTTGTCAAATTGTTTTGTCTGGGCATATGCCTGGGCAAGAGTAGCGTAAGCCAGAGGATTATCAGGTGCAGACTGTGCTATTTTCTGGAATTCCTGGAGGGCTTCATCATTCCATCCCTGTTTCAGATAAAGCGTACCTAAATAAAGATTGGCCAAAGTAAAAGACGGTTTTATTCTCAATACTGTCTTTAATTCAGTTATTGCCTGCTGCATGTTGCCCTTTTCCGCTTGCGCCAAAGCGAAATAAAATCTTGCTTCAGCGAATCCGGGTCCTTTTTTTACAGATTGTTCTAATTCTGAAAACGCAGCATCAATTTTGCCCTGTCTAAGACGGGCAACTCCCTTAAGGTAATTTCCTCCTGCAAGCTTAAAGTCTATTTTGTTGAGGGTTTCCCCCTCC
This sequence comes from Candidatus Schekmanbacteria bacterium, assembly GCA_016219965.1. Lineage (NCBI taxonomy): Bacteria > Candidatus Schekmaniibacteriota > Candidatus Schekmanbacteria bacterium. The sequence continues at coordinate 75,159 of JACRJM010000015.1, forward strand.
TCGATCGCTGCATCAAATTTTTTCTGGTCTAAATAAAGTGAACCTAGAAGAAAACGTGTGTCATAGTGATTAGGATTAATCTGTAAGGCCTTTTTAAAAGTTTGTTCGGCGTTTGTATAATCTTTTTTCTGAATATAGAAGTTTGCTAAGCTTAATATTCCCTCAAAGTCCTTTGGGGCTAATTCCAGAGATTTTTTGTAGAAGGCTTCTGCTTCATCAAATTTCTTTTCGCGCATATATAGATGCCCCCTGCTTATGTAAACCTTAGAAAAGGCAGGGTCCATTTGAATGACCTGCTTGAAATATGAATCTGCTTTATCGAAATCATTTTTTGCTGTCCAGGCCATTCCTATAGCATTTAAACACTGTTTGTTATTAGGATCTTTTTTTATTAAACTTTCCAGACTTTTCAGTGCATCGTCCGCTTTCCCTCTGCTCAAATTTATAAGTCCCATTTGCAACAGAAGATCATTGTTTTCAAACTTAAGTCCATTTGCTTTTTCAAACTGTTCGAGTGCTTTATCGTACTCCCGTCTCCCCATGTACGATTTTCCGAGATAATACAATGTCTCTCCAGACTGGGGGTCAATTTTTAATGCATTCTTAAGTTCAATTATGGCTCCGTTATATTCTTCTTTTTCAATTAAGCTCTTGGCTTTGATTATATGTTTTTCAATTTTTTCTTTTGGACTTTGGCAGGAAGTTAGTATAAATAGTGTTAGCAGTATATTCACAGAAAGAAATGAGAAACGGAATATGGCTGATTTTTTCATTTATTTCTCCGCAATAGGGTTAATTTAACTTAGTATTATGAAACCGAAAGTTATAGAGTTCAATTTTCTTTGTCAAGATTACTTTTTATATTTTTGTTCATATTATTTTACCACATAACTGGTTTATAATTTACTTATTAATTATGAATAATGAGTGCATTTCACTTGGTCTGCTATCGGGTTAGCGAGCGAATATAATTAAATGACAAAATCCATAGATATGAATAATCCCCCAACTTCCGCTACGAGCGTTTCAAATGGATCATCTGAAAAAAATAATCTATTTTATGAAAAAGAGTTTGTAAGAAGAATTTTCACCATTCTTTTCCTGCTCGTCGGAGTAACTACAATACATTATACTACTCCGTTAGCTTTTACACAGTATCATTATGTTTTTGCCAGAATGTACTATATCCCAATAATACTTGGCTCCTTCTGGTATGGTCTGAAAGGAGGGTTCATAGTATCATTTTGTTCGGCAGTACTTTATGGCCCTCATATTTTCTTCCAATGGCGGACAGCCGGCATGGGCACATTAAACGAATACCTTGAGATAGCGATTTATATGGCTGTAGGTATTGTTACAGGTTTTATGGCTGATCAGGAGAAAGTTCTGAGATTTAAGTATCAGAAGGCTGCTGATGACCTTGAGAAATCCTATGAAAAACTTAAGGAGCAGGCAAGACAGCTCCTTGAAAAAGAACAGCAACTTATACGAGCAGACAGACTTGCCACTATGGGGGAGCTTGCTGCAAGTTTAACCCATGAGGTTAGAAATCCTCTCGGCTCAATATTGGGGAGTGCGGAGATACTTAAGGATGACTATAAACCGGGTGACGTGAAATATGAGTTTCTTGAAATAATGATAAAAGAAGCCAACAGGTTAGACAGAGTAATTAATAACTTTTTGTCATTTGCACGGTCTAACAAACCTGATATCAAGGAATTTGATATTAATTCCTCGATCCTTGACATAAAGGAACTTGTGGAAATTGGAGCTGCTAAAAAAGGTATAACCATCAACACAAACCTTGATGGCAAAATAGGGAAAATCAATGCCGACGAAGAGCAGATAAAACAAGCTATTTTAAATGTTCTTTTAAACTCCATCCAGGCCATGGATAAAAATGGGAGAATCACTATTTCCACGTTCCAAGAAAGCAGCGGGACCTCTGCAAGAGATTTATCTGAACAGGAAATTACAGTCGGGAAAATGCCTGCTGTGCAATGTGTCAATATATCGTTTACCGATAATGGCTCAGGTATAATTCCGGAAAACATGGAAAAAATCTTCAATCCTTTTTTTACTACAAGAGAGAACGGCACTGGATTGGGACTTTCCATAACACGAAGAATAATAGAAAATCATAGAGGTTCTATTCATGTGCAGTCAAGAGTGAATGAGGGTACTACTTTTGTTATTAAACTTCCTCTCAGGGAATTTTGAAAATGGATAATTCTGACATAAAGATATTGTTGATTGATGATGACGACAGTCTGAGGAGGGTTATAGAACATAATCTTTGCGAAGAAGGATATAAAGTTATTTCAGCTTCCGGAGGCAGTGCCGGAATAAAAATCCTGATGGAGAGCGAGTTTGACATAGTAATTACTGATTTGAAGATGCCTGACATTGACGGCATGGAAGTTCTCGGGACTGTTAAATCCCATAATAAGGATATACCGGTTATTATGATAACTGCATTTGGCACCATAGAACAGGCAGTCGCTGCATTAAAATCCGGAGCTTTCGATTATCTTACTAAACCTTTTAACCGCGACGAACTTAAAATAACTGTAAAAAAGGCACTTGAACTTAGAAGCCTGCGCGGTGAGAATTTAAGGCTGAAGGCTGAGCTTTCAGGAAAATTCAGTTTTGATTCGCTTATCTATGGAAGCCCTGTTATGAACGATATAGTTGAACTGCTCCGTAAGGTGTCTTATTCAGATTCAACTGTAATGCTTCTCGGGGAGAGTGGGACAGGAAAAGAACTTATAGCAAAAGCCATTCACTACAACAGCCCGAGAAACAAGGGGCCATTTGTGATAGTAAACTGCGCTGCTATACCTGATGAACTTTTGGAAAGCGAGCTTTTCGGACATTCTAAAGGTGCCTTTACCGGAGCTTACAGCGAAAAAAAAGGAAAGTTTGAATATGCAGATTCAGGGACAATTTTTCTCGATGAAATTGGGGATCTGAAACCTTCCCTGCAGGCAAAGCTGCTTCGTGTATTGCAGGAAAAAAAAATAGACAAGGTCGGCAGCTCCGTACAGGTTGATGTTGATGTGAGGATAATTTCTGCGACTAACAGGGATTTAAAAAAAATGATTTCAGATAGTTTGTTCCGGGAGGATCTGTTCTACCGTCTCAGCGTAATTCCGGTAAGGATTCCGCCTTTGCGTGAAAGAAGGGACGATATCCCTCTCTTGCTGGACTATTTTATTAAGAAAAACAGCAAACAAAGAAAGCTTGTGGTAACTTCGGAAGCCCTTGCAATACTAACTAATTACAGCTGGAGAGGGAATGTAAGAGAGTTAGAAAATCTCATTGAAAGGCTTACTGTCATTAAAAGTGATTCCACTATAATACCAGCGGATCTGCCCGAAGAAATGACTTCATGTTCATCTGTTGCAGGAGGTGTTATTTGTGCTTTACCTGAAGAAGGACTTTCTCTCGATGAACTGGAGCGGGATATTATTTTAAAAGCCCTTGAAAAAAATGAATGGAATCAGTCAAAGGCAGCGAAATATTTGGATATGACCAGGCCTACGCTTATATACCGTATGGAAAAATATAATATTAAAAAACCTTAAAGTTTTTTACCTGTTTGAAAGTTTTTCTATGGATTTCGCAGGGACCAATCTCCATTATTTTCATGATATGTTCTTTTGTAGGATAGCCTTTATGCCTGTCAAAGCCATACTGCGGGTATAAGGTATGCATCTCCATCATGAACTTGTCCCTTGTCACTTTTGCAAGGATAGAAGCAGCCGCTATAGAATAGCTCTGTGCATCTCCCTTTATTATAGTTTTCTGAGGTATTGAAGAATCTATTGCAACTATACCGTCTATTAAAAGGTAATCAGGTATCTGGTTTAAACCTTTAACCGCTTTTTCCATGGCAAGCTTTGAAGCCTGCAAAATATTTATTTCATCTATTATTTTTTCATCAACTTCTGAAATAGAATAGGAAAGAGCTGTTCCAATGATCTTGTTAAAAAGATAATCTCTTTTTGAAGAAGAAAGTTTTTTTGAATCGTTAAGACCTTCTATGCGATGATCCGCAGGAAGTATAACGGCTGCTGCATGCACCGGACCGGCAAGCGGACCTCTACCGGCTTCATCTATTCCGGCAATAAATCTAAAGCCCTTGCAGAACCCTTCTTTTTCGAACAGGTCCATTAAGGTATCAGGTTATATTATTTCTGCTCTTGAACCTTGGCTGCTTTGCCAAATTTACTGCGAAGATAATAGAGTTTTGCCCGCTTTACGACACCTTTTTTGGAGATCGTGATTTTTTGCAGAAGCGGTGAAAAAACCGGGAATATTCTTTCTACACCGATACCGTTTGATATCTTTCTGACGGTAATAGTTGACCTGGGACCCTTGTTCTTTATGGCAATTATAGTTCCTTCGAATACCTGTATCCTCTCCTTGTCACCTTCAAGGATTTTAAAGTGGACCTTTACTGTATCGCCAGGTGTATACTGCGGATAATCTTTAGAATATTTTTCACCTGTAAACTGATCAATCGTTTCAAACATGATTTAAGTCTCCTGAAAAACTGAAAAACATATGTAATCTAACGCCAGATGTTTGTCAAATAAATTATTATTACTTTTTCAGTATTATTTAAAAAGTGACAACAAAAAAAAATTAATGTATTTTCTTACTTTATTCAATAAATTGTAGATGAATAGCAAAGCGAGGTACTCATGAAATACAAAAAAATATTCTATATGTTTATTTTGATGCTGATTGCTATCAGTGCATGGACGTTCGAAGCCGGAGCAGAAATATTCTATGTTTCCAAGACAGGAGATAACAGCAATGATGGGTCTGCCATTGCTCCTTTTCTTACAGTACAGAAAGCTATTGATTCGCTGACTGCGGATGGTGATGAGGTATGGATATCGCCTGGTGACTATAATGAAGCAGTTATATCGGGTAATACTTCAACTGATAGATTACGGAATATTAAGGTAAAAGGAACTGCTGATGGAGTAATTATAACTGCACCGGCGACTAAATCTGCATTCAAATTAAATTATGCTGATAACTGGGTTTTACAAAATATTAAGTTAGTTGGTAATGGGGAAACCAGTAATGTAATAGTGGATGTGATGCAATCTCCAGGTGCACGCATTGAAAATTGTACGGTAAGCGGTGGAAGCACCAGCAATATTTGTTATAGGGCTGTTTATATTCTCAGTTCGCCAAACTTCATAGTTAAAAACTGCACGATTGATGCATACTGCGAAAATAGTATTTTCAGTTCGGAATCCAATAATTTACTGATTAAAGGGAATGATGTTAGTAATGCAGACTCTATTACAATAGGTTTTGATAAAGGATGCGATTATACGACGTGTGAAGAGAATTATATTCATGACCGGATTACACCGGGGCAGAATGAGAAAGTTATCATTCAGTGCAGAGATAATGTCGGTTCAATACTAAGGAGGAATTTGATTGTAGAATTTAGCACTTCTTTCCTTAATGCAATACTGGTAAGAGGACCTTCAATCCCGGCAGAGGATATCACAGTTGAAAATAATACATTGATAGGTCCAGGAGCACAGACAGGTATAGCATTTGCTGCTAACTCTTTATCATCAATCTGCAGGAATAATATTGTCTCCGGTTTTTATTATGCGGTAAGGACTCTTTATCCGTCATCTGAATTACCTAGCCCGGAGGTTGAGCTCAATTTTAATGATTTTTATGACTGCACGACCTCTGTTAGCAATACCGTTAATTTATTTAATATAGGAAGTTCAAATATATCGAGTGATCCCTTATTTGCCGACACAGCGGAATACCGGCTAAGTGAAGGAAGTCCCTGTATTGATACTGGAGATCCGGCTTCATTGGTACCGACTGGTGGAGGGACAACTGTTGATATGGGCCGATGGGAATACAGGGATTCTATTTATGAGAATAATCAATCCAGCATTTATCTTTCATCAATCTTGATTGATTTTGGAACAGTTGAAGATGGACAGACTAAATCCATTGATTTGACATTAAGCAATGAGGGGAATGCTGATCTCTCTGTATCATCAATTGGTATAAGCGGAAGTTCAGCCTTTACTTTGAATTCTTCACCTGCGGTGCCTTTTACCATTACTGCTGAAGCCTCAATTACTCTGCAGGTTGATTATAAGCCGATAGAAGCCCTATCTGATACAGCAACGATAATTATTACCAGCAACGATCCTGATCAGGGGACAGCATCTGTTTTACTCACCGGAACCGGCACTCCAAGCGTTGTACCTCATATAAGTGCAGATAAAGAATCTTTAGACTTTAAAACAGTAATTGTAGGTTCATCAAGAACTTTATCCGTTACTATAAGTAATACGGGAATTGATGATCTCGTAGTCTCAAATTTACTGATTTCAGGAAGTTCTCTATTTGACCTTAACGAACTTGTCCCGGAAACACCATTTACGGTTTCAATCGGTTCATCGGTGATAATACCGGTTGATTTTGTCCCTTATAGTGCTGAACCAAGTGCAGGAACTCTCACTATTGAGAGTGATGACCCCGACCAGCCTGAGCTTGATGTATCGCTTAGCGCTGAGGGTTATGATTTAACAGTAAAGCCCAAGATCAATGTCAGCACTGAATCTTTGGACTTCGATAAAGTAGTTTATGGTTTGACAAGTACATTGACAGTAATTGCAAGCAACACCGGAAATACCGCATTGTCCATATCAAATATTTCGATTACAGGGAGTTCAGACTTTTCTTTGGCTGAACTAGATATGACATTTCCCTATTCAGTGCCTTTTGGTTCATCCCTTAACATACCGGTAATTTATAATCCTTCAGGTATTACTCCAACCAGTGCTACCATTACTATTAACAGCGATGATGAAGACGAACCGCAGGTTTCTGTACTGCTGAATGGAGGAGGATATGATGAAGAGAATTCTCCGATAGATCTTGGTATAGAATCGTTTACAGTAGACAAACGAATAGGTTTAACAAGCACAAAACCAATAGAAATTGGAATAACAGTCAAAAATAATGGAGTTATAAAACGAGGAAGCAGTGCTAATGTTGTCGGATTCCAGAATGATTTACAAGTTTATGACGAGACTATAGATATTTCAGGTGATAACAGTGCTTCTTATTGGTTTCCATCTTATACCCCCGAGCTTAAAGGTCAAATTCTCTGGCTTGCCAGCATAAAAGACAGCAGCGATGAATTTAAACAGGAAACAGCGATGACTTATGTTTTTTCCGGAGATGTGTCTCCGGTATGGGTGACCCCAAACAAGACAAGCATTGCAGCAGATGAAAAAATGACATTTAAAGCATTTATAACAGGAAAGAAGATAAAGAAAAAAAATCTTGCATGGTATGTGAATAATATTCCCGGTGGAAACAGCACTGTGGGAACGATAAAGCCTTCAAAGAACAGAAAGAGCGGTGTTTATACAGCACCTTCTGTACTGCCGTATCCATCTACAGTTGTAATAACATTTGTAAATAAGAAAAAAACATCGCAATACGGAAGTGCTGAGGTAACAATTGAAGAGTAGCGCATTAAAACTTCTCAAAAAAAGGGAAGGGTTGCATCTTCAGTCAGAGACGATGTTAAAAAATAGTTAATTAAGCTTTTCCCAATAGTCTGTCAATTATAATTGCAGAGGCAGCCCTGACTGATAAGTGGTTGTAATCCGTATTCCCTGTTATTGGTTCAAGAATTATGTCAGCTTTTGTTATTATTTCTTCAGTCATGCCCCATCCTGTCCCAAAAAGAATGAATACTGGCCTGGGTGTTTCTCTGATCATTTCTCTTGCGGACTTGAAACTTATATTCCCTTCGATATTACGTGCAGCCGTTGCGATTGTCAGAGGCATTGAACCATCAGCAGATTGTATGTTTTCTATAACTTCATCAATATTTTTTTTAACCTTCACGAGGCTCAGTGCTTTTGCTCTTAATGGGTTTTGTTTTGCACCTGTTCCAATTGTCCAGTGATTGATTATTTTATTAAGGAGTTCCTCTTGCAGGTCAAAAGGGGTTATCATAAATACCTTCTCAATGCCGTAAGTCATTGCTGTCCTCGATAAGTCATGGATGTCAAGATTTGTAATTGATGTTCCTATGATATTCCCGTCTTTGCCGAGAATAGGGTAATGGAGAAGACCTATATAAGCTCTGGTGTCAGTCATCTTTTTCTGTTTCTTTCATTAACTTTTCGAGCAATGCTTTGTCTTTATCAGAAAGTTTAACAGTTTCTAAAAGATCAGGACGTCTTTTCATGGTCCTCCTAAGCGATTCTTTAATCTTCCACTCATTGATTTGCTTATGATTCCCTGAAAGCAGCACGTCTGGGACTTTCATTCCCTGGAACTCTGGCGGACGGGTATACACCGGAGAGCTTAAAAGTCCATTGAAGAATGAATCATTCTCCGCAGATTCAATATTCCCTAAGGTGCCCGGCAGCATTCTCATCACTGAATCGATGACGACCATAGCCGGCAGTTCTCCGCCGGTAAGCACATAGTTTCCTATGGATATTTCATGATCAACGATACTTTCCCTCACACGTTCATCAATACCCTTATACCTTCCGCAAAGGAGGATCAGACTCTTTTCTGCTGCCAGTTCTATGGCTTTTTTTTGGCTGAAAAGCTCTCCATCAGGGGTGAGAAAAACTGTTTTGGCAGATTTAGAAACATCCCTTGTTTTTAGAGCCGTTATGCATCTGGTTATAGGTTCCGGTTTCATAACCATTCCGGCCTCTCCGCCGTACGGGTAATCATCCACTACTTTATGCCTTCCCTCTGCATAGTTTCTCAGATCAACTATGTCTATTCCTGCTATCCCCTTTTCGATTGCTTTACTGATTACGCTCTGTTCAAGGTATGATTTGAAGGCTTCGGGGAATATCGTAATAACGGTGAAAAACATGGTTCACACATATTCAGGTTTTTTTATCGTGATTCTTTTGTCTTTGGTGCTTACCTCTAAGATGAAACTCTCAATTGCCGGAACTAAAATCTCACCACTTTCAGACTTTATGACAAATACATCATTTCCTGCGGTTTTGTATATTTCTTTTACGGTGCCAAGGGCCATCCCTTCTTCATCGAATACACTGCATCCTATAACGTCATCAAGATAATAATGGCCGTGAGGTAGCGGCATTGCATCGGATTCTGATATCGTAATTATCGAACCTTCAAACTCCCACGCGGCTACTGGTGTATCAATCCCTTTAAACTTGATAATCAGGATGTCTTTATGGAATCTTACAGACTGAATTTCTGTGATAATAACGGTGCCGTTTTTTTTTTCGATTATAACTGATGAAAGATTCAAGAAACGCTTAGGGTCGTCTGTAATAGGGTAGACAGTAAGTTCTCCCTTTTGGCCTCTGGGCTTTAAAACTTTTCCTATGACGATTGTGTCAGCATCGGCGCTCATTCCACTATTTCCAGCGAAACCTTTTTTTTGCTGAGAGAAGAAGATGCATTGAGAAGACATCTTATAGCTTTGATGGTTTTGCCATTCTTTCCTATTATACGACCTCTGTCGTCAGGAGAGACCTTTAATTCTATGACAGTAACGCCTTTAACTTCCTTGTCGTTAACTGTGACAGAATCCGGATTCTTTGTAATTGATTTTGCGAGAAAGGTTACTAAGTCTTTCATTGGCTGATACGTGACTACTGCTTAAGTACAGCTAATTTGAAACTGCAGGAGTTTTAAAAAATCCTGACTTCTTAAGCAGCGATTTTACCGTGTCTGACGGTGTGGCGCCTTTACTAAGCCACTCTCTTATTTTATCTTCCTTAAGGGTGCATTGGTTATCGGTCTGCTGAGGTCTGTAGAAGCCTACTATCTCGATGAACCTTCCATCTCTTGGCATCCTTGAATCGGCTACTACTATTCTGTAGAATGGTTTCTTTTTAGTGCCCCCTCTTGTAAGCCTTAAAACAACTGCCATCTTCTTTTTCTCCTTTGTAAAAACAATCTATTCCACCAGTAACAACAGGTGCGTAATATTTTTTGCTGAATGTAGCTATATATTAGATTCTCTTGTCATTTGTCAAGCGAAAGGGTTGAATGAACCTACTTATTTAATTTGAAATGGTTATCTCAGCCTCATTTGAGCTAAGAGATGTTATCTCGTCCTTGACATAGGGTTTACCGATATAAGCTTCCACCTTGTAAGTGTAGGTTACCGGCGCGGAACTGACGCTGACTGTATCGGTGTAGGTTGTAATCGTGTTGGTAAGTATTATCTGATCGGGGGTGCTGACCGTATGTGAGATTTTTTCAAACCCCACTGAATCACTGCTTTTCCTGAATATTATGTATCCCTGCTCAATGTCGCTGTTATCTAACCATTGAAGGATTAATGAATTACTGCTCCCTGCATCTGTAATGACTGAAATATCTGTAGGGATATCTAAATCAGAAGGTAATTGCTCTTCCCATGTTGCCCACACGCTTATTTTTCTATGATTCATGTCCTTTTTCTTAAGGCCGGTATTGATTTTGAACCTCTTTGTTTCTTTATATTTTAAGACATTATCCCTTGAATTGCCGTATATGACATCACTGCTTCCTTCCTTTTGTGAGCCAAAGAAAAGAATTTCACCATTACTTGTGTCTTTTATTTTTACATATATGGTGGTATTCCATATATCAAGGCCTGAGTTGTTGGTTATTTTTCCATAAACTTTCTTGTTTCTTAATGTAAACTTACCGGACCCGACGGGTTCTATTTTTATATTTTTATTATTGACGCGCAGAGGAAGTGTCTGGTTTTTATTTGATGTTGGTTGAATTTCTATTACACCCAGGGTATTTGTCATTGCGTCAAAATTAACCGAAAATGTCCCTTTCTCTCCCCTTTTAATTGTAGAAGTTACAATGCTTTCTGTTGAATAAACAAGCCTCCTCGGTTCATCTCCGGTTACTGATACATTTTTTGAACTGATTGGCGACCCATTACTATCCTTTAAAATGACATTTATTTTTACATCAGTAAGCCAGCTATATTTTTTTTCTTTTTTGCTTTGCACTTCTCCGTACACATGAAACTTATTCCCCTTTTGAATTACATTTAGACTGTCTTCAATGATTTCTATTTTTTTGTCATCATCAATAATCTTTATTTTTCTGCTGTCTATTGTGACTTGGCCAGGTGTTCCGACACAGCCGCTCTGTGCTCTGTCACTCCTCACTGTTCCAAGAAGCGGAAGCACCAAGGTGATTATCATTATAATTTTACTTATCTTTTTCATTTGACCTTCCTTTAAATGCTACATCTTCATAAAAGGGAATTTCATTCCTCTTCCCATCTTTTTTGGTGATGAGAATGTTTTAAGCATTTTTTTCATTTGTGCAAACTGTTTTATTAGTCTGTTTACGTCCTGAATGGTTGTGCCGCTCCCCTTTGATATTCTTTTCCTGCGGCTTCCGCTGATTATGGTGTAGTTTGCTCTTTCCCTGGCTGTCATCGAGCTTATGATTGCCTCTATTTTTTTGAGATCCTTTTCGCCGACGTCCAGATCTCCGCCAAGCCCCATCTTCTTAAGGTTGCCCATCCCAGGGATCATTCCCATGATCTCTTCAATAGGTCCCATCTTTCTGATTTGGAGAAGCTGGTCCTTAAAGTCTTCAAGGGTGAAGGTCTCCTCCCTTATTTTCTGCTGGAGCGCGCGCGCCTTTTCCTCGTCAACCGATGACTGGGCTTTTTCAATCAGTGTCAGCACATCTCCCATCCCGAGTATCCGCGAAGCAATTCGCTCAGGATGAAAGGGCTCTATGGCATCAGGTTTTTCGCCCGTAGTTATAAACTTTATTGGTTTTCCGGTAACAGCCCTCATAGATAGCGCGGCACCTCCTCTTGCATCGCCATCCATCTTTGTCATTATTATTCCTGTTATGCCTATCTGTGCGTCGAATTCACGGGCAATGTTTACAGCGTCCTGGCCCGTCATACTGTCACTGACAAGCAGTTTTTCAGAAACAGGCAAAGCCGATGTGATCCCTTTAAGTTCATCCATGAGGTCGTTATCTATATGGAGTCTTCCGGCTGTATCTATTATAAGTATGTCATGGGCTCCGTCTCTTGCTGATTTGTATGCACTTTCTGCTATAAAAAGAGGTTTGTCCTTCGGAGATGCGGGATAGATATCAATATCAGTTTTTTCTGCCACTGTTTTTAGCTGGTCCATCGCAGCAGGACGGTAAACATCAACTGAAACAAGCATTGGGTTATGTCCTGATGTTTTCAGCATCCTGGCGAGTTTACCTGCAGTAGTGGTTTTGCCTGAGCCCTGAAGTCCCAGAAGGAGAATTACCGCCGGAGGTTTGGTACTGGACAACTCAAGCTTCTTATACTCATGACCTAATAGTTCTATTATCTCTTCGTTCACGATTTTAATAATCTGCTGACCGGGACTAAGAGACTTTAACACTTCCTGTCCCAGAGCTTTTTCTTCAACCGATGCGATGAAATCCTTTACTACCTTGTAGTTTACATCAGCCTCAAGGAGTGCCATTTTTACTTCCTTGAGGCCGTCTTTTACATCGTGCTCGTTGAGTTTTCCGCTTTTACGAAGCTTCGCAAAGGCGGTTTCTAATTTTTTTGAAAGGTTCTCAAACATTGATATTACTCTGCCGGAGGACCGGGAACAGGAGTGGGCAGAATAGGCTCTTCCTTTTTTTGTACAACAGGTTCAGTTGGAGGAATCTCTGTCTTTTTTTCAGCCTCTGTTTTCTCCGGTCCTTGAGTTACTGCAAGGACTGGTTTATCCGCAGGTTTCACTTTCATCTCTTCTGCAGTAACTGACTTGTTAGTAGGCTTTACTTCCATTTCTTCTGCAGCAGGTTTTTTTACTTCTGTTTTATGAGCGGGTGCTTTCTCTTCAGCTCCGGGTTCCTGTTCCTTCTGAGGTGTCTGTTCGAGAAGTTTTGATTGATCATCAAGCATAGGAATTGGAGCGTCATCCTTCCAGAACTTGTATTTGCCGTCTATGATTGTCCTGTAGAATATATCTTTTTTGTTTTCATCATCTTCCCTGAACTTTTTAGCAACCTCTTTTTTATCCTTTGAAAGTTTTGCGAACTCGACAGGTGTGTTTATTATTGTAGGTTTCAGAAAAATAAGAAGATTTGTCTTTTCTTTCGTGTTGCTTGTTTGTGAAAAGAACCAGCCTATCCATGGAAGGTCTCCGAGACATGGGATCTTGGTAATGCTCGGTGAATTGGTTTCCCTGATAAGTCCGCCTATTACGATTGTTTCCATATCTTTAACAACTACGGTTGTCTTTGCTTCCCTTTTTGATGTTTCCACCCCCTGATCTGATGTTGAACCGGGAATGACATTTTCAACTTTCTGTTCCACTGTCATTTTCACAAAGCCGTCTTTATTGATGTGCGGAGTAAGCTTCAAGTTTAATGCCACATCCCTGAACTCGAAGGTATTTACCGTGTTTGCAGTGTCCGACACAATTGTTGAACTGCGTATGAACCTCCGGTTCTCGCCAACAGTTATCTCTGCTTCTTCATTATCTGCAGTTATTATCTGCGGCTGGGCAAGGACATTCACGCCGCTTTGAGTTGCAAGGGCAGTTCCAAGAGCCGCAATGTTCAATACCTGTGTCCCGTCTGCCAGTGTGATAAGACCCTTGGTTATTGCAACAGAGGCTCCCGAAGGCAATGTCGGGATTTTACCTGCTGTTGTAGAAAGGAGTCCCTGGAGAGAACTGAAATTGGTCAGACCTATTGCCCTCACCTTGTTCAGAGGATTGCTTGCGTCTTCAAGGTCTTTAAGCAAATTAAGTTCAACTCCAAGTTGAACCATTTTGTTCTCACTGACTTCAACTATAAGGGATTCAACAAAGACCTGCGCTTTCATTATATCAAGCTTGGCAATAATGTCTTTAAGGAGCAGGTAGTCTTCGGCAGAAGCTGATATGATAAGGGCATTAGTTGATTTGTCAGCAGATATGATAACATCTCTTCCGAATAGCGGCGCTGACGGTTGTGCTTCTCCGGGTTTCGCTGCACCTGTGGTTCCTGCTTTTGGGGCTTTGCTTACTATCCCGTTTAAAACTCCGGCAAGATCTTCAGCTACTGCATTATTAAGATAATAAACATTCACTTTGCTTGTTCCCTTTTCAACAGGAGAATCAAGCTTTTCAAGCAGCTCTTCTATCCGCTTGGTGGTCTGTAAGTCAGCTACTATTATAAGTGCATTTAGTCTTTCATCAGGTATTATTTTGGGTCCTTCAGCTTTGCCTCCGCCTGACGTGGTACCTGGTTTTGCCCCCTTTACGCTTTCTACGCCAAGTTTTAATGCCTGTTCCAATATGTCTTTAAGTTCACTTGAAAGCGATTTTGCAGAGGCATTTTTAAGAGGCAGTACAGTTATAACAGGTCTTTCCTCAAGCCCTGCCACATCGATTGCGTCTATTATTTTAAGAAGCCGTTTTATATTCTCTGCTGTGTCGCTTATGATAAGAGTGTTTGTAGGACTATATGATGAGATGGTTCCTGTCTTTGGGCTCACTAATTGCGCTACCGCACCTTTGATCTGTTCCGCACTTGCATATTGAAGGTGTGTAACATAGGTTATTAGCTGTGCCGAGTCAGGCAGTTCCTTCCCGTCTTTGCCTAGTATTGTATCTATTGCACCCTGCCTTGCATCCAGTGCTTTTACTATCCTTATTGATTCTTTGCTTTCAATAACGTTATATCCCCGGTAATCGAGGACTGAAAGAAAAACATTCCAGGCTTCTTCCTTTGAAAGTTTTTTTGGTGCAATTATTGTTATCTTGTCGCGAAATGTATCGTCATAGATCATGTTCTTTCCCATGAGGTCTGAGAACATGGTTATCAGATCTTTGACCTCACCTTTGAAATCAAGAGTGATGAACTCTCCCTGCTGCGCGATGTTAGTCTTTGGAGGATTGCCTGGCTGAGGTGGTATAGGTGATGCCACCGGAGCAGGTCTTGGCGGCATCGGCGGTCGTGTAGGAGCTGCGGGTTTTTGAGCTGCGGCATTATCTGCTTTTACGGCACGTTTTTCTGATGGAGTCATCTTTGTTTCTTGCTGCTCATCGGCCTCTGTCTCTTCCTCACTGTCAGCTTCTTCTTCGTCATCAGAGCTATCTTCTTCATCTTCAGCATCCATCTCATCATCATCTGCTTCTACTTCTTTTTTCATGCTGCCGGCTGGTTTTGCAGGTGCTGCCGGTTTTCTGAGAGTAGAAACTATAGGTTTTTTCTTTGGCTGGTCATTGTTATCTTTCCCGTATGTGGAACCTTTTGAAAGGAGGAGAAGTAAAATAATACAAAGCAGGGACATTAAAACTCTTTTAATATCATTCACCTTATTTCCCTTTAGCATATTTATTAGTCCTTTAATTCATAATTCAGTGTAATATTTCTTCCGCCGCGCTCTACCTCTACAGTAATAGAGCTCTCTTTTGAGAGACTCTGGTAAGCCTGATAAGCATTTTCCGGCTTTTCAATTCTCATACCATTGATACTTTTTATAACATCACCATTTATGATTCCTATCTTTGACATTATGCCTCCGGGCTTTATCTGTGATACCCTGAACCCCTGAGCCTTGTCTCCCGCCATTACAGGCTCAAGGCGCATTTGCTTCATGAAATCTCCCATATTGTCAAGGTGGAGCGATGACCGTTCTATCACACGTCCTTTCTCTGCAACCGGAGCCGGAGGATTGACTGGTTTGCCTGCTTTACCCGGAGCGGAAAATTTATTTATAACATTTACCGGTGCGATGTCCAGCACAAGCTTTTCAATGTTTCCGTTAAGCTCAAGCACTACGGCACGTTTCAGAATGCTTAAAACCCTTCCTCCGTTGATTGGCGAATCCACATGGTAAGAATTAACATCTTCTCCCTTTCTTATGACAGCTATGTTGGATTTTTTATCGTCTTTTTTGTCACCCTGTGTTGTGCCAACGAGCTGGAGTCCTGACTGAGAAAGCGGTATTGTATCAAGATTGATATTTTTCAAATCTATTTTTTTAAGATTTGCCTGCATGCTGCTTTCAGCCGGCGTATGGAATATGTCGCGATCGACAATAATCTTATAGTCATTTATTGTGGAAGGTACCGACTGAATTTGAGTCTCTTCCTTTTTTTTTTTCTCTTCAACTGCGGCGGGCTTTGATATACCCGGAATTATAACAATCTTAAGAAGAGCTGATGTTATGTCTGCAAGTTGGTAGCAGAAAATAGTTATCAGAATAAGGTAAACTGCCCCAAAATTTTTGCCAATCTGTCTTATGTATTCCATATTGTAATAAGCGCTAAGAATTAAAATTTGATACTAATGGCTTAGGGTTTAGATTGTCAAGGGAAAAAACTTAATAGAAGCAATAAAACGCCTTGATATTATTGAATAAAATATATCAACAGACTAAGCTTTCATTCAATGTTGTTCTGTGAGCCGGGGACAAAGGGAGTTGAGATATATTGTTTAGCATAGTTTTTAACATATACATTTTCTTCACCTATTTCGTTCAAATCTATTACCTTCCGGTAATATTCTTTTGCAAGCTCTCTGTTTTTAAGAGCATCATTTATCATGCCGAGCTTCATGTTTGACCACTGGATTACCCAGTCGTTGCTATTGCCTTTTGCGGCAGTGATGGCATTTAAATAAAATGGCATTGCATCTGCATATTTATTCTGTTCAAATAATATCTCACCCTGCAGGTATTTTGTCCTCGGCCCCCATTGGTCTATAATGCCCTGGCTTCTCTTGCTGATTTTGTCTTCTATGTCTGCTGCGATAACAAGCGCCTTCTTTTCATCTCTCATTTTGGAATAGGCAATTGCCAGAGTATACAGGAACCTTGGATTGTCCGGATATTTTTGAACCAGTACATTCAGATGTTCTATGGCTTTTTCAGGTTTTTTCTCAAAATACGTATATATGCTTGCAAGGACTATCCTCGCTTCAGGAGCAGCGTACGTTCCTTTAGCAGCGCATTGTTCAATTTGTTGGATGCCTAGATCGCTGTCACCTTTCAAAAATAAGAGGAATGACAAGACCTTGATTACCGAAGGTACGCGGGCAAGAAAATAATTATACATCCCGAGTCCCAGCATAATGTCATAATTTGCCGGAGCAAGATTTTCTGCATCAAGAAGCAGATTGTTCCCTTTTTTCCCATAATAATAAGTCTGGAGCCAGCTCCGTTCTATGAGAGCAATTCTCCCCTTGAAACCGTATGCCCCGCCCAGGTAGAAGACAGCATCACCATTTTCAGGTTCTGCATTATGTTTTTTTTCAGCAACTTCTATAGTTTTATCCAGCCACAGATCGAGATCCTTAATGGCATTCCTGTCATAGTTGAAGAATAGTTTTCCCCAATAGATCATTGCGGTGTAAAAATACGGAGCCGGATCATCCGGTCTTTTTTCACGGAGATTGCCAAGCACTTGCCCTGCTTTTTCAAATTCGAGGTTGTAAATGTAATCCACGCCTTTTTTCAGAGGATCTTCAGAACCGTTGTTTCCAACTGCATTTACAGTTTGCGGCAGGAAAAGAAATATGACTGAAAATAGCGCTAAGAAGTATCTCTTAAGCAGTAAAGAAGAATTAGTTAAAGGTGATCTGACCTTCAAATATCTGAGCAGGCTTGTAAGTGTTTTCATCGACTTCTATTCCAAGGCTTGTTCCGGACAAACTGATTGTATAAGTATAGGTTCCTGAAAATGTTTTATCTTTAACTCCCCATGAGCTTAAGCTTTTTAATATTTTATCCTTAAACACACTGATGTCAAATGTCAGTTCATCCGTCCCGCTTTTCAGCAAAGGCCCTGTAGAGTCATTTGTTATATGCCCGGTGATTTTTCGTATGGTTCCTGTCGGTGAACGGTAAATATATTTAACGCTCTCTTTGTTGCCAGTGTCAATAGGTACTGCCAGGTTTGGTGTGCCGTCTTTAATCCCTATTTTTACATTATTTATAATTCCCCGGAACTTCTTGTTAGTTGAAGAAGTAACAAGAAATGAGAAAGTCACAGCAGCTTTCTTGGCAGCGGTCTTAATCGGCTCCATTTTGATATGGATTTTAGGGAGAGCTTCCGAGCTGAAAGGTGTCAAAGGATCAGGGTTAATATCGCTTACCTTCTTGTTTTTCAGATTTCCTGGGTCTAAAGCCACGCTTTCTAAATCGGTTGTAGCTGATTCAAAACTTATTTCGTTGTCGGCAAGTGCCATAAAAGGTTTTGCACTATTTTTTGCATATACACCGGCAGTAAAAATTACGGCAAATAGAACCACCACTGTAAGCGTGAAGTGTTTTTGTCTCCTGTATGTCATATAAAAAAAATAGCATCTTCAATAGAATTAAGCAAATACAAAATAGGCAAAATGCTTTTTAAGATACAATTGTGTAGATTTTTTTTAGAAGCATATTATTATTAGTTACAAAATATGCTTTGACAGTGTGGAAAAATGTTTGTTGACATCAGAATATGGTGGCTGTTATATCTTAAATATGTTTGCGGTGTGTAAGAAATTAATATTTTTTGAACGTACGAAGGAGGTGTTGGAGATGAAGAAATGTTTTTTTGTTCTAATGATGGTTTCTTTTATATTTGCAGGAATTATAGGTTGTGCAACTTCTGCAGCTCCTCAGATTTGTGAAGTAAGCAAAATATTAAATGAAGCCTGGGAAAACGGAGCAGATACAAAAGCTTCCATGGAGTATTACAGCGCTCAATCCTACCTTAAATCTGCAAAAGATGAAGAGGAGGAGTATGATTTTGATGCAGCGAAAGTTTTTGCAGCAAAGGCGCTTGAGCAGGCAAAGAAGGCTTTGGAAAAGTCAAAGTAAAATATTTAACTAACTGGGAAATTTGAGGAGGAAAAGATAATGCGTAAAATAAGAAGAGGGTTGTCTGTTGCTGCGTTAGCAGTGGCAGTAGCCCTGATTTTTTCCGGATGTGCTGCGCAATTGATGGGACAGCTCGATGCAGACAAGGCAAAGCTTGCAGAGCTGGCAAAACAAAGAAATGATTATTGTCCTGAAGGTGATAGGCTGTTTGCCGAAGTTCAGGCTCTTATTGAGCAGGCAGGCCATGAGATAATTGACGAAGGAAACCAGAAAGCTCATGCCGCTGATTTGCTTGCCAAGGCTGAAGCAGGAATGGCGGCTTCCGCAAAGGCTTATGCAGAATGCAAACCTCCTAAACGTTATCATGCTCCAAAGGCTGCTTTCTCGATGCCGTCTGAAGCGATAGAAGGTGAAGAGGTTATGATAGACGGAAGTGCATCATCTGATGAAGACAACGACCCACTTACATTTGCGTGGAATCTTGGCGACGGGAGTTCTGCTTCAGACAAGATGGTAAAACATGCGTTTGCTAAAGGAACATACAAGGTGACTCTCACTGTTTCCGACATACTCTATTCTTCTGAGCCTGTATCAAAGGAGATAGTTGTAAAAGAAAAGTCTCTGCCTGAAGTTATCAAACTGAAGGAAATCAACTATGAAAATGTCCACTTTGCATTTGATCGCGCTGATTTAAATCCTGATGCGAAAAAAATTCTCGATGAGAACCTAGTTGCAATCAAATCCCATCCCGAATACAGCGTTGTAGTCATTGGGCACACTGATAGCGTTGGTACAGATGAATACAATAATAAGCTTTCAATGAAAAGGGCGGGAAGCGTTAAGAAGTATTATGAAAAAGGCGGGATTGCTGCAAGTTTAATTGAAGCTATAGGCAAGGGTGAGAAAGAGCCTGCCGCAGACAACTCCACCAAGGAAGGTCGTGCGAAAAACAGAAGGGTTGAGACAGAGCTTCACCTGATAAAGAAGTAAAAAACAAATACAGATAATAAAGCTGATAAACGAGCCTCCTCTGCAAAGAAGGGGGCTCGTTTTATTTATCTATTATATTTGACTTTCAATCCTTATTTATTTAATGTTTGCGTACTAACGTTCTAATAGATAGTTACTCAACCCTCGCGGAGGAGAAAAGAATGAATTTTGATTTTTTCAGAGAAAAAAAATGGTTCCTTGTGCTTATGCTTGTTTTTCTTGCAAGCCCGGGATTAATATCATGTAATCTTCTTAAGGATAAGGATGCCGCAATTAAGGTTAATGATCAGAAGATTACACAAAAAGAGTACAAAATGATCTTTGCTAAAGAGCTTGAGGATGCTTCAAACAGTTTCAAGAGATTCGGCAAAGAGCTTAAACTCGATACCCCTGAGGGAAAGTCTATTATTGAAAAGGTAAAAGAGAGTATCAAGGAAAGGATGATAGACAGACTGCTGGTGCTTGATGCTGCAATGAAGAAGAACTATCCAATCGATGAAAAAGAACTTGATCAGATGTTCTCCCAATTTAAATCAAAGATGGGGGATGAGAACTTCAATAAGTTTTTGGCCCAGCTCGGAGTGGATGAGAGTTATGTAAAAAATGATTTTAAAAAACAGATGGTGGTGCAAAAATACCTGGCTGAAACATTCAAAGATTTGAACGTAAATCAGACTGAAATTGAAGCTTATTTTAAACAGAATAAGCAAAAATATGATCATCCGGAGATGATAAGGGCAAGCCATATTCTGGTGAAATCAGAACAGGAAGCCAAAGATGTACTCAAGGAGCTCAAGAAAGGTGCTGATTTCTCAAAACTTGCAGTTGATCGCTCCATAGATCCATCAGCAAAGCAGAACAAAGGAGACCTTGATTATTTTCCCCGCGGTGTAATGGACAAGGATTTTGAAAATGCCGTGTTCGCTTTGCCGGTTGGGAAAATGAGTGATGTTGTGAAAACACGTTACGGATATCACATAATTAAGGTAGCCGATAAAAAGGCGCCTCAGGACGCTACAGTCGAAGAGGCGAGGGATGACATAATCACGACGCTTTCGGCAGAGAAAAAAAGGAATATTCTTGAAAAGCTGCTAGCTGATCTTAAAAAGGATGCAAAAATCGAAATTAACATTGAGCAGGAGGAAGTCGGCAATGACGCGGGCAGTGTGGAAAAAAAGTGATGACCCCAGAGTAAAAGAACTTTCAGAGCGTATTGAAGACAAAGCCAGGAAAAAAGCTGTTGACGGAAAGATTAAGTGTGCAGAAGCGTTTGCTCTTGCTAAAGAAGAAGGTGTATCTATCATGAATATAGGACAGGCACTTAATCTGCTGAACATTAAAATATCTTCTTGCCAGCTTGGCTGTTTTTAATAATTGCACTGAAAAGTAGTTAAGAGACAACCAACGGATTTCTTATGATAAAAGAAGAACTGCGCAAAAAGATTCTCGATACGGTCAGGAAAAAAGAGGACCCTCTTGAAGGGTTTTACTGCGATGATGAAACCAAAGAAGCTATCCTTGCGGTCCTTGTAGCAGGAAGGCATCTTCTTCTTGAAGGGCCTGCGGGTGTCGGGAAGACGACTGCAGCCCGCATAATTGCAAAGCTTCTTCCTCCAATGGAAACAGTTGATGGGTGCAGGTATGTATGCAGTCCTGAAAAGCCTGCATGCCCTGACTGTATCGGAAAATCAAAACTCAAAAAAGTAACAATACCTGGAGTCCAGCGTTTTGTAAGGGTACAGGGTTCATCTGAACTTTTGCCCGAAGATCTCATTGGAGATATAGATCCTGTCAATGCCATGAAATACGGGATACATGATTACAGGTCATTTACTCCGGGGAAGATACAGAAAGCCAACAGGAAAATCCTTTTTATAGACGAGCTTAACCGTGTACCGCAAAGGACGCAGAACACTCTTCTTCAGGTCCTTGAAGAGGGGGTTACGACAATCGGAGGCTTCGACATAGAGGTAAATGTGGACACCCTTGTCATTGCAACCGACAACCCCGAGGAATATGCCGGAGTAGAGAAGATATCGGAGACTTTGAGCGACCGTTTTGAAAGAGTGCTTATAGGCTACCCAACACGCGACCAGGAAATAGAGATTATAGAGAGATACGGAAGGAAGCTTGATGGAGTAAAGATACTGAAGAAACAGGTTGAGGCGATTGCTGACATATGCCGCAGGGCACGCAGGGAAGAGGAGCTCGAGAACCCTCCCAGCGTTCGTACATCGCTTTCGATTTATGAGCAGTCCCAGGCTGTGTCAAAGTTGAGAGATAAAAAAGAAGTTGATAAGGAAGATGTGGTCGACTCTGCAAGGCGCGTGCTTGCCGGAAAAATTTCGATTTCAGGCGATAGCTCTTACTTTGAAGACCCGGAGGGCTTTGTAAGAAAAGTTCTCGATTCAGATGAGAAATGATTGTCCCCACCATAAATGATTTACGGTTGCTTGTGCTGCGCAATGAGTACCCTGATGTACTCGATTCGATCTTTAAAAAAGCTATGCGCCGCAAAAGCCCTCTACTGCCGGATTCCCTGAAAAAAAGGGGAACTATTAAAGCTGAAATCAAGGACCTGACGAGCTTTCTCGACAACAGGCTCGCTTCCCTTGTGGAAGGATGGGTTAACGGCAAAGCGAAGAAGGGGGAAGGGGATCTTTCAGGCTGCGAGACCTTTTTCCTGGGGCTTCCTGAAATCAGCGCTAATGTGCCGGCGATTGTCCGCATGGTAATAGACGAGATAAAGCCATCATGCATAGCTGTCTCAATATCGCCGATGCAGGAGTTCTCCGCGAATATGTTCCATTCATTGAGCCCTTATAATTTCATAGGAATACCTACTAACTTCAATACCGTTTACGCTGACGGCAATGAATCATCCATTTACAGCACTTATTATCCGGGAAGCATATGGGAGACAATCATAATCGAGGCATTGCAGAGAGACATCCCGGTTGTTCCGGTGGGTTACCCAAAGAAAAGATTGCGCATAGGAGAGCAGAGAAGCCCGGGTTTTCTTGAGAATAAACAGAGGCTCGAAGGCATATCAAAGCGCATATCAGAGGCTGTTGATTCGCAGGGAATGGACTGCAAGGGATTTGGCGCAGTCCACAGTTTTCTTGCAGAGCTTTCAGAAAGATATCAGAAAAGTTATTTTGCAGACCAGGAGACAGTGAGAGAAATAGTTGATAAAGCCGTATATTGCGCAAGCAGGCTTGCAGATCTTTCTTCGGTTTTAGGTAAAGGGAAGATACTAGTTGCCGGCAACATCAGCTACATCTATGAAGCCATGAGAATCTATGAAACACTGAAACGCTCAGTAATACCTTCTGTTAATGATGAAGGTGAACTCTATTCCAAACCATCTTCTGAGAAAAGCATATATGGGCTTCGTTTCCTTCCTGACACACTCTCGGCAGCCTACCAGCTTTACGCGGATAAGAATATATCGTCTACGACTGCGCAGAAAATATTCGGGAATGCACTCAAAGAGTGGGCTTCCAAAGTCAGGGAAAGCTCGATCACGAATGACAATGCGGCAAGTATAATGCTCGATATAATAGAGATGACAAGAAATCATCCTGACCTTCTTCATGGCGCAAGTGTGAGGGCGAGCATAGCTATAAAGGAAGTGCATGACGCGATACTTGCTCTTACGGGGAAAATGGAGCGCTTCACCATTGAAAGGGCTGCAAAGGTTACGCTTCCGAGCCGCGTGGTCAGGCGCCCCGGTTCACAGAAGAGCGAGGATGAAATCATCGATGAGATAATAAAGGCCGCAGTTTACGGTATCAAGGGAGAAAAGATTGATGATGACGACCACCGCATAAATTATAAGAAGGTCCCTCTCTCCAAAGAAGATGTCTTGAATGCCCTCGAATATTTGAAAGACAAGGCGCTTGAGAATGAGAAGTCACCCGGAGAAATAAATGAAAGGGACCTGTTCGCCACCGGCGACCTTGATGATGAGCGTATAAAGGAACTCCTTGACCGCTATGCGGAGGCAGCTAAGACAAGGCATGAGGGACTGGAAAGAATGCTTAATGACCTTGTAAGCCGCGGCTACATGAGCAATATGACGCCAAACTCACTTAAGCTTACTTCGAAAGGTATAAGCGAGCTTAGAAAGAACCTTGAGAACATGAGACGAAAGGGTCTTATAAGCGAGGAGGAGTTAAAAAAAGGGATAGAGGAGCTTGAGAAACTCCAGAGTGACAGCACTGCATCAAAAGCTCCGGACGGAAAACTGATGGAGCTTGTTGCTGACCTTATGGATGTTCAGCATAAATTCAAGAGCGAGGACTGCTCTCTTGAGGATGCTTATGTCCATTATGTCGTCAAAGAGAACAAGGGGGAGGATGTGGACAATGACAAACTGAAATACCAGAACCTGCATGTCCTTCTCTACCAGCTTCAGAACAGGGGAGTAGTTAAGATCCATGACAAAGGGAAGATAAACTTTACCATAACAGGAAAGAGCCTGGACTGGCTTTTAGACGAGTTAATCCGAAAGACCAATGCAAGCGGGCTCTTGAAAGATGCTTTTAAGCAGGACAGGTTTTCCGCCAACATAGTTGACATCCGTCCCTACATGAGAGGTGATAACTTCGGCGACATCTCCGTCAACCATACGCTTAGAAAGCTGTTAAGGAACAGGAAGAGCCTTGAGCAGATCGATTTGAAAGACCTCATGTCCTATCTCAAACTCCCTACGAGGACTGAGGACATAGTACTTTGTCTTGATGTAAGTGCTTCCATGAGGAAACAGGCAAAGCTCAGGTTTGCAAAGATTGCCGTTACTGCACTTGCAAGAGCGGCTATAGATAAAAATTACCGCGTAGGTCTTGTGGCTTTCAGCAATGAGGCTGAACAGATATTCCCGTTGGGAAAGAGCTATCACGGTATAACCGATGCGGTGGTTAAACTGCGCGCTGACCAGTACACCAACATAGGGAAGGGGATTGAGTGTGCCCGCAAGATGCTGATTCGTGAGAAGGCTCCATATGAGAAGCACATCGTTCTTATAACTGATGGGCAGCCCAATGCGGCGCCCGGCATAGGAAACAGGGTATCGTCATCTGCCGAGATGAAGCGCGAAGACGTGGGACACAGATTTGCCCTTGTCGAGGCACGAAGGACAGTAATGCGGGATATAAAGATTTCCATTCTTCTTATAAGCGAGCCCGGGAATCCCGGAGTTGATTTTGCGAAGAAAGTTGCAAACATAGGGAAGGGGAGATTTTTCAGGGTAAGCACTGCTGAAAAAATTCCTCTAAGCGCCCTTAGAATGATGTCTTAACGATACTGCTTCAATACTGCCATGTCACTTATAAATGACCAATTGCTGAAATACCTTGAAATGCTTGATGTGGAGAAAGGGCTTTCAAGGAACACGCTCGAATCCTACGAGAATGATATCTCAGATTTCATCAGCCTGATGGGTAAGAAGGGGAAGTCTGCCCCTGATGAAATAACCATAAGCGATGTAAGGGTATATCTATCTTCACTGCGGGACCGGAAACTTGCAGTTTCGTCAATCATTAGAAAACTCGTTTCCATCCGGGGGTTTTTTAAGTACCTGCTGAAACAGGGGATTATAAAAGGCAATCCGCTCGTAAGGATTGAAAACCCGCGCCCCTGGAGAAGACTTCCTGATGTACTCTCTGAGGAAGAGGTAGAAAGGCTTATCAATGCCCCGGACATAAAGACTTTGCTTGGCATACGCGACAGGGCTATGCTTGAAATCCTTTATGGCTGCGGTCTGCGCGTCTCTGAGCTTACCGGGATCACTGTGAATGACATTGATTTTGAATCCGGTATTCTAAAAGCAAAAGGCAAAGGCTCCAAGGAAAGACTTGTCCCGATAGGCGATCAGGGTTTAAATGCGCTGTCAGATTATGTTAAAAAAGAGCGGATTCTTTTTCAGAAGAAAAAAATTAATTCCATTTATCTTTTCCTGAACAGATCAGGGAAAAGGATTTCGAGACAGGGAGTCTGGAAAATGCTTAAAAGGTATTGCAGAAAGGCAAAGATAAAGAAACGGATAACTCCTCACACATTCCGGCATTCCTTTGCCACGCATATGATAGAGAGGGGAGCCGACCTCAGAGCTGTCCAGCTTCTCCTGGGCCATGCTGACATATCTACGACACAGATATATACTCATGTGTCTTCGCAGATGATAAGGGAGGTATATAAGAAATATCATCCGAGGGCGTAAATTACAGCAGGTTTGGCAGATGCCACGCAGGCTTAAAACTTCATGCGCCTGCTGCGGCATCTGCCAAACCTGTTCAAATCAGTTGCGGCTTGGCTGCTTCCCCGTCAGGCACCTGCTGTTCAGTGCCAGAGGGGAACTGTCAAGCCGGCTGGTGAAAATGTACTTCTGAAGGAATGGAAAAACTGAAAGATTGCAAAACTGATGAGTAAATCAAAGACCATAAAAAACATACGCAGATACTTTGTCTATATTCTCGTGAGAGGGCTTTACGGCGCTATCTATTTTCTCCCTTTTGGGGTGAAGAGCCTTATTGGGAAATTTGCAGGAACCGCATGCTTTTATCTTATGCGAAGTGCGAGACTTACAGCTCTTTCAAATATCGAAACTGCCTTCCCCGGTATAACGGCTGAGAAAGCGGACAGAATTGCCCGTGCATCATTCCGGAGCATGGGGATGAATGTACTTGAAGCCTTGCATCTTCCGCGGATGTCCAAAGAAGATATCAAGAACATGGCTGAGTTTGAAAACCTTGATGTTTTCAAAACTGCGATGAAAGAAGGGAAAGGATTGGTTGTTATCACAGGTCATCTGGGAAACTGGGAGTTTTTTCAGGCTGTAATGTCTGTAAGGGGTTTCCCAACAACAGTCATTGCGCAGCACTATTCAAATCCATGGATTGATAAAATGATAACGGAGATAAGGGAATCAAGCGGAGTGCATGTGATAGTGAGGAGAAGAGGGAAGGAAAAAGAGGTTATGAAGAGTGCGCTCGATGCTTTGAAGAAAGGTCAGCCTCTCGGGTTCCTCGTTGACCATTACGCTAAAAAAGGAGGGATAGCAGTTCCATTTCTTGGCGGCGAGACAAGTACGCCTTCCGGCCCTTCGATTTTTGCCATGAGGTCAGATGCGCCTGTTCTTTTTGGATATGCTATGAGGAAAAATGGAAAATTTAAAGTCAAATTCCGCCATCCTATCAAAGTTGTAAGCTCAAATAACAGGGACTGTGCCTTATATTTAAACGCCGCGCGTTTCCTTGAAGAAGTGGAGTCTGAGATAAAATCCCACCCTGAGCAGTGGGCTTGGATGCATAATTTCAGGAGGAAACATAAAAAAGGGATAAGGCGTGCTGAATTTGAAAATCTTCCCATCGTTGAGATATATTCCAAGAAAGACTGTTGTCTTTGCGATGAGGCAAAAAATGAGCTTTCTGACATATTGGCGCGTTACCCATTTAAAATGAAAGTCACTGATATTACCTATGACAGCGAAAAACTTGGGAAATACGAAACTGAAGTTCCAGTAGTATTCATAGATGGTAAAAAGACTTCCAAACTGAAATTTGATAAAATGCGCTTTCAAGAAAAGATAATAGAGAGGCTTGCGGAACAATGACCAACATAAGGCTGAAAATCCAGTATGATGGTACCGATTATTCTGGCTGGCAGATACAGCCAAGCGATAAAACCATTGAAGGGGAAATTACTGTTGCCATAGGTCAGATTTTCCAGAGGGAAGTAAAGCTGATAGGTGCTTCACGGACTGATGCCGGCGTTCATGCGCGAGGACAGATAGCAAACTTCAACATTGACAGAAATGTTGATGTGCAGACTTTAAGACGTGGACTTAATGCAATTCTTCCGCACGACATTTCCATACAAACTGCTGAGGAAGTAGATAAAGATTTTCACTCCCGGTATAATTCTAAGGGGAAGGTCTATAATTATTTTATCTGGAACAGGGACTATAAAACTCCCTTTTACAGCAGATACTCATGGCATTATCATCCGCCACTTGATATTGCAGAGATAAACAGATGTGCCCTTTTCCTCAAAGGTGAAAAGGACTTCTCGAGCTTCCGCGCTTCAGGGTGTGATTCATCATCTCCCATCCGCAGGATAGATTTGTTTACAATAAAAAAAGAAGACGGGTTCATTAAATTTGTTGTGGAAGGCAGTGCTTTTATGAAACAGATGGTGAGGAACATGGTGGGGACACTGGTGCAGGTAGGAATCGGAAAGATGAAACCGGAGCAGATTATAGAGATTCTAGAGGCCAGGGATAGGAGGGCGGCGGGGCCGACGGCGCCGGCGCAGGGGTTGGTTCTGGTTTCAGTAAAGTACTAGCTTGGGCAGTGGGCAAATGCGAGCTTTGGCGTGATGCTTCGTCAGCGGCCAACTCTCAAATGCTCACATACAGAAAAAGTATGCTCCGCTTTGCTCGTTGTCCACTTCCTCGCCTGACGCACAAATCTCGCATTTGCGGAAAAATAAGTACTATCCACGTTAGTGTCAAATTATTATCTTCTTGTGGTCGAGAGCGACCGAGGGAGCATGGCGATCTCAGTAGTAAATCTGTTAATAATTTTTATTTTCTAAAAGTACTTTAAAAGTAATAAACTTTGTGGTTGTATTATTTTTTATAATTTCAAATTGAAATCTGTATTGGTATTTCTAGTTTATTTGCAACTTCTGTATAGATATCCATTGATGTTTCTGGGGTTTTTATCGTAATTACAAGAGCGTATCTTGCTTTCTTATTCCATTTTCCAAGTTGATGTCGTTCACGCCACCATCCGATAATGGGATATACTGCTATAAGTCCTCTTGAAGCAAGATCGGCAGCTGTTCCACTCCACCAGTCAGAATGGATAGAACCTCTGTTACGTACACTTCCAAGCTGCCAATCTTTTATATCACTATCAGATGTTTTTCCTTCTTCTTCATCTCGTGATGCTTTGTTTATGCGCTTCCTAAATTGTGTTTCATTTTCAGAAGCTGTTTTTACATCAAATCGTAGTTGATGCGAAGCATATCTATAACGCCCTTTCCATCCTCTACTTCCCGGATTTGGTTCTATGTAATAAGAAAGGGTTACTCTCATATCGACTTTTGTGCTTCCAAGACTTTGCAAGATTTCTTTAGGCCAGGGAATCCTATGAAGATGCATGTCTCTTGTTTTGTAAAAATTATCTTGCTTGTCGAATGGTTGAAGTGCATCTTGTACTATTAACGTTAGTGAATTCCTTGCACTCCATAGAGCCTCCTTAAGATCCGGAACACCATATCCGCAATATCTTAGAAGGTTTTCAGCATCATTGCGTCGCGTTGATGAATTAAACCGAGCCTTCATAGGCTCTGTCCATTTTGCTGAATGAATCAACAGCGCTCGAATTGTCTCAGGCCATAGTTTAGGATAATATGCTTGTATTGTTGCAGCTATTCGCGAAGCAAGTGCTGTAGCTGCACTTGTTTCTCCAGTCGTGCTGAATTGTTTCACAAGTGGTAAATAATAAGTTGATAGCAAACGAAGACTATCAGGATTCTCAACAATTTTAGTTGTATGATTAATAGCTTTATTGCCGCCTTCAAGCACAATCTCTGGTTTAATCGGCCATTGTTTTTCCCATGTCATTGACGTGCAACTTATTGGATTTAAATCACCTGCTTGAGCTACGGGAATAAAATTTGGATATAGGCTTTGATCTATGTTCGATTTTTCAGTATACGCCCCAACAGTTAATGCATTCCATGATTGTCCAGGATCATGAATTTCATCGAGCATGTTATAGTTAGGATAGTGGATACACATGTTTTCATTTGTATTTCCTGCAGATATTATGAATAAACGTTGATTATTGTCATCAGCTCCTGAACACAAAGAATCCACAGCTGCCGACCAAGAAGATGGTTTGCCACGATCCCTGAAATCTTCTGTTGCTACAGCCATGCATAAAGTGCGATTTCGTTCTGGGGCTGCAATTTCAGCACGGGCAACTGACTCAGCTGTAACACAGCCATACAGCTTCGGATCGTTTTGTCCACTCGGTGGAAGGATTTTAACAGATTCAAGTAAATGTGTTAATTGTATTGGTTCATTTGACAACAACACAGACAGGAGGTCTCCATAAATAGCAAGACCTGCCATTTCCGTTCCATGCCCATGATGATCTGCAACATTCCAATTAGAATGGTAAGAATGCATATCAACTAGATTCAAGGCAGGCTTAATCAATGGATGTCCATTATTTATCCCTGTATCTAAAATACAAACAGCAGGCGCATTATTTGGCGGTAATTTTATTCGCGATAATACTTCTTCTACCCATTTAGCTTGATCATATGATGATATGTTCATGAAAAAATCTGCAGTTTCTTTAGCTTTACGAAGCTCGGCTATACAATTAAGCAAGTCAATAGATTTGCTCATTTGTTCTCTATTCCCATAAGCGAGTATAATTAACCGTTCGGGAAATGCGATGTGTTCATTGCCGACGCGAATACCTATCTTTTCTGCGTATTCTTTAAAATAATCTAATTTTTTCTGCTTATCGCTTTTACCCCGTAGCCATACCTCCCACCAAATATCCTGATCTTCAGAAGGAAAATCTTCTTCTTTATCCATCCATAAAGCTTTAAGGGCTGCTCTGTGAATGTCGGAAATACTATCAATCAAGTTCTGGTTTTTGGGGTGATCCGTATTTTTCCTATTTTCATTTAGATATTTATCAACACGCTTAACGAAATATGCAAGTTTCCCTTCTGGAACAAAAACAACAGCATATGTCTTCCCCTCAATTTCTTTTGTTGCACAGAGTTCAATTCCATTACGTAAATATTCAAGACTATCAATTTTTAGTGGAAAGTTAGATTCACTTTCAAACTGAAGGTAAATTCCATTCCCAGCATCAATACCGAAGGCCTTTTTCTCAATTTTGAGTTGCTGTTCTTCTATAATAAGTTCAAGGCGGTTTTTTAAGAATGTTCCATGCTCTTTTCTCTTTCTGTTTGGCAATTTGAAAATATCACTCCCAGTTGTTCGAGAGGTGTACTGTTCTGTAATAGCTGTGTTTTTTAGTATCAAATGAGGAAGTTTAGTGGAATCTTTATCGGACATAAAAAATTTACTTATGTATTAGTGATTTACGTTCAGAAATAGAACGTATGACATCATTAGTCTCAAGGTTTTTTCGATCGTCGATTATATTTTCCTTGACTGCATCTTCACAGGCTCTTGTAATTTCAGCATAGCTAAGTCCTGACGAAAAATCAGCGAGTTTTTGCCAGTCAATATTGTTTTTAATATAAGAAGCTAGTCTTGCTTTAAGCGTATCAATAATCAGCTTTTTATTTGGGAGGGTGTATTGAATAACGTCATCGAAGCGTCTGAAAAGAGCATGGTCAAGGATTTCAATATGGTTAGTTGCTGCAAGAATTAGACTATCAGATTCATCTTGTTCTATAAATTGCAAAAAACTGTTAAGAACCCTGCGAATTTCACCTACATCATTTGTGATTTTCCGCTGAGAACCGATTGAATCAAATTCATCGAAAAGATAAACACCACGTGTTTCTGTTATTGCATCAAATACCAGCCTAAGTTTTGCCGCTGTTTCTCCCATGTATTTTGTTATAAGCCCTTCGAGACGGATTTCAAATAGAGGAAGAGAAAATTCCCCGGCTAATGCGGAGGCTGACATGGTTTTCCCTGTTCCAGGTGGCCCTATTAAAAGAAGCTTTCGTCTTGGAGAAAGTCCATGTGCACGTAATTTTGAGAGCTGTCGCTGCTCTTTGACTATTCGAGACAAACGGGCAGAAAGATCTTCGCTAAGAATCATATCTGAAATACGAATTTTGGAATATGAGATTGATAGAAGCGTTGAGAGATCACCACGCGGGCTTGCTATTGGAATTGGTTTTTTTATTAGTCGATCTTTTTGCTGATTAACTTTGGCATCATCTATTATGTTTTTCAAATCATGAGCAAGTTTGCTATGTCCAAGTTTTGCCTCATGTGCAGCCACCTGCATAGCAATGGCAAAAAAATGTTCGTGGTCACCATCTGCATAGCTTTTTAATAAAGCCTTAAGTTGATTTGCACTAGCCAATTTTTCTCCTTTTTTTAAATTGTAAAATAGTTTAGAAAGAATTTGCAATATATATATCTATTAATTTTATCCGTTGCTTCAAGAAAGAAAAATATATGAATTCTACGAGGTTAAAGAAATATTAAAAGGAGTCACAGGTTTAAATGTTACTTTCTCAAGAGAAACAGTTGCTTTCGGCAATAAGAAGATAAGAAAAGTTTTTAACCCTTATAAAATTATTAAGTGTTATTACAATTGCCACAGTTTCTTTAATATCCCTTGTCAATTATCACTACACTAGTCATACATCAGGATTAAGGTCTAATCATTAATCAGATCCAAACGAAATGTATGAAAATGTTAAAAACAATATATAATATAAAATCATGAAAGAGATTGAGAAAGATGTGGTTGTGAGCGGGGCGCCGCGTGATGAGCTAAAGCGCTGTAAAGAGATGCTGGACAGCCTTGAGAAGGCTGTGTCAAAGCTTCCTAAAGGTGAGATTGTCAGGCGCAAAAAGATATACAGGGGAAAAGAGCATTGTTATGTTTCCATCAAGCATCGTGAGGGACATAAGTTTGTAAGCAAGCAAATACCAAATGAAGACGTGTATGAAGTTACGGAAAAGCTAAAGCTCAGGCAAAAGTACGAGAAAGAAATAAATGTCTGCAAGAAGAAGATTGTATGTCTCAACAAAATCATCAATAGCAGCAAAAAAGGAAAAGGGTCATTTTCCCGATAACATTTCAAACAAACTCCTCGCCTGAACCGTGTGCTCAGGCGAGGGATGTTATGTTCCTGGTATAAAAATTACTTATTATTTAGACTTTGCTTTGACAGGGTCAAATAACTCACTATTGGAATTGTTATCTATAGTTTCCAGTTTGTAAAAATAAGTTTTTCTTTTTTTAACAGTTTTGTCTTTGTACTTATATGTTGCGCCGGAATTACTTCCGTTGGCAGGAATAAGCGCATCATTTATTTTAGTATATTCGCCGGACTTCTCCCCGGAACGCCAGATATTAAATCCTTCATTGTTTATCTCAGACGCTGTCTTCCATTTTAATGCGATATTGTTTTTCTGAGATTTTGCTTTGAAGTATAACAGTTCCACAGAAGTTGTTACCGGATCCAGGGTGCCTGCTACTAAAGTGATTGGGTTTTGTCCGGTTGTAGTGGCCCCGCTTTTGTTATAGTTTGTATTGTTTGCTCCGGTTCTCCAGCCAGGCTGTGTATTATATGTGACTATCTCCTGCCAATTCGACCAGCCGGTAGGATCCCCGTCAGAATTAAGAGCCTCTACTGCAACGAATGCTGCTGTAATTGTTGCGCTGTTAACACCTGTAGCGCCTCCCAATTGAGCCCTTACAGCCCAACCATAGGCGTTAAAGGTTGATTTGGTTCCATTAAAATGACATAAAACACATTGAGATGAAGTGGTGGCACTGATGTTAGTGGCAGCTGTTGATGTCGGATATTTCGTCTTCCATGCTGTGAGATACGAACTTTCCCCAAATGCAGAACTGCATAAACCAACTAATGTGAGACATACCGAGATGACTATAGCTTTTCTTTTCATCTATCCTCCTTTGATGTTAAAAATGCTTTTAAAAAAAAATACAACAATTCACTGCTCAGATAAAAATGCAGCGTAAATGCAGTACTGATGCGGTCAGTTTATTAATTACCAATTAAGTCACCTTTGTTTCGATAGTAAATAATTTAAACGTCGTCAACCTCAATATGCATTTTATTTTTAAAAGCTATGAACAGGCATTAATTTAAGGAATTACAGCAAATATAAATTATAGCCTGTATAGTTTTAGATGGAAAAGAATATTGAGGTTGCTAAAGAAGAAACGGAATAATCAGAATTACTTCTGCGTCAGGGGATTTTATTTAACAGCTTCGCAAATTTGGTTCCGCCAAGATATTTCTCAAGCTCATCAACTGAACTGCATACTGCATCAGCGAGAAATTTTACTACCCAGTTTTCAGCTAAAGGGGAAACGGCTATTATTATTTTGCCGCATTTCTTAGCTTCCCACATCTCAATACCTGTTCCCATACTTGCTTCAGGAAGGTATGCTACAAGGACGTCTGCACCCGAGGCAGTTTCAACAAGTTCTAAAAAAGTCCTGTTCCCTTTTTCATAGCTGTAATTTATCGAGTCCGGATGCTGTTCGATAGGACAAATAATATGAGAGTTAGGGAAATGTTTCTTTATTGTCTGTTTTATGCTGCGCCTGTAATCCTGCGGATGTATTTTTTTCTCACTTATTGAGCCCTGTATTATTCCGGCTAAGAAGAATGTAAGCCTGTCTTTATCTGAGTCCTGCTTTTTAACGTCCATGCTTAATGTCCAAGCTTAACGTCCATGAAAGAGCCTTTCTGCAAGCGATTCCGGCAGGTCCTCCTGCCGTACCTTGCCGGCTGTTTTTTCTATATCATATTTTACCGGATGGTAGGTTACTGCAAATGTTGCCTCGTCATAAGTGATAAATGATGCGGCAGAGTCGCCGTCCCGCGGCTGGCCCACACTGCCCGGATTTACAAGATATTTCCCGTAAGGATTAAGCTTGAACATCCTGATACTTTCTTTTTGGGCCTCATACTTTTCTGAAAAGAATATGTTCCTGTAATGTGTGTGTCCGAAAAAACATACCTTTACCGCAGGGTTATTGTTTTCCATATAGTTTAAACAGTTTGATGCAGTTGTCTCACTATATATGTATTCATCAGGATCGCGCGGCGAGCCGTGGACAAGAAGAACAATACCTTTCAGGGATAGATTTTGAGGAAGCTCACGCAAAAACTTTCTATTGTCTTCATTGAGTTTTCCTCTTGTCCATAGAATAGCCTTTTTTGCGGATGTGTTAAAGAAGAGAGGTTCTTCCAGTCCGCAGGCAACTCTGTCATGGTTGCCCATGATTGATGGGATGTTCCTTTTTCTTATCAATTCAACGCATTCGTTGGGATTGGCGTTGTAGCCAACGATATCCCCCAGGCAGTAGATTTCGTCAGGGGCAATGCTGTCTATCTCTGCAAGTACAGATTCAAATGCTTCGAGATTTGCATGTATGTCTGAAATAATGGCTATCTTCATAGAAATTTAACTTATAGATATATTAAACTTTTTTCAATTATAAGGGTAATATCATGAAAAAAATCTTGTCCAGTTAAATAAAAAAAGCAATAAATGATTAATTAAAAATGAGTTTATAAATTTTATCGTTAGTGGTGAACAGAAAACAATGAAAGGAACGAGGAATATGAAGATTACCCTGGAAAAAATGATTGCAAAGCTGAATGACGACATTGAATGGGAATATCAAGCTCTTATACAATATATACAACACGCCTCACTTATAGCCGGGGCGCAATATGATGCGATACAGAAGGAACTTCTGATTCATGCAACGGAAGAGCATAATCATGCGGTGTTGCTTTCAACGCAGATTGTCTCGCTGGGCGGATTCCCAAGCGTCAAAATAAAGGATGTAAAGGTTTCAAAGAAGAGCCTTGAGATGCTTAGACAGGACCTTGCCGGGGAAATACATGCAGTTGAACGTTACAAGGAGCGCATTTACGAGGCTGAACAGTTAAGGGAGTACGGGCTTCGCAGAATTCTCGAAGATATACTTATCCAGGAAGAAGAACATAAGAGGGACCTGCAGAACGCGATAGAACAGGCAAAGTAAAAAACCCTATCGTCTTGGATAAACCCCGTTCTTTGTCACACAGACAAGGACGGGACGTTTTATGCTGGAAGCAGCTTCTGGCTGGATGCCTGCTGTCTTAAGAGCGGATGTGACTCTTTCTGCGATCTTGCCGGGAGACCAGATTGTGTTGAATATCCGGTCATAGAGAAGGAACTCCACGATATTCGTGTACCAGTCTTCAACCTCCACCCTGTAAGCGAAAATCGCCTGGGCTTTGCTGATTTTCAATATTTTTTTTAAAAGCTCTGTGTTGTTGCCTACCTCGCAGGATGAAAAAATCAGAATCTTCCCTTCAAGAAGATCTTTAAATACATGTGCATCCCTGTCAAGATCCAGGGACTCGAATGTGAAGTGAAGCTTGGTAGTCTTTTTTTTAAGATTTATCCTTCCGTGAGACATTATATGGATTATCCTCAAACTCTTGTTCCTGTTGATCTCCTCCTTTAAAAAACGGGTAAATCCATATCGTGTGTGAACCCTTTCATAGATCACATCAATATTGTAAGCGTGCAGTGCCTGCGCCATCATCTCTCCGTAAATCCTTTCAGAGCGAAGACTCCGGTCGAGTCTTGATTCAAGGATGAGCACTGAATCCTTTGCCTTTTTCAGAAGCTCCACGAATATGGCAAGCTTTTTCCCGGTATCTGTCGCGATGGAGCGCTTCTTGCCACTCACGCCTGCAACTACACCCCTGTATGGAGTTCCCTCATGTACGAAGCTCACTTTTTCGCCTTTGTAAAATTTTTTCTTCATATCTAATATTTACCATAAAATGCGTGAAAAATCATTTTCATATATTATTTTATCTGCCTTGCGCAAATGACTTTTCTCTGGTAATAAAAATGAAATTACCTTTACCAATAAATACCAATAAAACTTATGGAAAAAAATAATAGAAGTTTTGACAGGACAGTTGAAATAATGGAGAAGTTGAGAAGCCCGGAAGGATGCCCGTGGGACAAAGAGCAGACAACTACCTCTTTAAAACCCTATCTTGTGGAAGAGGCCTATGAGGTGCTGGAAGCGATTGACAGCGGCAGCCCTCACAAATTAAAGGAAGAGCTCGGCGACCTTCTCCTTCAGGTTGTTTTCCATTCGCAGATAGCTTCTGAGGAGGACAAATTCACAATTGATGATGTTTTAAAAAATCTTAACGAAAAACTCGTAAGACGTCATCCTCACGTATTTGACGACCTCAAGCTTTCCACACCCAAGGAAGTGCTGGCAAACTGGGAGACCATAAAAAAGAATGAGAAGAATAGCGACGGGAAGGCATCCGTGCTTGAAGGCATACCGCGTTCCCTTCCTTCACTGCTTTTCGCATTCACGCTTCAAAAAAGAGTCGCGCGTGTAGGATTTGACTGGGAGAACGTAGAGGGGGCGCAGGATAAACTCCTTGAAGAGATAAAAGAGTTTGAACAGTCGGTTGCCAAGATGAATCCCGTTGACATGGAGGAGGAGCTTGGAGACATACTCTTCAGCATTGTCAATGTTGCAAGGTTTTACGGTCTCCATCCTGAAGAGGCCCTGAAAAAGACATGCATGAAATTCATCAAGCGTTTCCAATATATAGAAGAGAAGGCAGGGGAAGAGGGGAAAGAACTTGAAGGAATGTCCCTTGAAGAGATGGATAAATTCTGGAATGAAGCTAAGAAAGTTTAACATCATTTGATCGGCCATGATGGACCATATTGATTTTGTGCATCTGCACAACCATACGCAGTACAGCCTCCTTGACGGTGCGCTGAAGATAGAAAATCTTATTGATACCGCCATATCCCTTAAGATGCCTGCCATCGCGATAACTGACCACGGCAATATGTTTGGGGTGATAAAATTCTATCAGAAGTGCATGGCTAAAGGGATTAAGCCCATAGTGGGCTGCGAAGTCTATGTGGCGCCCGGGAGCCGTTTCGATAAATCGCCAAGAAAAGGGGAAGGGCAAAACTATTATCATCTCATACTTCTTGCCAAGGACAGCAAAGGCTATCACAACCTCCTTAAGCTTGTTTCAGCGGGCTACACTGAGGGGTTTTACTACAAACCGAGGATTGACAAGGAAATCCTTTCGCGCCACAGCGAAGGTTTGATAGGGCTGTCTGCCTGTCTTCACGGCGAGATACCGTCGCTCCTTCTTTCAGGCCAGACCGAGGAAGCGGAGAAAACGATAGGTTTTTTCAACGATGTTTTCGGCAAGGGAGACTTCTACATCGAACTCATGGATAATGCTATCGAGAGGCAGAAGGAAGCAAACAGGCTTCTCATTGAGACAGCAAGGAAACTTTCAGTACCGATAGTTGCGACCAATGACTGTCATTATCTTAAACGCGAAGATGTGCGTGCCCATGAGATGCTCCTCTGCATAGGCACGAAGAGTACCATGAACGATGAAAAAAGGTTCAGGTTCCAGACAGGGGAGTTCTATTTTAAAACTCCACACGAGATGCGGGAAGCATTCAGAGGATATGAGGAAGCTCTGCACAATACTGTCGAGATAGCTGAAAAGTGCAATCTCCAGCTCGGTTTCGGGAAAACGCTTCTTCCCATGTATGTTCCTCCTGAGGGAATGGACCTGAAACAGTATCTTGAAAAACTTGCAAGGGATGGGCTTGAAAAAAGGTTCAGCGTCATGAACTTGAAGCCTGAAGGAAATGACGAATCAAAGAAAAAAAGGGAAGAGTATCTCGCCCGTCTTGAAATGGAACTCAAGGTAATTGAGTACCAGGGCTTTGAGGGCTACTTTCTCATAGTATGGGATTTTATAAACTATGCAAAACAGAACAATATACCGGTAGGACCGGGAAGGGGCTCTGCCGCCGGAAGTCTGACTGCATACTCTCTGGGTATCTCGGATATA
The DNA here is from genome assembly GCA_016219965.1 of Candidatus Schekmanbacteria bacterium. NCBI lineage: Bacteria > Candidatus Schekmaniibacteriota > Candidatus Schekmanbacteria bacterium. The sequence continues at coordinate 113,677 of JACRJM010000015.1, forward strand.
GACCCCATCCGTTACGGACTGCTTTTCGAGAGGTTTTTAAATCCTGAGAGAAAGAGCATGCCTGATATAGACGTGGACTTTTGCGAAGCGCGCCGGGAAGAGGTCATATCCTATGTAAGGAAAAAATATGGCTCTGAGAACGTAGGGCAGATAATCACTTTCGGCACCATGAAGGCAAAGGCGGTTATAAGGGATATAGGAAGGGTGAAGGGAATGAGCTACGGGGATGTCGATGCCATCGCGAAACTTATTCCTAATGAACTCGGTATAACTCTTTCAAGGGCAATAGAGAAAGAACCGCGCCTTAAGGTCCTCATTGATGAACGGGAAGAGGTAAAGGACCTTTTCAATGTAGCTATGACCCTTGAAGGTTTGAGCAGGCAGATGTCAACCCATGCCGCAGGTGTCGTGATATCGCCTGAGCCGCTTGCAAATTTTACTCCGCTTGCAAGGAACATTGACCAGAAACAGGGCGAAGGGAATAACGGAGAAGTCCTTACGCAATACGATATGAAGGACATTGAAAGCATCGGGCTTCTCAAGATGGATTTCCTCGGCCTTAAAACTCTCACAGTCCTCGACAAGGCAGTAAAACTCATAAAGAAGACGAGAGGGATTACACTTCAACTGGATACCATCCCCCTTGATGACCCTGAAGTTTACAGCTTCCTCTGGGAAGGAAAGACAGCAGGAATATTCCAGCTTGAAAGTTCGGGGATGCGCGATGTGCTGAGGAAGATAAAGCCTACCGTCTTCGAGGATATTGTCGCGCTTATCGCTATTTACCGTCCCGGTCCGCTGGAAAGCGGGATGGTTGACGACTTTATCGCTGTCAAGCATGGCAGAAAAGAAGCAAAGTATGAGCACCCTCTGCTTGCCGAGATATTGAAGGAAACTTACGGTGTTATCCTCTATCAGGAACAGGCGATGAAGATCGCAAATGTTCTCAGCGGATTCTCGCTTGCGGAAGCAGACATTCTCCGCAAAGCCATGGGAAAGAAGAATCAGGAACTTATGGCTACGCAGGCAAAGAAGTTCGTTGATGGCGCTGCAGAAAGAAAGGTGGACAAAAAGGTCGCACAGCGAATATTCGACCTTATAGAGAAATTCTCCGGTTACGGCTTTAACAAATCCCACAGCGCGGCTTATGCAGTGCTCACATACCGCACATCATATTTAAAGCACCACTATCCGCAGGAATTCATGGCATCGCTTATGACAAGCGACATAAACAATACAGACAAACTCGTAAAGTATATCAATGAATGCAGGGAGATGGGGATGAACATACTCCCTCCCGACATCAACCACAGCATGGGAGAATTCACCATTGAAAATGGTTCTATTCGCTACGGACTCACAGGGGTAAAGAACGTCGGTATGCAGGCAATAGATTCCGTTGTTGCAGCAAGGGAGAGCGGCGCAGGGTTTAGAGACATATTTGATCTCTGCGAGAGGGTAGACCTTCGTGTCATGAACAAGCGTGTAGTTGAGAGCCTCATACAGTGCGGCGCATTCGACTGTTTTAAGATGCCGCGCAGCGCCATGATGGCAGGGCTTGACGGGGTTCTTGAAGAAGCCCAGAAGGCAAAGGAGGAGCTTGCTGCGGGACAGATCAGCCTTTTTGGAGGCGAAGGAACTATTTCAGAGGGTATATTCAAAAAACTTCCAAACATGCCAGAATGGGAAGAACATGAACTGCTCACCCGCGAGAAAGAGCTTTTAGGATTTTATCTCACAAGCCATCCGCTTGCCCGTTATGAAGAACTTTTAAAGAGATATGCTGATTTTGATCTCTCCGCATTTTCCGGTCTGGATGAAAAAGAAGAGGATACTGCTGCTGTTGAAGCGGAGGTATTAAATAATGCAGGCGGTGCTTCGCATCATGTACAGAACTCCAATATGCAGGATGGGAAGGTAGTGCATGTAGGAGGATGCTTGAAAAACGTGAAATCCATAAAGAACCGCAAAGGCGATGATATGGCTTTCTTGGAGCTCGAGGACCTCAACGGAAAAGTCGAGGTAACAGTTTTTGCAGATGCGTTCAGAGAGGCTTCGACTCTCCTGCAGAAGGACAGGCTTGTTTTTCTCAAAGGGAGGCTCCAGGACAGGAATGGAGTGTTTGGCATCATCGCAGAGAAGATAATCCCCATTGAAAGGGTGCGCGAAGAGTTCACTGAAAAGATATCGATAGAAATAAATTCTGCCGGGCTCAGGAAGGAAGATGTCAAGGCATTGAAGGATATCCTTTCTCATCAGGGGAGCGGAGGATGCCGGGTGCTCTTCACTGTCCATACAAGAGAGGGTCTTGTAGTCAATCTCAAACTCGATGATAAAGCAAGAGTGAAACTTACAGACAAGCTCATAGCTGATGTTGAAAAGATATTCGGGAACGGCTCAGTCAGCTGCCTCCTTTAAAATCCTGCGGGCCCCTAAAAAAGTTTTTTCCCAGTAATAATCATATAAGCTGTCTCTGGTTACTCCGCGCGATTTTGAGGCATGATAAAATTCCCCTCTTTCGCTGTAGATCCCCACATGACCGGGTGCCGATGGCTTTGTACTGCTTCCGAAAAAAAAGAAAAATGGCATAAGGCAGCATGAATGGTTTTCGGTTTTTACCGACGTGTCAAAGAAAAGAAGATCTCCGAAGAGATAATCCTTGTCTTCAACCTCTTTGCCTGCCTTGAACTGCTCTGCCGTAGTCCTTGGTATGCTTACGCCTGCGCTGGCATAGACTTTCTGTGTAAATGCCGAGCAGTCTATTCCGTTCTGTGATGTGCCGCCGTATCTGTAAGGCGTATTAATATAAGAGTCCATGGTCGTCTTCATTGCCCGCCTCTGCTCGTCAAGCGTCGGCCCGCATGATGAGAAAAGAGCGATTGAAAAAAGCAGTAGAAAAAAATATTTAAGAAATCCGTATCTTTTTTTCATAATAATAACAGCAGATTGTTTTTGATGAGTATATCATACCACATGACGATTTCATTACCAAGTACAACTCAGACATTGACAATTGGACTAATAGAAAGATAATTTAAGGATAATTTAGTATTCCCATTAGGAGGGAAATTTAAATGAAGGCAGTTATACTTGCAGGAGGCAGAGGGAGCAATCTAAACCCCATAACTGAAACCCGCGCGAAATCGATGATAAACATATGCGGTAAGCCTATCCTTGAATACATAATCAGGGGCTTGAAAGATGCCGGCGTAAGCGATTGTATTATGGTTGTTGATCACCAGAAGGAAATGATAAAGAACCACTTCGGCAGGGGTGAAAAATGGGGAATGTCTTTAAGCTATGCTGAGCAGGATAAAAAGAAGGGTATAGGGGGAGCAGTTCTCTCTGCATCGGACAGGTTCTCAGAGGGGGGATATTTTCTTCTTGTTTACGGCGACATAGTTTTCTCGTCAAACATCTTCCTTCCAACTTTAATGTCCTTCAATTCCCTCAAAGCGGCTGTGGCAACAATATGTATCCCTCCTGCTCCGGGAGAATATGGGAACATCTACATGAACGACGAGGTGCAGATAACCCGCATAATTGAAAAGCCTGACCATGATAGATTAGGCAATTATATTCTTGCAGGTGTGTTCGTGCTGCCTGTGAGCTTCTTTGATATCCTGAAAGATGTTGGGGGAAAGATGGAGGATGCCTTTGAGAAACTTCTTCAGAATAATGGGCTCCATGCGTCCATATATGAAGACGACTGGATAGACATTGGTTATCCCTGGAACATAATCGATGCCAACAAGATATGCATGAAAGAGATAGACAAGACTGTAATATCCAATACTGCCAAGTTTGAGAACAACGTAACGATCAATGGACCTGTTGTAATAGAGGACGGCGTTGTCGTGAAAGCGGGAGCAACCATAAACGGGCCATGCTATGTGGGTAAGAATTCATTTGTAGGGAACAATGCGCTTATAAGGGAATACACTTCATTGGGTGCGGAGAGCCTTGTGGGGTTCGGAGTTGAGATTAAAAACAGCATCATATTTGAGAGGGCCAACATAGGAAGGCTTTCCTTCATAGGCGACAGTGTAGTCGGAGAAGGGGTTGACATAAGCCCATGCGTTGTAACTGTCAACAGGGACATTAACAGGGAAACCATTAATACCATGATAAAAGGGAAGAAGGTTGACAGCAAACTCCAGAAGCTCGGCGCATTTATCGGGGATGGTGCGATCATCGGGGCAAGCAACACGATTCTTCCGGGAACGATCATTCCACACAACGCGAAAGTGCCCCATAAAAGTTCACTCTCAAACTCTGATTTCTGAAACAGATTTAATAGAAAGAATCTGACATGTGCGGAATAAGTGCGATAATAGGAAAAAATGACATAGTGGAGAAGCTCTATAACTCCATCAAGAACCTTGAATACAGAGGCTATGATTCCTGCGGGCTCGCTGTGCTCGGAGCAAATGGAATAGTTGTGCGGAAGAATGTCGGTTCAGTAGAGCAGGCGAATGAAAAAGAAAAGTTTGTCGAGCTTTCAGGCAATGTCGGCATTGCGCACACGCGCTGGGCAACGCACGGCGGAGTGTCAAAGGAGAATTCTCATCCGCATACAAGCTGTAACGGTGATTTTACAGTTGTCCACAATGGGATAGTTTCAAATTACATGGAAATAAAAGAAGAGCTTATCGCTTTAGGCCATATTTTCACATCGCAGACTGACACGGAAGTGATCCCTCATCTTATAGAAGAATGTTTCAAGCAGACCAAAAACGTGGAACGTGCATTGAGGGAAGCTCTTAAGAAGCTTAAGGGCACTTATGCCTTTGCCATGATTACGATTTATGACAAGGGAACCATATACTGTGCCCGCAATGAAAGCCCGCTTGTACTCGGTATAGGAAGAGAAGGTATGTTTGTTGGTTCAGATGTAAATGCTTTCATAGACTATACCAAGAACATAGTGTTCCTCAACAACGGTGAATACGCCATCGTGAGTGCTGACAGCTTCATAATAAAGGAGATGAGCAGGGGCGAAGAGGTAAAGAGGGACATAACCAAGATAGAGTGGGATGCCGAGATGGCAAAGAAGGGCGGCTACCCTCACTATATGCTGAAAGAGATTTATGAACAGCCAATGACTATCCAGAACGTCATGAAGATAGAGAAAAGCAGTATCGAAAGACTGGCGTCAATGATTGCCGAATCCCGCGTAACCTATCTTACCGGAGTAGGCACGACCTATTATGTGGCAATGGCTGCGCAGTATTATTTTTCGAAGATCGCAGGACAGTTTCTGCCGGCAATATCATCAGATGAATTTGAAAATGTTGCGATAGCAGGCAAGGACAGCCTTGTTGTGGCAGTCTCGCAGTCGGGTGAGACGTATGACACGCTGAGGGCGTTAAGAGCTGCTAAAAAAATGGGTGCGAAAACAACGGCTATAGTGAACGTAATAGGCTCTTCAATGTCCCGCGAAGTTGATTTTGCCATAATGCAGGGTTCCGGTCCTGAGATATGCGTGCTAAGCACAAAAGCGGCAATGGCCCAGATACTCATATTGATAAGGACAGCCCTTGAGCTTGCAATCATAAAGGGTGACAGGGACAAAAAAGAAATAAAGAAAATCGAGAGCGCTGTGGCGGAAATGCCTGGACTGATTCAGACACTGCTAAATGAGTATCAGGGTATTATAAGAAATATTGCTTACAGAAATGCGGCTGTTAAGAACTGGCTCTATCTTGGACGCGGAATTTATTATCCTGTAGCCCTTGAAGCAGCGTTGAAGATGAAAGAAGTGACATACATTCATGCCGAAGGTATGCCGGGTGGTTTCATGAAGCACGGCACCATATCCCTTATTGATGAAAGCATGAACAGCCTTGTCTTTGTTCCCACGCAGCATGAAGAGCCGATCTATGAACTTACGTTAAGCGGGGTCGAGGAGATAAAGGCAAGGAAGGGGAAAGTCATAGGGATACATTTTGGCGCACCGCGCGGACTCTTTGCCGAGGAGGTCAAACTCCCTGAAGTGCCGGAGATAATCGCTCCGCTTTTCCAGCTTGTGGCAGGACAGCTTTTTGCTTATTACACTGCAACAGCATTGAAGAGAAATGTTGACAAACCGCGTTCTCTCGCGAAATCAGTTACGGTGGCATAAATGCCGGACAGAATACCTTCTGAACTTCTTGCAAAAGAATTCTTTGAGTCAATCCCTGATTTTTTAAAAGAGCTAATCAATGATGAAATGCCTGTTTGGGAGGCGCTGAAAAAACTCAAGGCATTTATCTCTGCTTCAGTTAAACGTGAAATAAAGATTGATATTCCGCAAGGTGTTTATCTAAGCGGCAACGACATCTCAATCGGCGAGGGGACAAAAATCGAGCCGGGAGTGATGATAAAATCTCCGGCAATAATTGGAAAGAACGTAGAGCTTAGGCAGGGTGCCTATATCCGCGGCGATGTCATCATCTCAGACAACTGTGTAGTAGGCCATGCCAGCGAACTAAAGCATACCATAATGCTTGACGGCGCACATGCGCCGCATTTCAATTACCTTGGAGACAGCATCCTCGGGAAAAAAGTGAACCTCGGTGCAGGGACAATACTTTCCAATTTCAAGATGACCGCTGAGAAGAATATAAAGATCAGGTTTAAGGATACTGTCATTGATACGGGGTTAAGAAAGTTTGGAGCAATGCTCGGCGACAATTCCGAGACAGGCTGCAATGCAGTGTTGAATCCCGGCACAATGGTTGGGAGGAATTCCCTCATTTATCCCCTTTCCCTTGTGCGCGGCTACATACCGCCAAATACGATTTACAAAGTAAGGCAGCAGTTCTCAAACCTAACACGAAATTCCTGAATCCATACGCATCTCTTTCAGGTTGACAATGGAGTAAAAATCAATAGAATACGCAAACGCAAAAAGCCGAAGTGGTGGAATTGGCAGACACACCATCTTGAGGGGGTGGCGCCGCGAGGCGTGCGGGTTCGAGTCCCGCCTTCGGCATTAATGCTTCATAAGTTCCTTCCTTCTAACCTTGATTGACAATGAAAATTAAATTGCGTTGTTTGGTGCTCACGTTGGCGGTCTTATCGATTATAGCGCCGCAGAGAAATTCCTTTGCTCTATCGAGCGGTCATTTTGTTGATGAACTCGGCAGAGATGTATATATCCCTTCTGAACCGAAGCGGATAGTATCACTTGCTCCGAACATAACGGAATTACTTTTTGCACTCGGTCTTGGAGACAGGATAGTGGGTGTTACGAACTTCTGCAATTACCCTAAAGAAGCTCTCTCAAAGCCAAAAGTCGGGATGCTTCTAAATCCGGATATTGAAAAAATACTTTCCCTCAAGCCTGACCTTGTTGTGTGGCTTTCGGAAGGAGACAACAAGCCTGCCTTTGAAAAGCTAGAAAAGACTGGAATTAACCTTTATATTATTGCTCCAAAAGATATTAGCAGCCTCGTTAAAACAATTAAAAGGCTTGGAGATATATGCAGGAAAGAAAAAGAGGCAGATGTCCTTGTGAAATCAATTGAAGAACGGCTTAAAAACATAGCGGCAAAAGTTGATAAGCTTGGAAAACCGAGAACACTTTTTCTTCTTGATATCAATACCCCTGTATCAGCTTCTGTTGGTTCTTTCCCAGATGAGATGATAAGGATTGCAGGTGGTTTGAATGTTATAAAAACAACTTACTCAAAATATCCGCGAATAGGATGGGAAGATATAGCCCGGTCGTCTCCTGAAATAATCATAGTCGCAAGGCATACCGAGGAAACGGAAAAGAGTTTCAGGATGTTTAAGCGTGAGGCTGCGGTAACAGTAACTCCGGCTTCCCAGAAAGGGAGGGTCCATCTGGTTGATGGGGATATAGTGAGCAGAATGTCGCCAAGGACAATGGATGGTGTTGAAGAATTTGCGAGACTCATTCATCCTGAGGCTTTTAGATGACAACCCCTACGCCATCAAAGATATTGTTGATGACGGTTCTTCTCTTTATACTTTCCTCTGCCGCGATTTTTGCTTCTCTTTGCATCGGCTCAGTCCCGCTCACTGTGAGCTCAGTAACCGATGTTCTTTTTAAATTTATTACCTCAAACAATTCGGCTGACAGCTATACGCGTGCAATTGTCATGGATTTGAGGCTTCCGCGCGCTGTCTTTTCATTCCTTGTCGGCGCCGGGCTTTCAATCGCAGGTATTATATTTCAGGTTGTTTTAAAAAATCCTCTTGCTGAACCATATATTCTGGGCATCTCAGGAGGCTCTGCGGCGGGCGCTGTGATTGCAATATTCGCTGGGTTTTCCTTTGCCTATTACATCACGGTATTTTCATTTGCAGGAGCACTTGTCGCCATCGGGATTCTTTTATTTATCTCCACAGGCAGATGGGGCGTTTCCTCAAACTCACTTCTTTTGGGTGGCGTAATAATAAATGCATTTTTTGCGGCTGTCGTGATGTTTATTCTTTCTGTCTCAACTCGCGGCGAGATGCAGAGGGCTTTTTTCTGGCTTATGGGCGACCTCAGCAATATACCTTTTTCTACCGTAAAATTTATTCTTCCCATTGTGGCAGGCGGCGGAATTCTGACCTTTGTGTCGGCAAGAAAACTCAACGTCCTTTCTCTCGGAGATGAAACGGCGCTTCAGCTCGGAGTCAATGTCCGTTTTTACAGCATGGTGATAATCGTCCTTGCATCGCTTCTTACGGCAGGTGTCGTTGCATCAAGCGGTCTTATAGGTTTTGTGGGGCTTGTTGTGCCGCACATGGTGAGGCTCACTGTTGGGGCAGACAACCGTATCACTGTGCCGGCGTCGTTTTTTGCAGGAGGCACGTTTTTACTTATATCCGACACCATCGCAAGGACTGTTATAAGCCCCATTGAGCTTCCGGTTGGGACTGTCACCGCAATTATAGGTTCCCCATTTTTTCTTTATCTTCTCAAAAAGGAATCAGCTAAGTTAGTATAATAAGAGGATTATATAATTGGAGTGTATGTAATATATGCGAATAGCTTGACAGTCCCGCTCCGGCACTAAACAGCAGGTGCCTGCCGCGGGAGCTGCCAAGCTCTAGTCATAAAATATAAATTATTGAGTGGAGAAAAAAATAAAAGATGGATGAAGTGCTGAAAATTGAAGGAATTGATTTCAGCTACGGGAACGGAAACGTCCTCTATAATGTAAATCTCAGTGTCAATGAAGGCGAGATGCTTGCCATACTTGGTCCCAACGGATGCGGCAAAACCACTTTATTAAGGCTGATCTATGGAGCGCTCAAAGCCTCACGGGGAAGGATAACTCTTTTCGGGAAAGAACATCTTTCAAGGAAAGAGGTATCAGAAAAGGTTGCCATTGTTTCAAAATCTGAGAATACGTCCATTTCATTTTTAGTATCAGAGATGGTCATGATGGGAAGATATGTTAAGTCAAAAGGGATCTGGTTTGAAAATAACGAGGACAAGAAAATGATTGCAGGAATTTTAGATGAGCTTCACATTGAGCATCTTTCTGCAAAGTATTTCAATTGTCTGAGCAGCGGTGAACAGCAGAGGGTGTTGATAGGGAGGGCTCTTGCCCAGAAGCCAGAGCTTATGCTCCTTGATGAGCCCACTTCGCATCTCGACATAAGCCACCAGCTTGAGTGCCATTCGCTGTTGAAGAAGCTTAATGATAGTTCTGGTATGACAATGGTCATAATTTCTCATGACCTTAATCTTGCGGCGCAGTTTTGCAGCAGGATAATATTGATGAAGGATGGAAGGGTTTTTGCTGACGGTCATGCAGGAGATGTGCTGACAGAGCAGAACATCCGCGAGGTTTACGGCATAGATACTATTGTTGACGGCAATCCTGTAACAGGAACACCACGCGTCACCCTGCTTTCGTAAGAAACTTCAATTAAGCACCAGGCTTAATCCTCTATATGACGATTAAGCTGATGCAGTCTGCGCATCGCTTAAAACTTCATGCGCTCTTTCGCAACCTGCCTCAGGTTATGTCTTAGTTAGATGTGGTTAATGAATGTCTTGTCTTATTCCCATATTACTAGGAAGCTGAGGCAGACTGCGCGTCGCTTAAAAATTCATGCGCTCTTCTGCAGTCAGCCTCAGCTTGCGTCTCAGTTAGATACGGCTAATGCATGGGTTGGCCAATCCCACTATGAAAAGAAAACTAATGGCATTTTACTTCAAGCACTCTTTAGTGGGTTGTCTTAGCTGAATACTTGGTTAGATGCGGCTGATAACGGCTTGGCAGTCCCGCGGCAGGCGCATGAAGTTCTAAGCCTAAGCGGGACTGCCAAGCCGTTTATTAACGGTAAAATCCAGTATTAAGCAGTGGCAAGCCGCCACCCCTTCCATGTCATAGCTAGATTATCGCGAGGTGCCAAAACAAATTAAGTTGTATTATGTAATTTGGAATTCGATCGTCACTGACAGCAAAGCCATGCCGTTATTGAGGATTCCTTCAGGAGGAGGAGGGAAGGGGGAAGCACGTTTTATGCATTCTAACGCCTCGCTGTCCAAAGCATCCCATCCGGATGTTGCTAATACAGATACATTTGCCACGCTTCCATTGCTGTTAAGATATATCTGCGCTTTTACTTTTCCTTCCATCTGCCGTGCCAATGCGGCTTGAGGATAACGTTTGTTCTTCTCTATTATTTTTAGACATAGTGCCAGATAACCTTCATACGTCATATTTCCGTATCCATTGCCAATTCCTGTTCCTCTGCCATTCCCCATGCCACCGTCATTTCCACCTCTGCCGCCTCCAAAGGCTCCTCCAAATCCTCCACCACCCGGCATTCCGGAACCTAATCCCGGCATACCTATCCCGTAACCAGAGGCAATTATCGGGGCAGGTGGCATATCCTTATTAATTCCCATTGATGATGGGATATTCCCTGGAGTTGTTTTGGAGGGTTCTGTGGATTTTTCTTCTTCTTTGTTATTTATCTCTGATGTTAAAGCTTTTGCGGACAGGACTTTGCGAGCTGTTCCCGTTCCTGATTTTATTTCCTTCTTTATTTCTATTTCTGGTTTTCTCTCAGGGATATCAATATTGAGGGTAATAAAATCAGCAATCTTTTCTTTTTCCAGCCATTTATTGTTTTCAGATATTATGAAAACAAGGAGGATGAAAAGCATATGCAGGAACAATGAAAGAAGAATAAACAGCCCGCTTCTTTTATCATGATTCCTGAAGAACATTTCATCCTCCCCGCCTATATCAAAAAGCTATGCCTGTCGGAGCCATCTCGCCAGTGCTTGTTGGCCCTGACACCTTGCTATTGTTTTTGACTTTATAAATTATAATGCCCGGGTTTTCAAGACTTCTGTCTGTTACATAAAGATACCCCTCTTTGTCCAGAGCAATCTGCGGTATATAAGATGAGTTGGTTCCGCTTAACTTACTCGATACAGAACCGTCTGACGGGTTAAATGGGGTAACAATATTTTCTGCAAAGTCGCCGCTTGCGATATAACCTTTGGTAGCGGAATAAATTACAATAGAGCCCGGACTTCCGTTTAAATCATCGTCGTTTATAAGCATTCCTTCAGATGTGAATGTGGCAGGGTCAACCACTTCAATGCCGCCATAGTTGTCGACTGCATAGTTGCCGTCTGAAATATACTTCCCGGCATTTGAAACATAAATTTTACCTGTTGTTTTATTGTAAGTTATAAAACCAGGATTTCTTCCTGAGAGTGCTATTGCCTGTTTGCCGTGAGTTTCCGGATCAACGTCATAGAGTTTATTTGTTTTAGTATCTATGACCGCAATAAGGCTGTCTTCTGTAACTTCATAGTTTACCGTACGCTGGAGTGCAACAAAAAGATAATGTCCCACTATTGCCATTGATTTTGGTTCTGCAAAGCCGTCTGAATCAGCAAATTTGGCAAGGCTTATCTTCTTCTTTATTTTGCCTTTGACCGGATCAACAAGAAATATATCATTTGAACCTAGTCCGCAGATATAAGCATTTTTTATGTCCTTGAAAATTATATCCTGCGGGTTTGTCCCTTCAGGGAAAGCATATTGATTGACGGGAGAAGAGATGTCATTTTTTTTGATGACTATTATGTTGTCTCCCTGATACTTTTCTATCACGAAGAGGTAATTCTTGTAGCTTCTTATTTCAGAATCCTGGTTTATCTGACTTAAAATATCTTCGGTCGCCTGTACATTTGTGTGTTTCACGTTGACCTTTATAGTGCTGATAGTAGACCCGCTGGTATCATAATTTGAATTAAGCACGTATGCCTTAGTCCCATTCTGTGCTGCGTAAAGCCCGTGAACGGGTATAGTCATGGCAATGACTGCCAATAATATCTTTCCTGTCACCGTTCTTAATATGTTACATTGTTTCATGGCACTTTCCCCTATGTTAGAAATCAGGTTATATTTGTTATAAAGTTGCTGTGATTAAATTCCTTAAAATTCTGTATCCCTGCTGTCACCTCCTTTAAAATTTGTGGTCACTGTTACGAAAAAGGCTCTTCCCGGTATTGGGAAGCCGCTAAGATCTTCTATATTGCTGTCGTTCAGGTTTTTCGCTTCGAAGTTGATGGTAAAATATTTTCCAAAGTAGAGACTTGCGCCAAGATTATGTATTTCCCTGTCTTTGGTTGGTCTGATATTTATCCTGTCGAGGTAATTCTTTTCAACCTTGTTAAGGTTATAGTAAAGCTCGCCATAATCGTTAAACACCCTGAAGCGGACGGTGTATTCTTTTTTGGGTCTGCCGGGAAGGAACTTGCTGTTGTATCCCGGTAGTCCGCTCCTGTCCCTTGCATCGAGCTTTGTATAATTCCCATTGATGTCAAGATGATCGAGAATGCGTAATCCCATCGAGAATTCAGCCCCTTTTATTCTTGCCTTGCCGATGTTCTCCGGCGTGAAAGTCCGCTGGGAATTCTGGATGAAAAGAATGAGATTTTTTACTTCATTATCAAAATAAACAGCTTCAAAAAAACTCTGTGTAATAATCCCCTTAAAAAGATCTCCCTGAAGCCTTATCCCAATGTCGCGGTTGTTGCCTGTTTCAGGTAAAAGCTCAGGATTGCCTATGACACCTCCCTTGTCCCCGTAAAGTTCAAAGAAGTTTGGTATCCTGAAATATTTTCCTACATTGCCTCTAAACGTCATCCATTGGAAAGGAGATACTTTTATGCCTGTCTGCCATGTGGTGAGTTCCGTGTATTCTCTTTGGTATGTTGGATTTTCCTTATCAAAGAAAAAGATGGAATTATTCGAAGACTTGTCATTTATCATTTCAGTCTTAGCTGACCCGGTAAACTTGATTTTATCTGAAAATATATAGAGGCTGTCTTCAGTTCCTAAGGTAAGCGTTGTCCTGTAGCTTTTTCCATTATTGGTGTCTGAGAATTTATCTTCAGGTTTGAAGTTTTCACTTCTTAACTGGATGAGGAACTCGGTATCAAGGTATTTTGTGGGATTGCCTGTAAGGTTTATGAGCCCTCCAAAGCTTTCAGTGACATTGTGGTTGTCCTGAAATCCTACGCCTATCTCATTATGTCTGTCTTTGAATTTGCTAAGTTCATAGGAATTGAAAAAAGAAGTTTCGAGTTTGAATCCTCGTATGGGAAGTCTTTTCCATTCAAGTTCAAGACGGCTTATGTTGTTTATGTTCCTGATTGATGCTGTTTCAGACTGATATGACTCTATTCCCGGCACTCCCCTGAATGTCCTTGTGAGATTATTTGAAATAGAGATTCCAAGAAGGTCTGATACATCATATTCAAGGCGGGTTGTGATATTGAGAGACCTGAACCTGTTATTTTTTCGATGTACCCATCTGTCGTCACTGGTTGTGAATATCGTGCCGTTGTCATCGAGGAATTCAAAGTCATTGTCGCTCTTTGTATAATTTATTCCTGCAAGGAGTCTGAGATTGCCTATACTGTGCGAGGCATTGAAGCTGTATTTGTAAGTCTCGAAAGAGCCATAGCTTACGGAGCTGGTTATATTGGAGCCTTCTTCAGGGATGCGGGTTTTTATATTCACGATGCCGCCTATCCCTGATTGGCCGAATCTCAATGGGGAATTGCCTCTGTAGATTTCAATTGAATCAACGTTGAAGAGCGGTATCTCCGAGATATCAACACCGCCTCCGCGCGCCTCATTTACAAGAACTCCGTCGAGGAATACCATTACCTGGTCAGAGGTTGAGCCTCTTATTGAAATGGTGGAAAAGCTTCCAAGACCTCCAAGCTGGTTAACCCTTACTCCGACTTCGTCTGAGATTGCTTCCGGAACAGTCCTGAAATATTTATCAAGTTCTTTTCCGTCAATTACAGTGACGAATGATGTGGGGGATTCAGTGATAGCCTGATGCTGGGCTTCGCGGTCTGCCCTGACTTTTACTATGCCTATATCTTTTGGAACTTCTTCTGAATTAGCTGCCGAAGAAGCAGTTATTGCGGCGATTGTCAAAAAAATTGCACATAGGCTCTTCATTCTCATGGCAAAAAAAATCCCCTGTCATTTTCTTCTTCGAGGAATCAACGAAGAGAAAAAGACAGGGGATAAATTGCTATTTGATTTCCCTGCGCTCTTAACCCCCACGTTCTTTACCTCGAAGAACATTGTTGTGAGGCATACTAAGGCAGGTCTACTGGCTTGAGGACTATTCTTTCCTACTCCCTCTTCCTTCCCGCTCCCTTCGGAGCAGTGGCTTTCATTGAGGTTTCGTTTCCTCTTACAGTGGCGGGACCACGATGGCTTTTAACCATCTTCCCTCTTAGGCTGTTTAATCAGCAACCTTAGTAATGTTACAGCTACAAGCTAAAGGATGTAGTTGCTGAAGTCAAGAAAAAAACAGTAACTCAGGCTGCGAACCATGCGCAGGCAACGTTACAACCCTTTCCCAAAGAGATGTTATGGTTATGAAATGTTTTTGTTGCTGACCAGTCTGGACTTACCGGCGGCAGTGGTGGTGCAAGGCTCACGAATTCTTCGCTTCCATGAACTATACGACCTCCCATTATTGTGAGCACAGATTCTAACCCCTTAATCTCTTCATCAGCTATCTGAAAGTAGTCAGCCGAGAGAACTGCAAGGTCTGCCATTTGCCCGGGGGTGATCCAGCCTTTCTTCCCAACGTCACCCGAGAACCATGCACTACCCTCAGTATAGAGTCGCAGGGCTGTAGTTCTGTCGAGGCAATTTTCGCTGTCATAGAGAGAGGTACCGCCGACAGTTTTTCCAGTTATTAGCCAGTAAAGTGAAACCCATGGATTGTAACTTGCAACCCGGGTAGCGTCGGAACCTGCTCCTACCGGGATGCCCAATTCCAGCATCCGTGTAATAGGTGGCGACCTTCTGGCGGCTTTCTCGCCGTAGCGTGCGATGAAGTATTCACCCTGGAAAGCCATCCGGTCCTGGATCGCTATACCTCCGCCGAGATGTTTGACTCTTTCCATGCTCTGTTCTGAAATAGTCTCGGCATGGTCGAAAAACCAGTGAAGACCCTTGAATGGAACCTCTCTGTCAATTGCTTCGAAGATGTCGAGAAAACGTTTTATCGATTCATCGTAGGTTGCATGCAGCCGGAATGGCCAGCGTTTTTCAACCAGCAATTTCACAACCTTATAGAGCTCACCCTCCATGCTCGGCTGAAGATCCGGACGGGGCTCCAGAAAATCCTCAAAATCTGCTGCGGAGAAAACCAGCATTTCGCCTGCGCCATTAACTTTATACACGTCGTTACCCATCCCCGGGCATGCAATATCTGTCCAGCGGGCAAAATCATCATATTCTTCCTTAGGACGCTGGGTAAAAAGATTGTAGGCAATGCGCAGTGTCAGTTCGTTTTTCGCAGCAAGTTCTTCTACAATCCTGTAGTCGTCTGGATAATTTTGGAACCCACCGCCTGCATCTATGCAGCTTGTGATGCCGAGTCTGTTCAGTTCACGCATGAAGTGGCGCGTTGAATTGACCTGGTCTTCAAAAGAAAGCTTTGGTCCCTTTGCAAGACTGGCATAGAGTAGGAACGGATTAGGTTTTGCAATCAGAAGCCCTGTTGGGTTGCCGTTCTTGTCACGCCCGATTAAACTGCCCGGAGGTGCTGGCGTATCCTTAGTGTATCCCAATGCTCTCACAGCTGCGCGATTAAGGATGGCACGGTCATAAAGATGCAGGACAAAGACAGGTGTCTCAGGTGACGCATCATTGATCTCGTCTAATGTGGGCATCCGTTGCTCTGCGAACTGGAATTCCGACCAGCCGCCTATCACACGAATCCATTGAGGAGGCGGCGTGCGAATGGCCTGTTTCTTTAGCATTCGCAAAGCTATGGCCAGCGACGGCACTCCGTCCCAGCGGAGTTCCATGTTGAAGTTGAGACCTCCGCGAATAACATGAATGTGGGAATCGTTGAGGCCCGGGATAACTGTTCGCCCTTTCAGGTCTATGATTTGTGTGTCCGGTCCGGCGTATACATTGATTTCCTTTGCGTCTCCTACAGCCATAAACCGGCCATTCTTGATAGCCGCGGCAGTTACTTCAGGGAGTTCCGGATTAAGCGTTGCAAACTTTCCATTTCTTAAAATCATATCAGCATAATAGGCAATCATGGTTGCACCTCCTAATTAGCAGCCCTGGCCAGCAGAATGACGTTGTTGAAGAGTGTCTGGCGATCTATATTCGCAACTCTGAAAGTCATTTGAGGTTGAAAGTCGATGAATATTACAGTGGAATTCTTTGGATTAAGGAGTTCTGTGTTTTTCATAAGTTACACTCCTTTTTTAAATTGATTTTGATTTTTCTATTTAACTAATTAGAAATTCTATATGGTTTTGTCCATAAAAGTAGTCCTTTACTTTGCCAACATTAAATGGTTGTTATTGGCGGCACCATTTCTATGGTTGTCATGAAAAAATCAATGTATCATCAACTGGAGATTTGTATGTTTAAAGTGAAATCCCTTCTGCTTTTGTGTCTTGCCGCTGTTTTATTGTTAATCCCGGTTATTACTGAATCTGCCGTGACAGATGGGACAATCTCTCTTCAGAAAACAGGGCAGGCCAAATGTTATGATTCTGATGGGAATGAAACCAACTGCGCAGGCACAGGGCAGGATGCGGCTCTACTCGCCGGTGAATCATGGCCTGACCCACGCTTTACAGACAATGGAGATGAGACTGTTACGGACAATCTTACAGGTCTAATGTGGGCAAAAGATGGAAATGTCATGCAGGCGAGAGATCCTGATTTTGATGCTGATGGTTCTGCAGGCGATGGTTCGGTCTATTGGCAGCATGCCCTGGACTATGTTGCCAAATTAAACACTGAGAATTATCTTGGCCACAATGACTGGCACCTACCGAATGTCAATGAGCTTCAAAGCCTCATAAATGCTGATGAATATAACTCCGCCGGATGGTTGAATGAGAATGGATTTACAAATGTGATGCCAAACGATTATTGGACGTCTTCCACTTCTATAAGTTACAAAGTCTACGCATGGGCAGTCTATATGGGATATGGTTACTCGAGCACGAGCGATAAGAATACTACAGCTTACTATGTGTGGCCAGTGCGTTCAGGACAGATGGGCACAATCTCGATTCAGCAAACCGGCAACACAAAGTGCTATGATTCAGCAGGGACAGAGATATCCTGCACCGGGACAGGTCAGGACGGGGATGTCCGTGCCGGAGCTGAATTTCCGTCCCCGCGCTTTACCGACAATGGCGACGGTACTGTCTCAGATAATCTCACAGGATTGATGTGGACAAAAAGTGCAAACTCAGGAGCGACAACAAGTACCTGGCAGGAGGCGCTTGATACTGTGGCTGGAATGAACAGCGCCAGCGGGACCGATGGCTACACGGATTGGCGACTACCTAACATGAATGAGCTTAAAAGTCTTCTTGATTTTTCAGAAGATTATCCATCTCTTCCTCAAGGTCATCCGTTTACCGGTGTGCGTCAAGACTATTATTGGACATCTTCCACTCTTACAGCGGTGCCAGGCTCGGCATTTGTTGTAAGCATGGATATAAGTCATGTCTATTACTACTCTAAAAAAATCGAAGATTACTACGGCATCTGGCCTGTTCGGGGTGGCGAGGTGGAAGCACCGCCGGAGCAATTCCCTGATCTCACAGTAAAGACTTTAGGCTCTTCAGGTAAGCCGAAAAAAGATAAGAAGATCACACTTTCAGCAGTTGTGAAAAACATCGGCGAGAAGAGTGCTTCCACTTCTTCAGTTCAGTTTTATCTATCGACAAATAACAACGCCAGCTCCGTTGAAGGAGACAAACTATTAGGCACTACAAAGGCGACAGGGAATATAAAAGTGAATGGGAGTAAGACCGTAAAGCTTACATTGAAAGTAAAAGGCAAGGCAGGGAATTATTATCTCAAAGCATTCTGCGACAGCGGTGCGATCGTAACCGAATCAAATGAAAGCAACAACATAAAGGTGTCAAAGAAGATTAGCATAAAATAAATTAACTCCTGAAACCAAATAAGACAGGAAGGGGAATTTTTATGAGAATAATGAATCTACTGAAAGTGGCTCTTATTGGATGCATCATTGGTGGTTTTATCCCTGTAAGTTATGCTTTAGATAAAGAAGTGAAACAGTCTGTTATTCCAGAAGATATGGTGCTTGTTCCGGCGGGCGAATTTATCATGGGTAACAACAATGATTATATGGATAATGATGGCGATGAGGCACCGCAGCATGTCGTGAATTTACCTGCTTTTTATATTGATAAATATCCGGTTACTAATGCTCAATATAAAAAATTTGTTGATGCGACAAAACATGAGCTCCCTCTTTTTTGGGATAAGTCAGGCAACTTTCCACCGGAAAAATCTGACCATCCTGTTATAGGAGTGACCTATCTTGATGCAAAGGCATATTGCAGTTGGGTTGGAAAACGTTTGCCTACTGAAGAAGAATGGGAAAAAGCAGCGCGCGGAACAGATGGGCGCCGCTGGCCATGGGGGAATATATTTGAAAATAGTAAAACTAATGTGAACAACCGGAAAGGAACGACACCGGTAAATAAGTATCCTGCTGGGGTAAGTCCCTATGGATGTTATGATATGGCAGGCAATACATTTGAAATGACTGATACATGGTATGCCTTATATCCGGGGAGTGCGGAAAACAGAGCTGTCGCAAAATTGTTGGGTGAAAAATATAAAGTGGTACGCGGCGGCGCTTACAGTGCTGACGACGGCAGTGCCCGCTGTGCGGACCGCGGCGTAAAAGAGATAAATGTCGCAGGTCCCAGCCTTGGTTTCAGGTGTGCGCAGGATGTCCCCGGCTACGAGCACTATCGCAGCGCTCTTACCGCAATCAATGAAACTAAAAATCTTAAAAGCGTGGCAGAGAAATATATCACTCCTTATGAAGAACATAATCAATCGCGTCTTTTATTAAAAGATGCGGAAGGTTTGATTAATGAATCTTCTGATAAGTTTAAAAATGAGAATTTTTCAGAGAGCGAACAGCTTGCAACGCAGGCTTCCGAAAAAATAAAACAAGCCCAACAGATGGCTCTGGATTTTACAAAAAACAGACATGAAGAAAAGATTGCTGCTATAAAAGAGGCACTTGCTCTCTTAGAAGAGATGTTAAACAAAATGCCTGCCCAATTGTCACCCCATAATTCAGAATTAAAAGAAAAGGCACTTGACCATTACAAACAAAGCAAGCAGTTGTTCGAGGATGGTTCATTGGGTTATGCGCAGATGCATGTTTACATCGGGCTTTCAATCGCCGGACAGATACCGACGGACGCCGCCGCAAGCAAGTGAGAACATAATAGATAAGAAGTGGAGTGAAGATAAAGGGGGAAACAGGGGGATTTGATATTAAGATTTAATACGAAACCCGAATTGCAGAAAATGGCTATCCCTGCCCAAGAGACAAGTTAATGTCTTTATGGCAATGCTTTTTACTGAAAGTGTCTGAGTTGTTAATCCATTAATCCCTTCTATCTCTTCAATTATAAATCTGGAATCTTTGACAATTCTTTGAAAACTTTTTTTCGTGAAAAATCTTATATGTGTCTTATCTAAAACACCTTCCTCCTTATATTCCCAATCTTTCTTAATCAACAGCTCAATTAAATTACCAATAAATCTTACATTAGGGACAGACCCCACAATAAAGGAATCTTTTTTCATTTTCTTTTTAACGCTTAAAAGAAATTCACGGGTATCATTTATGTGTTCAATAACATCATTGCAAATTATCAAATCAAAGTAATCATCGGGGAGCTTACCGCTTACCTCTTCATAGGTTCCGGTTAAAATATTGGCTGACTTTTCCACAGTCTTGCAAGGCTCTATACCCCAATATTCGCAGTCTTGTTGTAAATTGAGCCGGAAGTTACCTTCTCCGCATCCAATCTCAAGAACCTTAGAATAACCACAAGGCAGAAATTTAACTATCTCAGGCCTCATATTCTGGTAGTATGACATCTCTATTTGCTTTCCCAATTGGGCACTTATTTAGTTTCATCATCAAACTTTCTTTAAATATTATTCCTGTCCTCTTTGTTTTGTCCATATGAAACGACTTTTACTGGAAGAGTATATATGCATTATCATTTACAATGCTGTACATAATATTGCATATATGGAGATGCGGAAAAAAGTCGAGGCTCTATTGAATTGCAAAATGCAAGACCTGACCCAAATTGCTTTGTTAGACTTTTATTTTTTTGTCTTCCCCGCGAAAGCGGGGATCCAGAAATAATTAGTAAAATTGGATTCCGCATCATGTGCGGAATGACATTCACTCATTAGTATTTGGATACCTCTGCGTCGCCTGATATTCTAATAATTAAATAAGGTGTCCCCAGAGAAAAAGAGGATTATATCAAGAATTCCATGATTTCTAAAAGGACATCATTAAATTTTGGAGGGATTGCCGGCAAAACAGTGCCGTCAGACATATGTAAGTGTTCCGGCGCATTAATCGGCGGTATTCAGTTAGCAACATACTGAATTTCCCTAAGGCGTTTTATGTCACAGATAATTCTTTCCCTTATTTTTAATTCTCCTGCCCATGCAACATATTCAATGTCTTTTTTTTTCATGTTTTCAGCAGTGAATTTTTTAAGGAATGTGTCTGATGAAATTCTATAAAACTTCTCAAACTTCGCAATCTGCCTTTCCGTCTTACTGAGTCCAAGTTCAAGGCGTTTTATTTCAGACTGAATTGCAGTTTTTATGATATCAACGGTATTGTCTTTCTTGTCGGATTTTATTTGTACTATAGTCATGGCGATACCTCCTTTCTATTTATATCTTATCTGAATTTGTTTTCATCATCAAACTTTTTAAATATTATGTCTATCCTGTTTACTTTGTCCATATGAAATGATTTTTACTGGTTGACTATATATACGATATTATTTACAATACTGTACATAATATTGTATATATAGGTGAATGATGAAAAAAGTAGAAGCTCTGTTGAAACTCCAGAAATCCGGCAGACATATTTTCAGTCTCGCGGATTTACAAAAGCTTTTACGGATTGAAAGCGGAAATACAGCATGCATTCAAGCCAGCAGACTGACAACTGACGGAATTCTTAATAGGATTGCGAAAGGAGTCTATTGTTTGAATGACAGAATCCCCGGTGATTTTGAGATAGCTAATTTTCTCTATAAGCCGTCTTACATATCTTTGGAATCAGCTCTGGCGTATTATGGTATATTGCTTCAGGTGCCCCATTCAGTGACATCAATTACTCCAAAGAGGGCAATGAAGATAATTTCCCAGGGGAAAGCATTTGTCTATTCTCATTTGGCGCAAAACTATTACTCTGGCTATGTAAGAGAAAAAGACTTTGTTATTGCAACGCCCGAAAAGGCAATCATTGATATTGTTTTTTTTGCCTGTTATGGAAGGACAGTGATCCATCCTGAGGAATGGATTTTGGATAGTGTAAATAAAAAGAGATTAAAGAAAGAGTCTGCGGGAATAAAGAGCAGGATTTTCCATAATTTATTTAACTCCATAAAGTTATGATTAACAGGGAACAAATTAAGGAACTGTCTCAGAAATTTTCAATAGATGAATTCTCAGTTATCAGGGAATATCTGCAAGTTCTCTTTCTCTCTGCCCTTTATGAAGAGAAGGGAAGCTTGAAGATTTATTTCAAAGGCGGGACAGCATTGAGACTGCTTTTTAAATCATTCAGGTTTTCTGAGGACCTTGATTTTACGACTTTAAAGACTAATGATGAAATGAAAAAGATGTTGCCTAATGTTGTCAGGA
This sequence comes from Candidatus Schekmanbacteria bacterium, assembly GCA_016219965.1. Taxonomy (NCBI): domain Bacteria; phylum Candidatus Schekmaniibacteriota; species Candidatus Schekmanbacteria bacterium. Next base: position 135,933 of record JACRJM010000015.1, read on the forward strand.
AGATTAGTTTAATTGTGCCCAATATAGAATTAAAAGAAGTTAAGGCAGGAATGAAAAGCCTTACCGGATTTTTAAGATATAAAACTGAAGACCTGAAATATCCCTTAAATATCCATCTTGAGTTTTCGCTTAGAGAGAAACCGTTTACCGAAAAAGATATTATTCTTGAAACTCTCTTTCCTGTGAGCCCTTACCCTGTTGTGAAGTGCCTTTCATGGGAAGAAATCCTCGCAGAAAAAATAAGAGCATTGATGTGCAGGACAAAAGGAAGAGATTTGTTTGATATCTGGTACCTTCTGTCAAAAGGCATAGAGATTGACTGGAAGATGGTTGACAGGAAAATGGCATTCTATGACAAGGAAGCAGACTTCAATGATGTAATGAATAAAATAAAAAAGATGGATCAAAAGAAGCTGAAAATAGATTTGGGAAAGTTCCTGCCTCTCAATCAGAGAAAAATAGCTGACAATATTCAGGAACTGCTGTTAGAAAAGCTGAAATAACAGACATGGTTAAAGATGGCCGAGGAAGGTTTTATTCCATCAGAGCTATAAGGAGAATAAACAATGGGTTACTTATTTGATATTGAAAAGGTTATTAAAGATTCCGGATTGTCTGAAAAAATAATTGGGAAAATCAAAAAAGAGGTTCGTCAGGAATTTCCCAAGGATGACGGCATGTACGAGCTCCATTTGCTTCGAGCAATTGAGACCGAAAAAAATAAATCCCTGTCCCCACAAAAGAAGCTTCAACAGCTAAAGAAAAAAGGGGATGCTGTTTTAAAATCTTCTGGTTATAAAGTTGTGGAAACCGTCAGGGGAAAGAAAAAAATAATAAAGAGTGCCGCATAAATCAGCCGTCAGCGTGCAAGCCAACCATTGTGCCTTCTTTGATAGAAGTTTTAAGGAGGATTAAGTATGAAGATTCGCTATTTCACGGATACAGATACCGCGCTTATTGAATTCTCAAATGAATCAGTCGCGGAGACAAGGGAAATATCGGGAAACCTTTATATCGATCTGGACAGCAAAGGCAACCTTGTCAGTATGACTGTTGAACATGCAAAAGAGAAAGCCAATATTTCAGAAGTATCATTTCTCCAAATGGACAAAATTGTTGCTTGACAATGCTATCAAGCAGCTATCTGCTCCCACCAAAAATAAAGACTTGTAAAATGCAAGACATAACCCCAATTGTTTTCCTGACCAACTATAGAATAACAATAGGTACTTATAACAAATCTATTTAACAGCGTGCCACGTAAGCTAGGTATAAGCTTAAACCGACTAATGTCGGTGTTAATCTTTGGTATTGTTTTCTTCAGCATCTATCAAAATTCAAAACCTGACACAATTGTCTTGTAGATTAAAAAGCCTTCCACTGTCGTATTGCATGCAACGCGTCAAGCGTCTCTTGGGAAAATGTGATATGTGATGTGTGAATAGGGAAAAAATAGACGGACCTCTTCTGGCTGATATTATAGTCAAAACTCAGCAGCATAAGACCATTGAGTTTCATCAACCCTTCATTGTTCCCTCGTTGTATGCACTCGCCAAGCACATTAATAGCCGTTGGCATGATGGCATCATCAATGCAATGACCACTACTACTACCGATGATGAGAATATTTGGGACGTCTTCAATATATTGAGGAATCTTGCGTTTGCAGACTGCGACGACTTGCTCCCATGCCGGTAAGCCTTCGGTGGCAGATGTATCACCGATTGTTACCAGACGCTCACGTGATCTGTTCATATTTTCTTGGTCAATGCGGTCCTGTTCTTTTGTCCGAAAGTGCTTCACCTCGGCGAAAAACTGCACTGCACTATGTCGTATGGAGAGGTCAGGGCTTTCCCGAAAAGTTACTCTAAATCCATTCAACTGGAGCATATCAGCGGCCCAGCCCTCGAAAATTAAGTCGTTGAACTTTTCGTAATTGGACTGATTGGCTTCCAAGCGGCAACGATATGTGTTGACAGCTTGTATTTGATCTCTCTTAAGCTTAGAGCAGTGTGTGTCTATATTAGTTTTGAACATAATCATGGCAACCTTCACAGTTTCATGCCTAACATTTATTTTTATACTTATTTTACTCTATTGTCAGAGTTGTATAATTACTAGGAATAGCCAGTCAAGGAAAACTGACTAAAAGAAATGGTTAAAAGCAGTTCTATGGACAGTACACTTAATTCGGTTAAAAAGCATAAGTTGTGCTTACGTTAGATTGTATTTGTACCATCCACAGAGAATGGCACGTTCGGGGAACGTGCCCTACAGAAAATAATGCAGGGTCTGGGCGTAATATTTGTAGGGTCTGCTCCCCGAGCAGACCTCCTACCCGATACCGTATGCCTGTGAAAGGTTTTTTAGGCGCATTTCGGGCTCATTTTTCCTTGACAGTTATTTTTTTTATGTGTTAAGGGAACAGCAAATTATTTCAAGTTTTTAAGGCTTCATTGATAGGTAAACAGTGGGAGAAGAGGATAACGAAAAAGGGAAACTGTACCGTCAAATGGGGCTTCTTAGCACCATCGGCATCACTCTGGTGGCTGCTACGTTTATAGGGCTTGGAATGGGCTATTATATTGACAAGTGGATTGGCACTAAGCCCATATTTACAATAATTTTTACTATTTTTGGAATCATTGCCGGCTTCAGGGAAATGTTTTCAATAATAAAAAAAGGTGAGTAAAGAAATATGAAACACGCACCAGTATATCTTTTCTACCTGCTCGGAATACCTGAGCATGTGGCAGAAGAGTATAGATATGTTTTTCTTGCAGTGTTTGTGACAATATTGCTGACCATAGTTTCCTTCTGGGTTACAAGCCGTCTTGAAAAGATACCCAAAGGGAAGCAGAATGTTTTTGAATTCATACTTGGCGGTCTCATGGATTTCATGGAAGAAATAATGGGACATGGTGCAAGAAGATTTCTTCCACTCGTGGGCACGCTTGCCTTCTTCATATTGACATCTAATCTCTTAGGTCTCATCCCGGGTTTTGATTCACCGACTGCGAACCTTAATGCAACCGGCGGATGCGCCATAGTAGTTTTTATTGCAACCCACTACTACGGGATAAAGGCTCATGGCATGAGCTATATAAAACAGTTCACAGGTCCAATCCCTGCACTTACTCCGCTAATAATGCCTATCGAAATCATAAGCCATCTTGTAAGGCCTGTGTCACTTTCAATCAGGCTTTTCGGTAATATGTTCGGCGGTCATCTTGTCCTTGCAAGTTTCCTCGGGCTCGTTCCGCTAATTGTTCCGCTGCCTATGATGGCGATGGAGCTGTTTGTTGCAGGCGTGCAGACTCTGATATTTATAGTTTTGTCCATGATATATATTTCACTGGCACTTGAAGAGCATCATTAAACATAAAGAAACATAAAGGCTGAGTTTAAATAAATAACATTTTAGTAAGGGGGTGAAAGTTGATGAAGAAGATTGTGATTGCCATAGCAGTTCTAATCGTATCCGGAATTTTTCTTGCTCCGTTTGCAATGGCTGAAGAAGCTGCAGCACCAGCAGGCGGCGGAACAGGCGGTATGACATACGTTTATATAGCATGCGCTATCGGTATTGCTATCGCGGCTTTTGGTGGAGCTTTAGGACAGGGCCGCAGTGTCAGCGCAGCACTTGAAGGTATTGCAAGGAATCCAAACGCATCAGGAAAGATTCAGACCGCTATGATCATCGGTCTGGCTCTTATTGAGTCTCTCGTTATTTACGCGCTGGTTGTTGTTCTCATACTGTTATTCAAATAGTTTGAGATTAAAGATATAGAGATTGCATTAGATTCTGAAAAGCGGAGGGTAAAGAAGAAATATCCTCCGCTTTCAATCTAATGTGAAATACTACGGGAAGTAGATGGATAACGGGCTAAATACTTACGTACCTGTTTTTATAATGGCAGTTGTGGCTATAGGATTTGCAGCCGTAACTATTCTGCTTTCCCACCTCGTAGGCAAAAGAAATAGCAGCACAGCTAAACTCGACACCTATGAATGCGGTTCCCCGGTCATAGGCTCAGCACGTCTTCGTTTTTCAGTTAAATTCTATCTCATTGCAATGTTATTTATTATATTTGATATTGAAGCTGTGTTCCTCTATCCCTGGGCTGTGGTGCTCCGCGAGATCAAGGAGTTCGGTCCATTTGTGTTTTACGAAATGGTTCTGTTCATTTTTGTTTTGATTGCAGGTCTTGTCTATGTATGGAAGAGAAAAGCCCTTGACTGGCTGAGTGAATAATAATGAGCCCAGAAGAAAAAATAGAAGAAAAAATTGAAAAGCTGGTAAAAAAATATCCCAATGGCGATGCCGCCCTTCTTCCTTTGCTCCACCTGTTACAGGAAGAGGAGGGCCACGGTAAAATGATAACCCGCGAATCAATGGAACGCGCTGCAAAGCTGCTGAATGTTCCGGTTAGCAGGGTAAAGGGTGTCGTATCCTTCTATACAATGTACAACCAGAAGCCTGTGGGAAAATATTTTATCCAGATATGCACCAACATCGCCTGCTCCATACTGAATGCGCAGGAGATAGTAGACCATATAGAAAAGAAGCTTGGCATCAAGGTCGGCGAGACCACACCTGACGGGAAATTCACACTCGCCACGGTTGAGTGTCTTGGTTCCTGCGGTACGGCGCCCATGATGCAGATAAACAATGATTATTATGAGAACCTTGATACATCGAGGGTTGAAGAAATCCTTGCGGGCCTGAAGTAGATGATAGTGGAGATGACAGACGGAGATGTTGATGTTACGGAGATATTAACGAATGTTTAATCTAAGCATAGCGGAAATCCTCTCAAATACTCTTGTCATAAAGGTAATAGAGATACTCGTTGTTTTCGCTCTTACCATGACAACTGTTGCCATACTCTCGCTTGCTGAAAGAAAAGTCTGCGCCTTCATACAGAGAAGGCTTGGCCCGAACAGGGTCGGTCCATGGGGGCTTTTCCAGCCGGCAGCCGATGGAATCAAGTTCATAATGAAAGAGGATATAATCCCCATTAATGCAAATAAGTTTTTCTATGTTCTTGCTCCAATGATAGCAATATCGCCTGCCCTTATCACATTTGCCGTAATCCCCTTCGGCTCTCCGACCACATTCGGCGGACTGCTAAAGACTCCGGTTGCTCTCCAGATCGCAGAGCTAAACGTAGGAGTGCTCTACATCATAGCGATAGCATCGCTTGGCGTTTATGGCATAGTGCTCGGAGGCTGGGCATCAAACAACAAGTTCTCCCTGATGGGCGGTCTTCGCTCATCTGCACAGATGATAAGCTATGAGCTTGCCATGGGGCTTGCAGTCGTGGGCGTAGTGATGATGGGGGGAAGCCTTGATCTTGCAGAAATCGTCGAAAAACAAGGGAAGTACTGGTATATTTTCCCGCAGATAATCGGCTTTATAGTTTTTCTCATCGCAAGCTTTGCAGAAACAAACAGGCTCCCATTTGACCTTCCCGAGGCTGATTCCGAGCTGGTTGCAGGATACCACACCGAGTACAGCAGCATGAAATTTGCCATGTTCTTTATGGCAGAGTATGCAAACATGATAACGGCATCGGCTCTCATGGTATCTCTTTATTTCGGCGGCTGGCAGGGGCTTCCGATAGGAGGCTGGCTTAATCTTCCTATAATAGACAAACTCTGGTTCATTCCTATCATCTGGTTTGTAATAAAGGTCATCTGTTTTCTGTTTTTCTTCATTTGGGTGAGATGGACGTTCCCGAGGTTCAGGTATGACCAGCTTATGGCTTTCGGCTGGAAAGTGCTTGTGCCGGTGGCGCTCCTTAATATTTTAATTACCGGTGCACTTATTATGTGGGATGTAATCTGATGCTTGAAATGGTGATGTTCTATGTCTTTGCCACTGCCGCTGTGATTTCCGCAGTGATGGTCGTGACCAAGAAAAACCCGGTGGCAAGCGTATTTGCACTTATAATAACATTTATGTCCATAGCAGGTTTATATGCGGCATTAAGCGCGCATTTTCTCGCTATAATCCAGATACTCGTTTATGCCGGCGCCATAATGGTGCTTTTCCTTTTTGTTGTCATGCTCCTTGACCTCAGAAAGGATGAATTCTTCTTCAGCACACAGAAGAGTATAAAAATTCTGGGGATAGCCATTGTATGTGTTCTACTGGCAGAGATTTATACTATTTCACAGAATATACATATCCCTTCTGCTTCCGGTGCGTTTGCTGAGGCATATTCAGGACCGGGGGGGAATACTGCGGCAATCGGAAGGCTTCTTTTTACAACATATCTTCTTCCATTTGAGCTTACTTCAGTCCTGCTCATGGTTGCCATAATCGGTGCAGTCCTGCTTTCGAGGAGGAGGTAAACAATGATAATAACACTTAACCATTATCTCGTGCTTTCAGGGCTTCTTTTTATAATAGGAGCAGTAGGGGTTGTAATAAGAAGGAATGCTCTAATTATCTTCATGTCCATAGAGCTAATGCTTAATTCAGTAAACCTTTTATTTGTTGCCTTTTCTAAATATCTTAACAATCTCTCCGGGCAGGTCTTTGTGTTTTTTGTCATGACCGTTGCTGCCGCCGAGGTCGTTGTAGGGCTTGCGATAATAGTGCTTATTTTCAGAAACAAGTCCACTGTGAACGTGGATGAAATCAACCTGATGAAATGGTGAGGAAAATATTCTGATGCTTGAATATATCTGGCTTGTCCCTCTTTTTCCTCTCTTAGGATTTGCCATAAACGGGCTTTTCGGGAAGAATGCGGGGAAGGGCTTTATAGGTCTTGTTGCCTGCTCGGCTGTGGGGGCTTCATTTCTCGTATCTGTGATCTCATTCTTCGAACTCCTTTCAATGCCTGCTGAAGGAAGGATTTTCGAAAAGGTCATCTACACATGGATAAGCTCCGGCTCATTCAGGGCGGAGATGGGATTTCAGGTTGACCCGCTTTCTGCGATAATGCTCCTTGTTGTTACGGGCGTAGGATTCCTCATACACATCTACTCAACCGGCTACATGCATGAAGACCCCAGCTACTACAGATATTTTGCATATCTCAATCTCTTCACATTCTCCATGCTTATGCTTGTGCTTGGAAATAATTTCCTCATCATGTTCGTTGGATGGGAGGCGGTCGGTCTTTGCTCTTATCTATTGATTGGATTCTGGTTTGAGAAGAAGAGCGCTTCCGATGCAGGAAAGAAGGCATTCATAGTCAACAGGATTGGCGACTTCGGATTCATACTTGGCATAATGCTTATATTCGTTACTTTCCAGACAATAGATTTCCATGATGTGTTCAAACAGGCGAATTCAAATTTCACTGCCGGCAACAGCGTTATAATATGGATAACCGCGCTTCTTTTTATTGGAGCAACCGGGAAATCAGCGCAGATTCCATTGTATGTATGGCTTCCGGATGCAATGGAAGGTCCGACCCCGGTATCTGCTCTCATTCATGCGGCAACAATGGTAACTGCCGGAGTTTATATGGTATCAAGGTGCAGTGCGCTTTACATGCTTGCTCCTGAAACTATGTTCGTAGTTGCAGTGATTGGCGCTCTTACGGCGATATTCGCCGCATCAATAGGTTTAGTGCAGAATGACATAAAACGAGTGCTTGCCTATTCCACGGTAAGCCAGCTTGGATATATGTTCCTTGCCTGCGGCGTCGGCGCATTTGCGGCGGCAATATTCCATCTTATGACACATGCGTTCTTCAAGGCTCTCCTCTTCTTAGGCTCAGGAAGCGTAATCCACGGCATGGGGGGAGAGCAGGATATAAGAAAGATGGGGGCTTTGCGGAAAAAAATGCCGGTTACATTCATAACATTCCTTGCAGGGACATTGGCAATCGCAGGAATCCCCGGATTGTCCGGGTTCTTCAGCAAGGACGAAATACTCTGGAAGGCGTTCTCATCAGAGCATGGCAGTCCGCTTCTCTGGCTTGTTGGAGCCGCGGCGGCAGGCATGACTGCCTTCTATATGTTCAGGCTCGTTTTCCTCACATTCTGCGGAGAGTCGAGGGTTGACCATCATGCGGCAGAGCATTTGCATGAATCACCTAAATCAATGACAATCCCTCTTTCCATACTAGCCGTGCTTTCGGTAATAGGAGGTTATGTAGGGGTCCCGCATATACTTGGCGGAGAAAACAGGATAGAGAAATTCCTTGAGCCTGTGTTTGCCGTTTCTGAAAAATCGGAAGCCGTAGAAACTATAGGTGAAGCAGAAGGCGCATTAGCCAGTACAATAGAACGAGGAGCTGAGGCAGCGGTGGCACATTCAGCCGCATCAGGCGGGCTTGAGATGACAATGATGATCGTCTCAGTTGTTATAGCGTTATTTGGAATTTTACTCGCATACATATTTTATCTTAAGAGCAAGAATATACCGGAGAAACTTTCGCAGAGTTTTTCGCCAATATACAATATGCTTCTCAATAAATATTATGTTGATGAGATCTACGATGCTCTCATTGTCACCCCAATAAAGAAGGGGTCAATTTTTCTCTGGGAGTTCTTCGATGCCAAAGTTATTGACGGACTTGCAAACGGCATAGGCACATTCTTTGAGAACAGCGCATTGAGCCTTAGGACATTGCAGAACGGCAGGGCTCAGAGCTATGTCGTTGGAATATTGATTGGAGCTGTTATTTTTATAGGATACTTTTTTATTTCATAAAACAGGTGAGGGTTTATCCCTGATGTCCTGTTAGAGGAGATGTTGATTTGTTATCAGTTATAATATTCTTACCGCTCATAGGGGTCTTTTTCATCATGCTTACCGGAAGGGAAAGCAAAGGTGCAATAAGGATGTTTGCCCTTGTGACTGCTATCATGGATTTCGTACTGTCATTGAGGATTTATAATGGCTTCAGCAATGACACGCCTGATTTCCAGTTCACAGAGAATATACCGTGGATATCAAGTCTTGGAATAAATTATTCTGTCGGGATTGACGGCATAAGCATATTACTTTTAATGCTTACGACATTCCTTACTCCCATCGTGATACTTTCCTCGTGGAGCGCCATTGAAGAGAGGGTGAAGGAATACATGATATCAATGCTTCTTTTGGAAGTAGGGATGATAGGAGTGTTCTGCGCAACCGACATGTTCCTTTTCTATGTTTTCTGGGAAGTCATGCTTATCCCGATGTATCTCCTGATCGGAATATGGGGAGGGACAAGACGAATCTATGCGGCTATCAAGTTCGTTCTCTTCACAATGGCAGGAAGCGTGCTCATGCTTATTGCCATTCTTTATATGTATTTCATGAACTATAAGCAGGCGGGGGTTTACAGCTTCAGCCTTTTTGATTTTTACAAGCTTAACATACCGGTTGATGTCCAGTCTCTGCTCTTCCTTGCTTTCGCGATTGCTTTTGCCATCAAGGTTCCATTGTTTCCGTTCCATACATGGTTGCCTGATGCGCATGTCGAGGCTCCAACCGGCGGCAGTGTTATCCTTGCAGGCGTACTCCTAAAGATGGGGACATACGGTTTTCTGCGGTTCTGCATCCCCATGTTTCCGGCAGCAACATATAAATATATGCCCCTTGTTTCAGTCCTCGCAATCATAGGGATCATCTACGGCGCACTTGTCTCAATGGTGCAGGCAGATATTAAAAAGCTTGTCGCATACTCAAGTGTGAGCCATCTGGGATTTGTCATGCTTGGGATGTTTGCGCTTAACCAACAGGGGATCGAAGGGAGTATAATCCAGATGATAAACCACGGCTTGAGCACCGGAGCGCTCTTCCTTTTAGTTGGTATGATTTATGAGCGGAGACATACAAGGCTTATTTCAGAGTTTGGCGGTCTGTCAAAACAGATTCCTATTTTTGCAATCTTTTTCATGATAGTCACTCTTTCATCAATAGGACTGCCGGGGCTCAACGGGTTTGTTGGGGAATTCCTCATACTCCTTGGCACATTCCAGGCAAACCGCATTTATGCGGTCTTTGCGGCAACAGGGATAATCCTTGCCGCGGTCTATATGCTATGGATGTTCCAGCGCGTGATGTTCGGAACAATTACAAATGAGAAAAACAAAGAGCTGAAAGACATCAATGGCAGGGAGATTGCAGTTCTTCTGCCTGTTGTTTTTTTCATAATCATGATCGGGGTTTATCCAAAACCGTTCATGGACAAGATGCATGTGTCTGTCAGCAGTCTCGTAAGCAGGGTAAAGATGCAGTACCAGTTTGTTGACAAAAAATCTGGCGTGGAGAATGCCGGAGTGACTTATGCAGGAAATTTGACTTCCGCTCCTGAAAAGAAGGATGCGGTGCAGGCGGCAGTTATCGCCGAATTCAAGGAAGTCAAAGAACTCAACGAAAACCCAGTTTCAGAAGGTGAAGTGAAATGATAGATCCAACATCATTGAATTTGAACCTGCAGGCAGTCTCGGTCGAGATAGTGCTTTGCGTTGCAGCCATGATTGTGCTCCTCCTCGATTCAGTTTCAGAGCGTATGAGCAAATCATTTCTTGCTTTTGTAAGCATTATAAGCATCGTTACGGCATTCAGGCTTTCAGCCTCGCTCTGGGGTCATAGTATCTCTGCTTTCAGCAATATGCTGGTTGTTGACAACTTTTCATTCTTCTGCAAGATGGTCTTTCTGCTGGGTGCCGGTCTTACTGTCATGATTTCATCTGTTTATTTAAGGGACGTAGATTTTGGTCATGGCGAATATTATGCGCTCGTGCTCTTTTCGACAGCAGGGATGTGTTTCATATCAAGCGCAGCAGATTTCCTTATCCTGTTTATAGCCATTGAGATAATGTCCATAGCTTTTTATATCTTATGCGGGTTCGAGAGGAGCAATCATCTTTCCAATGAATCGTCTCTGAAGTATTTTCTCATGGGGGCTTTCTCGTCAGCATTTTTGCTTTACGGCATTGCTCTTATTTACGGTTATACCGGAAGCACCAATTTTAGCGATGTTGCTGTAGCTGTTTCCCGTTCAGGCGGACATGATACGATGATTTATGTCGGCGCCGCAGTTTTCCTCATAGGTCTCTCATTCAAGATTGCCGCTGTCCCATTTCACATGTGGGTGCCAGATGTTTATCAGGGTGCGCCTACAACTGTTACTGCTTTCATGGCGGCGGCAGGCAAGGCCGCAGGTTTTGCAGCGCTTTTACGCGTTGTGCAGACAGCATTCCCGATGATGTTCGGGAACATGACCGAGATATTCTGGGTGGTCTGCGCGCTTACCATGACTGTGGGGAATGTCATCGCCCTTGCCCAGACAAACATCAAGAGGATGCTGGCATATTCAAGCATTGCCCATGCCGGTTATATTCTTCTCGCAATGGTTTCGTATAATGAATTCATGGTGCCGGGCGTGCTTTTCTATCTTCTTGCTTACACGCTCATGAATATCGGTGCCTTTGCAGTTATCGTGGCATTGAGCAGCAAAGAGAAAGAGGCTTTGAATATATCCAACCTTGCAGGCGTCGGAGCTAAATATCCACTCCTTGCTGCATCTATGACAATATTCATGATTTCACTTTCGGGGATTCCACCTACTGCCGGTTTTGTCGGGAAGCTTTATATCTTCTCATCTGTTATAAAATCTGGATTTATCTGGCTTGCAGTGATTGGAGTTATAAACAGTGTCATATCCGTCTTCTACTATTTCCGCGTAATTGTTGCCATGTATATGCGTGAGCCCGAGGAAGATTGGTCAGCAAACCGATTCTCACCGCAGTTACTCGCCGTAATTTTCTTCTGCGCTGCAGGAATAATGATAATAGGCATATTCCCCAATTTCACAATCCGCCTTGCCGAGATTTCAAAGATTGTGCAGTGGTAGCGGGAAAAAATAGGGACAGCGCCCATTATTGTCTTGCTTAGACTTGCCGGCATTCTTAATATTTCACGGGAAAATTGATATTCAGGTCTTTCAGTAATTCCACTGCTTCTTCAACCTGGTCTTTGCTTACCATAAGCTTTGCAGGAATGGCATGATAGAGGATATCCATGGAAAAATCGCCATTGAAATAAAAATCAATATCAGAGCCTCCTAATATAGACTTGATGATGGCAATGTCGCCGGGATTTGATGTCTCAAGTATTTCCTCAAACTCTATAAACTCGTTTTCGATTGGAGATGGCGGCTCAGGGACAAGCGATACATTGCAGTCATCGCAAACTGTTATCCCTTCTATAAATTCAGCGCCGCACTTTGGACAATACATTATTTAATATTAACAATCTGATTCATAAATAATCAATATCTATTTGCGTTTAAATACCTCTCGACCTCGCGATTATACTGATGTAAACTTGAAATTATAGGTACAAAGAGTTAATTAAAAAGAAATAAAGAGGAAATGTCTTATGCCAAAGAAAAAGGGGTATTATTCCATTGGCACAGTTGCGAGCATCTGCAAAATACATCCGCAGACCCTGCGCCTCTATGAAAGGGAAGGGCTTGTAACTCCTCTCAGGACCGGAGGGAATACAAGGGTTTATACAGACGCGCACATCAAAAAAATTGAAACAATACAGACGCTCACACATGAGCTTGGAGTTAATCTTGCCGGTGTCGAGATAATCATAAGGATGCGCGAGCAGATGGAAGAGATGCAGAAAGAAATGGATGAAATGGTAAAGAATGTTATGACTCAGTTTGGCGAGGAATTTAAAAAATGGCGAAACAGCCAGACATCTGCCCTTGTTAAGCTTCAGAGAGGCGATGTTACAAGGATAAAAAGGGACAAGGAATGATGTCTAAAATAAATCTTAAAACAGCGGCAGTTTTTTTTCTGATGTTTTTTTTGGTTCTTACTTCAATCTCCTATTCTGCAGGCAGGGAGGAATATCTTATTGAACAGCTTCATGCGCTGAAGGGTGTGAATAACGCGCAGCCTAAGCCTATGGCTATGACTAAAGCCGGAACCGGGAAACGCGGAGAGTGCGGAACATCGATAATTTCTGAGATTAGAAAAGAGTATAATAACTTAAGCCCCGAGGGACAAGCGGAAGTTAAAAAATATATTTTTATGGATCAGCCCTACAGTCTCAAAAAATCTTCTGCAAAAATAACTGCTGATGCAAAAACAATTTATAACAAATTCGGGCTCTCTAATACATATACGACTACAAACTTTGTCATTCTTTGGGGTGATGAGCCTTACAATGAAAATAATGGTACAGGGATACCTCCTACTGATGAAAATGCCAATGATGTGCCTGATCTTGTTGAGCAATGGGGAGAGTATTTTGAGGCTTCATGGGCCAAGCAAGTCGAGGGACTTGGTCTTAAACAACCTCTGAAAACTTCAACTTATTTAATGGACATTTACATAGCAAATACTGCCGGGTCAACTTATGCAGACTACCTGCAGCTTGAAGGCGGTTATTTTGCCTATACGGATACCTATTCAAATAATATGGCATATATAGTCGTGAATAATAATATGCCCTATAGCTGCAATGATGATCCGGACGGCTTTCAAATCGGAGCTATGAAGGTTACGGCAGCGCATGAGTTCTCACATGCAGTACAGTTTGCCTATGACAGGAATGAGGATGGATGGTGGCAGGAGGCGAGCGCAGTCTGGATGGAGGACGAGGTTTATAGTTATGTGAATGACTATTATAATTATATTAATGGTGACTGCGACAGCGGCTTAGGCTGGACGTCCGAACCGGAAATATATCTCACATTCTTTGGCAATAGCAGTGTTCATCAATACGGAGATGTGGTGTGGGCAAAATACCTTTCCATAAACTACTCCGGCGACAATATGTTTAAGGATGTATGGGAATTGTGCAGCACGAAGACAGCGATTAATGCTGTTGATGCCTATCTTAAAAACAATGGCAGCAACCTGAAGTCGGCTTTTAAGAATTTTTCTGTCAAGAACCTTGATTTTACAACCAACTATGCGCCTGACGGAGAAAACTGGAATACTGTTGCTCTTACATCAACTGCTGATTTTGAATCGGTATCGTCTTATAAGAAGAGCGTTTCTTCTTCATCCTCAACACCTCACCCTCCTTCATATCTCGGAGCAAACTACATCAGGTTCGTTAATGGCATCGGGACCACATTGAAGATAACTTTTAATGGTCCAACGAACTATCAGGGGAGTAAAGTTGTCTGGGGAGTTAAAGTGCTGAAAATAAAGTCAGCCGGTGGTTCAGAAGTTGCAACCATCAAGCTTAACAGTTCAAATGACGGAACCATAAAGATACCTTCCTTCGGTTCAACCTATGATGATGTCTATCTCGCCATATCAGTGCTGAACAAGGGGAAGAAGAATTATAAAAACGGCGTTCCCTATTCGGTGAAGGCGAATCTGGTTAATTAGGTAAATTATAATCTTACTATTTTTCTGTTAATTCTTTTGCTTGCTCAAAAGAATTAACCATGTGCCTTCTTTCATCCATCTTTAAACTGTAGTGTCCGTTCCCCGAACGGACTAAAAAGCAAACATCAGACGGACTGTTCGGGGAACAGTCCCTACGGTTGTCCTTATTCTGTAAAGGCACATCTGCTTAACTAACCAGATGTGACAAACAGTGTCGGAAAACTGAACAATTAATTCAAATAATAGATATTCTCTTGTACTCCTGATATCAATAATATCAAACAGTTTGCACTGTTGCCTAAATATGGAATATATTTTGCATATATAACAGATTAAAACTGTTTATTATAAAGCCATGAACGAATTTTTTAAAAAACAAGTAATAATATTTTTTTTATTTTTTACAGCTTTTTGTTCGCAGGCAGAAGCTGTATTTCCTGAAGATGGACAAATGTCACCCTCAAAACTTTATCCTGGTCAGATGACGGAAGTTTTAATTTATAGCTCTGGACCAGGTGATTTCCCTGATGATGTACAGGTAGATCTAGGAGAGGGAATCACCATCAGTTCTATTGGACCAGATTCCCCGTTTGGATTTGGAGGAACAATAAAGGCATCTATTGTTATTTCTGACACTGCTACACTAGGATATAGGGACATGACTCTATCATCTTTAGCGGAAGGGGAAACTAAAGTTATTACCAATGCAATAGAGATAGTTGAGAAGTCCTCTTTCCCTATTACGTTCGATACAAAGAGCATTGATGTTTTCTTAAAAACCGGAGAACCTTTTGCAGTAGCATTATCTGATTTTGATGGTGATAATGATTTAGATATTGCGGCAGGTGGTTCAGGTAATGTGGCATTGTTTAAGAATACAGGCAATGGAGATTTTGAGTTTTTCACGACGCTTAAAGCAGGCAACGGGGACCCTTCATCAATTGCTTTTGGCGACTTTAATGGAGATAAAAGAAAAGATATTGCTTTTCTCATCCCGGGAGATCCGGAAGAGATTAAAGGATATCTATCAATTTTCTATGGGATAAAAAAAGGAAAATTTAACGAAAAGCCAAAACAATTCAGACCAGGTTATGATTCTGTGTCACTGGCAACTGGAGATTTCAATAATGATAAAGTGGATGATATAGTTGTGGCAAACCAAGGATTAACTGAAGTGGGACATATAAAAGGTAATTTAGCAATCTATTTTGGGAAGAAAAAACAACAATCTTTTTTAAAGAAAACCATAGAAACAGGCAAATATCCTGAGTCCGTTGTTGTTGGCGATTTTAATAATGATGGGAACGAAGATATAGCTTGTAGCGCCTATAATGGGGATTCGATATTCACTCTCCTTGGAAAGGGAAATAAAGAATTTCAAAAGAAAGAAAGCTTTGGTTTTGGCTACATCGGTGCAATTCAAGTCCAGTTGGTGAAAGGAGACTTTAATAATGACAATAAATTAGATTTGGTTGAATCTGTAGAAGCGAGCGGGAGTCACTTTTTTCTGGCTTTCTTTTTGGGTAATGGGAAGGGAAAATTCCAAACTGAATTTCATTACGAGTATGAAGATGCAAGGCTAATTACATCAGGAGATTTTGATAATGACGGCAAGCAAGATTTGGCTGTTAACATGGAGAATTTCTCAATACTAAAAGGAAATAATGATCTGACCTTTTCTGGTCCCTATACTTTTGGAGGCGACCCTATTACTGGAGCTGCTGGAGATTTAAATGGTGACGGCTATCTGGATTTGGTTACCGCAAACTATAATAAGGGATATATTTCCATCCTTATTAATACGACTATGAAACCATGAAATTTAGAATCCAAAGCAGATTGTTTGATTAACGGTGGTTACTTTTCTTTTTCTCCCTGCTGCGGTCCCAATGCTTCAATTGATTCCATTACGCGGTCAACGATTCTTAGCCATGTCTCCTTTTCATCGGGAAGTGCATAGAGGTCGGAAAAATCTATGGGCTTTCCGTAGTAGAGCTCGATTTTCTTAAACATCCTCGGGACATAGGCTCCTATTGGAAGCACCTTGTCCATACCAAAAGTGCGGACAGGTATCGCAGTTGGCTTTGCCTCGTAAATGATCTTTCCTATCCCAGGTCTTCCTTTGCCGAGCTTTCCGTTCCTGCTCCTTGTCCCTTCAGGGAAGTTTATCACAGTCCCTTCGCGGAGAAGGTTGATAATGGTATGTATTGCCTCAATGTCTTTTCTGCCGCGTTTTACAGGTACTGCCTTCCACTTCGACGACATCCACGCAAGCACGGGGCTGTTGAAGAAGTTCTCCGCAGCGGCGGGGTTCCATGGAATGAGATGCGGTTTGAAAATTACATGAGGATAAAAAATCTTAGGCCCTATGAGAAAATTGTCTATCATTGTAAGGTGATTGGGAAGAAGGAGCAGGTTTGTCTTCATCGGGACATTCTCCCTCCCGTAGACTTTTGTCCTGCTGAGGAAAGTAAAGAAGAACCACGTCAACGAAACTGTGCTTATGACCCACAGGTATGATGTGAAATTTTCAAACTTTGATCGTTTTAACTGACTCATAATTATTTACAGCGCTGTATTAAAGCGGTATGTTCCCATGCTTCTTTGACGGATTCCGGTCGGTCTTGTTGTGAAGCATCTCCAGCGCTTTAATAAGTTTTTTCCTCGAATCAGCGGGCTTGATTACCTGGTCTATTATCCCGCGTTCCGCCGCAATGTAAGGATTTGCGAACTTTGTCTTGTATTCCGCGACAAGCTCTTTTCTTAAGGCATCAGGGTCTTTGGACTGTGCCAGCTCCTTACGGAAGATAATATTAACAGCTCCCTCAGGCCCCATGACAGCTATCTCTGCAATAGGATATGCGTAATTGATATCGCCTCTTACATGCTTGCTCGACATTACGCAGTATGCGCCGCCGTATGATTTCCTGGTAATTATTGTGACCTTCGGCACGGTCGCCTCTGCATAAGCATAAAGGAGTTTTGCGCCGTGCCTTATTATCCCCTTTTTTTCCTGATCAACTCCGGGGAGAAATCCGGGAACGTCCTGAAGTGTTATGATTGGAATATTGAATGCATCGCAGAATCTTATGAACCTTGCACCCTTGGATGATGCGTTTATATCAAGGCATCCTGCAAGGACTGCGGGCTGGTTTGCAACGATTCCCACTGTCTTGCCGTTAAGCCTTGCAAATCCCACAACTATGTTTGGCGCATAAAATTCGTGGACTTCGAAGAAATAATTCTCATCGAATATCTCAGCGATTACTTCCTTTACATCGTAGGGCTTGTTGGGATTTACAGGGATGATTTCCTCGATCTTTGATGTCTCTCTCCTCGGGTTGTCAGTTGTCTGAACCATGCGGGGTTCATCCATGTTGTTTTGCGGAAGAAAGCTTAAGAGCTCTCTTATGTTGAGAAGGCAGTCCTTGTCATTGCTGGTAGCGAAATGAGCGACTCCGCTCTCTTCGTTGTGCGTCATTGTGCCGCCAAGCGCCTCCATGGTGACATCTTCATGAGTTACCGACTTTATGACATCAGGACCTGTGACAAACATGTAGCTTGTGTCGCGTACCATGAAGATGAAATCATTTATTGCAGGAGAGTAAACAGCGCCTCCGGCACAGGGTCCCATTATCGCACCGATCTGTGGGATTACTCCTGATGCAAGAACATTGCGCAGGAATATCTCAGCATAACCGCCAAGACTTTCCACTCCCTCCTGTATCCTCGCTCCGCCCGAATCATTAAGTCCGATGATAGGGCATCCCACTTTCATGGCAAGGTCCTGTATCTTTGCAATTTTTCTGCCGCATGCCTCGCTGAGCGAACCGCCGAGCACGGTGAAGTCCTGTGCATAGGCATAAGCGGTTCTTCCGTTAATGGTTCCGTATCCGGTTATTACGCCGTCTCCGTAGAATTTCTGCTTTTCCATCCCGAAGTTGGTGCACTTATGGGTTACGAATTTATCTATCTCTTCAAAGGAGTTTTTATCGAAGAGGATATCAAGGCGCTCTCTCGCAGTCAGCTTTTCATTTTTATGCTGGACTGCGACCCTTGCTTCTCCGCCGCCCGCTTCAGCTATGGCTTCTTTCTCTATGAGCTCTTTATTGTAATCTTCGAATTTCTTTTCGATCAGCAAGTTCGTTCCTCCTTTTGGGTTATCCCTAAAAATAACCTGTCATAAAAAAAATAATAAATGAGATTGCGTATGCTGAGAAACTCAACCTTCGAATTTCTTGAATGCAAGACATGCATTTGTCCCGCCAAAACCAAAAGAATTGGATATGACGGCATTAAGCTTAGCCTCGCGGACTTTGCCCGGAACATAGTCGAGGTCACAGTCTTCATCTTTTTCTTCATAATTCATGGTTGGCGGTATTATGTTGTTTTCAATTGCCAGTATTGAAAAGACCGCTTCAATTGCTCCCGCAGCTCCGAGAAGATGTCCTGTCATTGATTTTGTCGAGCTTATGGGAACCTTGTATGCCATTTCGCCAAGAACCCTTTTTACTGCGATGCTTTCTATCTTGTCGTTTAGCGGTGTTGATGTGCCATGTGCATTAATATAACTGATCTCTTCATGGTTAAGACCGGAATCTTTAATAGTTGCATTCAGGCATCTCATAGCGCCGTCCCCGTCGGGAGTAGGGGAGGTTATATGATATGCATCGCAGGACTGCCCGAATCCTATCAGTTCTCCTCTTATCTTTGCGCCTCTCTTTTTTGCAAATTCAAGTTCTTCGAGAACGAGCATCCCTGAACCTTCACCCATTATGAATCCGTCTCTGTCCCTGTCAAATGGCCTTGATGCCCTCTCCGGTTCATTATTCCTCGTTGAAAGGGCTTTCATGGAGCAGAAGCCACCGACAGCAAGAGGAGTGATAACCGCCTCAGTTCCACCTGTTATCATTGCATCTGTCTCACCTCTCTGGATTGTCCTGAAGGCTTCTCCGATCGAATGTGTTGCAGCGGCGCATGCCGTGACTAAACTTGAATTGGCGCCGCGCGCATTGAACATCATCGCTATCTGACCTGCCGCAAGGTTGATGATGACCTGCGGTATGAAGAACGGCGATATCCTTCTTGGTCCCTTCTCAAGGAGTATTTTATGATTCGCTTCGATAAGAGGCATGCCTCCGATGCCTGAGCCTACAATGACTCCAAACCTGTCTGCGAAGCTATCGTCCGCCACGAGCCCTGAGCTTTTCATTGCCATTACAGCGGTTGCCACGGCAAACTGTATGAATCTGTCCATTTTCTTTGCTTCGCGCGGGTCCATGTAATTAGTTGCTTCAAAATCCTTTACTTCTCCCGCAATCTGGCAGGAATGCTCTGTTGGATCGAAATGCGTAATTCTTCTTATCCCGCTCTTTCCCTGCACAAGTGACTCGAGGTTCTCTTTTTCTCCTATGCCAATAGGAGATATTATGCCTAGTCCGGTGACTACAACCCTACGCTTTTCCAAGTTCAGATTTCCTCCCTTTTATTTTTCTCTTAATCTCAGTGTTTGTCCTGATGGAATATTCTTTTATGTTAAGTGCTGCTATTCCTTCTCTTATCCTTTTGAGGAAAATCCTGTTCTCCTTCATCCACTTTCTGTATATCCTGTGCCCCTGTGTTCTGCCTATCATGGTAAAGAAATCAAACTTTGCGAACCGTTTCACTATGCTCCAGTATGAATAAAAGTGCTTCGTGGCTTTGAGAATACCGAGCTGAAGCTCTAAGGGTGACATTCTTACAGGCCTGAATACTACATGGTTACCGTCATAGAGGTTCCAGTCATAGCTGAATATTCTACCTTCATTTTTTAAATCGTCAAATACTTTTGAACCCGGTATGGGTGTAAGTGCCATGAACTGTATAGTGTCGATGTGCATCTTCCTTGAGAACTTCAATGTGTCTTTTATAGTGCCTTTGTTGTCAGAGTCTGCACCGAGTACGAACATTCCATGGATTTTTATCCCGTACTTATGGAATTGCTTTATCTGTCTTCTGACAGCAGTTATATCAAGCTTCTTGTTGAATGCTTTTAAAGCTGCCGGATTTACCGACTCGAATCCGACGTACACTTTTGAGCAGTTAGACTGTTTCATCAGTTCGAGAAGCTCTGTGTCGTCGGCTGTCTCTATCCTCATCTGAGCGCCCCACATCGTGCCTATCCCTTCTTCTATTTTTCTCCTCAATAGTTCCTTGGTCCTTTTGCGGTCTGCCGCGAAGTTGTCATCACATATGAAAACATAATCTGCTTTTATGTTTTTGAATTCCCTTATGACATTATCAATGCTGTTTAACCTGTATTGATTTCCATAGAAATTTGTCACAGTACAGAAACTGCAGTTATAAGGGCAACCGCGCGAAGTGGAGAGAGGGAAGATGGCTATTTTTTCATGCCCCTTGATGAGGCTGAAATCCGGCATCGGTGTTTCGTCGAGGCACCTCATCACCTCTGAGTCAGGGTTGTGGACTATGTTCCCGTCCTTTTTAAATGACAAACCCATAACTTCTTCAAATGCCTTTTTTCCTTCCATTGCGTCCACTAGTCCAGGCAGTGCTTTTTCCCCTTCACCTCTAACAACATATGAGCAGTAATCAAGGCTTTCTTCAGTCATGAAAGTCGGGTGGAATCCTCCCATGACAACAGGTACACCATTGTCTTCAAAATATTTTGCGATAGAATATCCCTTTGGAGCAGTTGATGAAGTGCATGAGATCCCTATCAGGTCTGATGACAGGGCATCATCGAAATCTATGGGACTGATATCTTCCACATAAATGGTGACATCACACCCTTTTTCTTTCATCAGCGCACCAAGAATGGGAAGGCCCAGTCTCGGTATCTTCTGGCTGCTGTAAATGTGCCAGCCTGAAGCCGCAGGCTCGATGAATGTTATTTTTTTTATCTTTTTTATTCCGTTGGATTGTGTTCCCATTGGAATTGCCCTCTCAAGCAATAAGCGATTTTACTAATACTATAAGCCTTTTTCTTTAGCATTTAAAGCCTTTAAAGTCAATTCATACCGGACTCAAAAGGATGTATTGACAAACGCTTCTCAACCAATTAGATAGCGGGTCTAAGCATCATCGTTTTTCAGCAATGATGCCGGGATGGCGGAAATGGTAGACGCAAGGGACTTAAAATCCCTCGGGGCCTAGCTCCGTGCCGGTTCGATTCCGGCTCTCGGCAATTTTTGTTTCTGGAAACAGAATCTCACAGTTATGGTGAGATTCTTTATTTTTATAAGGACCAGACGGAATGAGAGTAAAAAGAAAGACTGAGGGTCTCTCTGGCATGGTAAATTGCCCGAGATATAATAAGTTCTTGCTGTGCGCCAAATACTTCGTAGCCAGCAATAAGTATTGCCGCGAGTGCACTCATCTTCAGGACCAGAAAGCTCTCCCTTTTAAAAAATAGGGACAAAAAATAGGGACAGCGCCCGTTTTTTTATTCTGCTAGCGGCATATTCCCCAGCCAGTTTTCAGGCAAACTGACCTGATAGACGTCAGTGTAATATCTGGAAGTAAATATCCCCCAGTTGGAGCCAAAATATATCTTCGTGCCGCTGGTGTTTATTGCGGCAAACGCTTCAGCAAAGTAGTTTTGTTTATTGGTGAATTTTTTTGCAAGATATGAGTGAGTATGGGCGATCCTCCAGATTCTGGGATCTGCTTTCAGTTCTACCATGAAAAGCTGTGTATCCATCCACGAATGCTTCTTTTTAGAAGGCGGATTTTGAGAACCGCAGGTAGAAACCAATATCCATCCCGGAGTTGTACTGCAATTGCCTGAAAAATGGAGACCTATATCAGGATTTATATTAAAAGGAATGAAGACAAGTTGTGTCTCGGCGCCGGTTTCAAGGTCTGCCATTGAAATATAGTCAGTGGCATTGTTTTGATAGACAAATACATCCTTTCCTTCTGCGGTCAATGCCAGATCTCCATGGGCATTTGAACCGTCAGGAAGTTTTATGCTCGATGAAAAATCCCGTGAAAAAACGTGGATATAACTTACGTAATCATAACCAATCAGGCAGTGCTCACCTGACATATCCATACTCACCCAGTCTATCCCATCGTCGAACCCCGAGCTCTTCTCTCCTACTATCTTGTCTTCGGTCCTGTCATAGACAATGACTGACAGGAGATTGTATTCTTCGTTCTCTACCATAAATGACCAGAATCTTCTGTCTGAAGACGAGTCTCCTTCGGTTTTCGTTGTGATAAATGCACCTGACGGAAATTCATTTTTAAAATCATGAATAAGCGTTGAAGCATCTGTTTCTGTATTGTAGCTTCTAAGCTCCATATTTGAGAGATAATAAAATATATTCGGCTCCGCAGGGTCCCATCTCGGTTCAGGTTCTTCTCCCCCCTCGTTGAATGCATTGATTTTTTTTATTTTCTTATAGGTAGTCAAATCGTAAAGATACCATACTCCGTCATTACCTCGCAAAACAAGGAGAGTGCCGTCGCTGTTCTCAGGAGCTGTTCTTGCATATTCATTTTCTATTCCCGGACCTGAATACTTATCTGTACTCTTCTTTGTAATCCGGACAATCGTTGTATGGAAATTCTTGTCTGTAAATGCCTTTCCCTTTTTAGGAAGCGAGACTTTGGGGACTGTATATTTGTCTTTACCCATGACAAAATCAAAAATCTCGGCGTGTGTCTTGATGTTTGAAAATGCAGTAAAGATAAGAATAAAAAAAACTACGCTGCAGACCGCTTTATTTCTTTTCATAACTCCCCCTTCTTCCCAGACATTTAAACAAATTTGAAACACAGAGCCATTTTTCTAATATCAATTTATGCACGGTCTTATTCGAGTCAATAATTAACAATATATATGGGATCTACCTCTTAGAAGAATTGTTAATGCTTGCATATTAATAAATTACATATATTTTTTTAGATAGTAAATGCAGAAACTTTTGTCGTGGGGGGAATTCCGCATGAAAGTATTTAAAGTTAAAAAACATATTCTCTTTATCTCTGTTTTGGTTATAGCTGGTATTATCATTTGTTGTAATCAGGGAGCCGCATCAGATGACAGACAAAGTGCAAACGGAAAAGTTTATTATATCTCAAAGAGCGGGAAAGATTCCAACACCGGAACCTTCAAAAAGCCATGGAAAACAATACAGCATGCCGCTGACAAACTCACTGCCGGAGACACGCTTTATATCAGGAAAGGAATATATAAAGAAAGGGTCGTGCCAAAGAATTCCGGCGAGTCAGGTAAATTCATAGTTTACTCCTCTTATAAAGGTGAAAAGGTGACTATTGACGGAAAGAATGTGAATTTGCCGCCAACAGGGGAATATGGAGATCTTTTTGGTTTGTTTGAGATAAGCGGGAAAAGTTACATAAAAGTGAACCGCCTGAGAGTTGTCAACGCTTTAACCAATGCCGGCAGCAATGGGATTCTGTTGAGTGATTCAGACAATATCATTATCAGCAATAATTATGTCGGGAACACTCAGTCCTCCGGTATCGGAGTATGGAATTGCCAGAACATGACTTTAACCGGAAATGAAATTAACAAAGCCTGTAAAGGCGGGCAACAGGAATCAATCAGTGTGGCAGGCACGGACACATTTGAAATCAAAAACAATAAAGTCCATCATACTAATACAAAAGCAGACAAAGAAGGCATCTGCGTAAAAGATGGTTCTTCAAATGGGAAAGTTTATAATAATCTCATTTATAAGGTGCCTGCCGCAGGTATTTATGTTGATGCGTGGGACAAACACACTTACGGCATTGAAGTTTTCGGCAATGTTGTCCACGGCATTTCGAATAGTGACGGGATTCAGGCAGCATCAGAAATGGGCGGGTTATTGGAAGATATAAAATTCTATAACAACATCAGCTATAATAATAAATATCGCGGCATTACCATTACACGCAACGGCGATGAAGGCGGCAGTCATCCAATGAAAAATATCAGTATTATCAACAATACCTTTTATAACAACGGAGATGATTGGGGAGGCGGTGCGGCAATGGACAACACTGAAGCCGAAGATGTGGTAATCAGAAACAATATTTGCAGCCAAAACCGTTCATTTGAAATATCTGTGTCCAGCGATGTTCCAGTGCAAAATACGGCAGTGGAAAATAATCTGCTTTACAGCTACAAATCAGACCTCGAAGACGGCGAAGTGACTGGAATTGATTTTGTAGAGGGGGATCCGCTTTTTATAAACCCTGCCAAAGGTAATTTCCATTTGAAGGATACATCACCGGCAATTGATAAAGGCTCTTCTGTAGATGCTCCGGAATATGATTTTGACGGTAATACCCGTCCCCAAAATGGAAAATACGACATCGGTGCTTTTGAGAAATAGGGACAGCGCCCGTTTTTTATTGAATCATTTATTATGTACTATTTATATATCCTCCAATGCTCTGATAAAACTTTATACACCGGGATCACAGTTGATTTGTCGCGCCGGGTGAAAGAACATAACACCTCTAAGCTTGGTGCAAAATATACGAGTGCCCGCAGACCGGTCAAACTCGTTTATTCAAAAAAGTTCCGTAACCGTTCTACGGCTTCAAGGGAAGAACACCGGATAAAGAAGCTCTCCAGAGAAGAGAAGTTGGAGTTGATAAAAAAATAATAAGAAAATAATAAGGAACAGAGCCCTTTTTTACTTAACAGTTATCTTCTTCGATACCTTGATATTGTTGTCCTCGTTTGATTCAGAGATAGCATTGCCACTGTCACATTTGACTTTAATGTAATAGGTGCCGTGGGTGGCATTTGCCTTCCAATTGTATTTAATGATCTGGCTTCGTTTCTTACTTAAGCTCCTTACAGATTTGCTACCCAGCAATGTATCTCCATCTATTGTGCTGTTATCCTTATTAGCAGACAGATAAAATTGCACAGAAGATGCAGACGCAGTTACCTTGCCGACATTTTTAATCACGGCTTTTATGGCAAGCTTCTTCCCATTTTTTATCTTATTCGGGCATGTGACTGAATTGGCTGTGAGGTCGGCAAGGTTAATAGGAGGAGTAATGCCGCTTTGAGTTATCGTGAAAACCTTATCTTCTATATCTGCAACGCTGGCAATGGTAAACCCATTTAGAGTGGCTGCCACTGTTATTGTTCCGGTTATAGGATTAACAGTGTTGTTTTCTGCTACAGTGTAGGTGATTACGCCGTCGCCTTCACCGCTTGCCCCGAAAATAATCGTTATCCAATCGTCGTTGCTATGGGCTGTCCATGCAACACCGGCAGATGCTGTTACAGTTATACCCCCTTCGCCGCCGTCTGAGCTAAATGAATCACCTGATCCCGAAATTTCAAGCGTATCAGTGAATGCTGATTCCGTAACAGTAAATCCCGCCGGCAATGACTCTGTGCCGATTGTATTTGTAACAGTTACATCTCTTGCGCCTGGATTTGCAAAAAGATCTATGGAGATAGTTGCAGTCATCGCTGTATCACTGA
The DNA here is from genome assembly GCA_016219965.1 of Candidatus Schekmanbacteria bacterium. Classification (NCBI taxonomy): domain Bacteria; phylum Candidatus Schekmaniibacteriota; species Candidatus Schekmanbacteria bacterium. The sequence continues at coordinate 161,722 of JACRJM010000015.1, forward strand.
TTACAGTAAAGGTAATTACTGTTATCCCTTCACCAAATCCTATAGCTTCAGCTCCTGTAAAATTTGCTCCGCTTATTGTGATATCCAATGTTTCTCCCGGCTCTGCGGAATCCGGGCTTGAGAACGAAACCAAAGGAACAGCCGGCTCAACCTGTTCAGACCTAACCGGCCAAACATAGTTAAGGTCGCCCTTACCGGCGTCATAGGCGTAGCAATGGACCATATCGACATACCATGCGTGGCTTTTATTGGTTGCGTAAGTAGAAGACGACCAATAGTACCAGGACTCAACATTGCTAAAACCCTGAGCATTGAGCCATGTGTATGTATCCACCTCGCCCACATTTACAAGGCTTCTAAGCTCATTAACATTCGGGAGGCGCCAGTCGTTAAACCCGAGATAATTACTACCGTTAAGCGATGCAATATAAGAAAGAGCCTCCTGCCATGTTTTATCATCATTTGGAATATCTGCGTTCTTTGCCCATATCAGCCCTGTGAGATTATCCGTGACAGTTTGATCGCCATTGTCAGTAAATCTTGAGCTAGGCCATGCAACGCCTGCCTGAATGTCTCCGTCCTGTCCCGTGCCTGCGCAGGGAATCTCTGTGCCTGATTCGTCATTGCACTTTGTCTGCCCTGTCTGCGGAAGGGAAATAACCGAAGGACCGGATGACCTGACCGGCCAAACATTGTAAGTGAAAGCCTTGCCGCGGTATTTGACCTGACCATAGTCCATAGCGACTCCCCACCCGCTGTATGTATCTCCTGAGTACATGGAAGAAGACCAATAGTAGTCTGCCTGCACATTGCTGAAACCTTGCGTATTAAGCCATGTGGATATCCCCGCCTCATCAACATTTACAAGGCTGCTAAGTTCGTTAACATTGGGGAGACGCCAGTCATTGTGACCGAGGTAACTTTCAGAATTTAATTTAGCTACATAATTCAGGGCATGCTGCCATATTACTTTACCATCATCAGCGATATTATCAGCATCAAACCCCGGGTCTCTTGTTGTCATGATATTTGCATCCTTTACCCAGATAAGCCCTGTGAGGTTGTCAGTGACAGTCTGATCGCCATTGTCAGTAAATCTTGGGCTAGGCCATGCAACGCCTGCCTGAATATCAGCATCCTGCCCGGTGCCTGCGCATGCAATCTCTGCGCCCGATGAGTCGTAGCACTTTGTCTCGCCTGTCTGCGGAAGCTCAATCACTCCACCGGCATAGGCACTTGCGGTTATGGAAAGAGCTGCTAATAAGATTGTTAATAGTCTGGAAGAGAAATTATTGGATAGCATAATACCCCCTTATGCTGAGAATGTTGATAAGCGGAAATATCTAAATATAAGTATCAGGATTAAAGCAAGGAATAAATATTGAAGGTTTCAACAGCGCTTTTATTTATTTGACAACTAAGAAGACTTATAAAGTGCATATAGCACTAACATCAATTTCTTTTCTTTTTTGTTTTGTATTGTGCTGATTCCTCTTCTGTCTCAAAACCTATTTTTCTTTTTGGGCTAGGTGGTGTTTGTAAGAGCTGCCGAATGGCATCAAAAACTATTTTAAACTGACTATCATATTTCTTTTCAATTTTTTCGAGTTTGCTTGCAAGATCTTTATGAGTTGCAAGGATTTCACGCAGTTTCACAAATGCTCTCATTATTCCAATATTCACCTGTATTGCTCTCTCACTGTTCAACACTGTTGAAAGCATTGCAACACCTTGTTCTGTAAAGACAAGCGGCAAATAACGCCTGCCGCCGCGGCCTTTCGAGGTCGCAATTTGCGACCTCAAATATTCATATTCTTTATTAGTAAGTTTAAACATAAAATCTGGAGGAAACCTGTTTATATTTCGTCTGACCTGTTCATTTAAACGTTTTGTACTTACCTGATAAAGCTCCGCAAGATCAGCATCCAGCATTATTTTCTGGCCACGAACAAAAAATATCCGTTTTTCGATCAGCTCATGCGGAATTATTTCTTTAGTAGTAGTCAAAAAGTACCTTTCAATATCAGTTAACTAAATTTGTTTTATATTTATTATTTTATAATTTACTTGCTATTAATAACATTGTCTCACCCTTAACACAATGCATATTGTAAACTTTTCCTGTTGTTAAAATAGGGATCATTAGATGGTATTTATGCCAATCCAAAGAATGGCACGTTCGGGGAACGTGCCCTACAAAAATGATGCATGTGAAAATTAAAATAGAAGTACCGCCTGTTTTTTTTATTCAAAATGCTTTATAAATTCTTTAATCATGTGTATTGAAAACATTCGATGTGTTAAGAAATCTGGCGGTGTATAGACAGCGAGAGATTTAGAGCTATGACTGAAAAATCATTTGATATAGCTGTTGCGGGTGCAGGGCCATGCGGATTGATGGCGGCAAAGAAGTTGTCTGCAAAGGGATTTAAGGTTGCAGTGGTTGACCGGAAGCCTTTTGCGTCATTCATCAATCCCGGCATAATGGAGATGCTTTCTCTCCAGCCAAACAGGGTAAGCGTAGATGACAGCGGGATTTATTTTCCTGAAAGCGGTTTCACTCTTCCCAAGTACAGCATTAAAAATGAGATATACGGGTTTGCCACATATTCCCCCGGAAAGCAGAGTCTGCGCTTGCGTTCCCACTTCCCCACAAATTACCGGATTGATTATCCTTACTGGATAGAGAAGCTTGAAAAAGAGGCAAGAAATTTTGGTGCTTCTTTATTTTACGGCTTTGAGGTTGTCTCTCTCATAAAGGAAAAAGAGCGCGTAATCGGATTGGTAGCTGAAAATAAAGATAGCTCTCAGTTAGAAATCAAGGCTCATCATTTAGTGGCAGCAGACGGCATAAGGTCTAAAATCTCGCGGTTTGCTGGCATCAAGAAAGAACACTGGGGAGCCAAAAGAATTGCAGGTCTTAAATTTAAGGATTTTGATATATCACTTACTTCAAGGAGTGAATTTTTTAATCCTGCATTTCATAATATGTATCTGGACAAAAAGTTTTCAGGTCCAAATACCCTTGCGCTTGCTGCATATCTTGGAGATGGGGAGATGTACACAATTGCAGATATCAATGACCATGATGTGAAAGGCAATTCATCATATAATCCTGTGGATTGCCTTGAAAACTTTCTGAGTTTCTTAAATAAGCATGCTGCATGTGCAGAGGCATTCAGCAAGGCGCGTCCTTATAAAAGGTTCTGTGCTTATCTTCCAATTAGCTCCCCGATTGCGGAGCCGTTTGCAATGGAAGGGATAAGTTTTATTGGTGATACGGCATTTACAATAGAAACCCAGTGGGCAGGTGCAATGGCGATTGCAGCGCGGGCCGCTGAAACAATAGAAAAGATACTTGTCAGTGACGGAGCTCAAGAATCAATTGAAAGTTATAATAAGTGGTGGGGCAGGTATGTGAAGAATGCGAGGAAGCAGGTTGACTTTTCAACATTTATGCACTCACTAGATGAGGAAGAGCTAAATGAGCTTTTTGGAATATTCAGTGAGGAAATTGTAATAGAGCATCTTGAAGGCAGTGATGATATGTTTGGAACACCCAATGAGTATATAAAAAATATGTATGAGACTCTTCTTTCTGTGAATCCGTCGGAAATAAAATCTCAGAAAGTAAAACTGCTCGTTTCCATGCTTTTAAAACGGGGAGAAGAATTGCAGAAATAAATTTTGAAATTAGAGACTGTTGATTTTTAAAATATAAAAATACAAGGAGCATGTTATGGAAAAGACCAGGCTTGGAAGAACTAATCTTGAAGTCACAAAGATGGGACTGGGAGGGATAGCTCTTTCAACTGTAATGGGAGGCAAGGATGAAGAGACGATCAACAAGGTGATTCACGCGGCGCTGGATGCAGGGATTAACTTTATAGACACCTCAAGGGTTTACATGGATTCTGAAACAAACATCGGTGAGGTGATGAAGACAAGGAGAAAAGAATGTATTCTTGCCAGCAAATCTCATAGAAGAGGATATGATGAAGTGCTGTCAGATCTGGAAGACAGCCTGAAAGAATTACAGACAGATAAGATAGAGATTTACCAGATACATGAGCTTGAACCCGATGAAATTTCCGATGTGATGAAAAAAGGTGGAACGCTGGATGCTTTTAAGAAAGCAAAGGAACAGGGCTTGATAGATTTTATAGGATTAACCAGCCATCATACGGATGTTACCGTTGAAATGATGAAGACTGGAGAGTTTGATACTGTTATGTTTCCATTTAACGTGATTGAGCGGGAACCTGAGAATGAAATAGTCTCCCTTGCCTGCTCTAAAGATATAGGAAGCATAGTGATGAAAGCCCTTGCCGGCGGTGTAATCAGGAATATTGAAAAATGTCATAAATTCTTAAACGGTTATCCTCTTGATAATGTCCTTGTCGGTGTTGCCAACCTCGCTGAGTTAGAGGAGAATCTCAAGTATGCAGAGAGCACGGAGCCTCTGACAGCGCAGGAACTTAAAGAGTTTGAGGATGAGGTTGCCTATTTAGGAAAAGATTTTTGCAGACGCTGCAACTACTGTATGCCTTGTTCAAATGATATCATTATATCGGCTATGATCCATCTTACCTGGCAAAGGGTGAAAGGTTTAAGCTACGATGAACTCTCTGATGACAGAAAGAGATCTGGTAATAATCTAATGCTCTGGTGGCAGGCATGCAATGAGTGCGGACAGTGTGAAGAAAAATGTCCCTATGATCTTCCAACCATTGAACGCAAGAATGATTTGATGAAGTTGTTTTCCAGATAGGTCATAGACAGATTATAAAAAACGTTTACGAGGTCGTGGACTTTAGTCTGCGGATGCTAATTCTTTCTTTGTCTTAGATTTCTTTGCCGTAATCTTAATCTCAATAGGATCGTGAAATGTGCTGACTCCATACATGTTTATATCCTCAATCCTGTATAAGTATTTCTTGCCTGATTTGATATTGTTGTCTTTAAACTTGTACTTTGCGCCGCTGATTCCAGCATTTTTTGTTTTGATGAGGTTTTTATTTATTTTTACATATTCTCTATCAGTAGATTCATTACCGGCAGATTCACTACGAAGAATATTGAAGCCTTCATTGTTTGATTCAGAAGCTGTTTTCCATTTGAGTACAACTTTTTTGCCGGATTGCCTGGCTTCAAAGAAAGAGAGAGTTACCGCTGTGGGCGTTTGTTCGCAAGCATCACCGATTCCATTATTATCAGCATCTAACTGATCAGCGTTTGCGACAGCGGGACAATTGTCAACAGAATCGCAAACTCCGTCAGCATCTTCGTCAGACTCTTTTAACCACCCTGAATCGCTGAGGCTGAATGTACTATATATTTCTTTCTCACTGAGGTTTGATGCTTTCACCCAGTAATAGTATTGCAAACAAAGCTCAGCGGTTTTATCATCAAAGCTTGTACCAGCCTGACAAACTCCCACTTGCACTGCTGTCCCCGGGTCATTGTTAAGAGAGCGATATACACAGTAAAGTGTTGCCCCTTTGACTTTATTCCATTGAATATTTACGATTTCCCTATAAGTCCCGTTGCTTGCATATATGCCTTGGGGGACAGCAAGTTCTCGCCAGCCAACATCAGGAGTGCTGAATGCGCTTGCGCGCTCGGGAGAGTCACTCCTTGCGACCCTTACCCAGTAATAGTATGGCTGGCCTGAATCAGCCGTTGTGTCATCATAGCTGGTCTCGGTCTGCCAGGAGCTGATTGGTGCTGCGTCATCAATAACAGACGTCATGCTCCTGTATACCTGGTAGAATGTAGCATCAGGTGACGTAGCCCAGGTTATCCGGACTTTATCGACATAAGCGCCGTCAGTGGCAGAAACTCCGGTTGGCGCAGAATACCCGCGCCATCCGCTGTCCGATATGCTTTTATTAGAACCGCAGAGACCGGAACTGTTTGCCCCTGCCTCCACCCAATAGTAATATATCCTGATCTTCTCTGCCGTTATATCATCGTACTGGGTTTCTGTCTGCCAGGACCCAAGGGACTGGGCTCCGGTGAGACTGTTAGTGGTATTCCTCCAGATACGATAGTAAGAGGCGCCCTGAACGCTATCCCAGGATACTGTCACCATGGCGTCGGAAGCGCCGTCAGATGCAGTTACTCCCGTAGGTTCCTGCAAGTGGTAGGAACCTGTACCATAAAGCGAACTCGATGCGCTCGCATGATTCCCGGATTGATTTGTTGCAGTCTTTACCCAATAATAATAGTTGATATTACAATCAGAAAGTTCCCAGTCATCATAGGTTGTTGCAGTTTGCCATGTGCCGATGGCTACGGCACTGGTATTGTTAGTTGTTGTATTGCGGTAAACACGATAATATGTCGCCCCTGAGTATGAGTTCCATGATACGGATATGTGGCCGCCAAGAGTAGTGGTTGCCTTGACACCATTTGGGGCTGAAAGCGCCTTCCATCCGATGTCCGGTGCGCTGAAGTCACTTTCCCTTGTTCCAGCATCATCTATTGCGGCAACAACCATATACTCATAATCAACTCCCGGTTCGGAAGACGTGTCATTGAAGGAATCCTCTGTTGCCCAGTCCCGTATCATAAGCGTAGAGCCCAATATTCGGTCAATGGCACCGGCCTTTTTGCGGAACACCCGGTAATATAGAGGTGTTTTACTGATTATTGGCGCCGTCCAGGTGACGGTAACATAGCTTGCTGATTTTCCGTCAGTAGCGGTAACGCCTGTAGGCGCCGGAAGGGGAGTATAGGTCTTGTACCCCTTGTCAGGAAAGCTGAAATCGCTGTAAAAATAACCACCCCTGTCTGAATGATATCCCCTGGTTTTAACCCAGTAATAGTAGGAACGGTTCTGCACGGCAGATAAATCAGTAAACTTCCTGGATGTAACCCACGAGGTCAATGCCGTTGCCGTAGAAGGGTCGTCTGTACTGTTGCGGTAAAGCTGATAAGCGTCAGAATAGGAAACAGCATCCCATGTAATGAAAACGTGGTCAGTGTATGTTCCTTTGCTTGCATCAACGAATGAAGGTGCCGCAATACCAATGTATCCTTTTTCAGCGACGCTGTATGACTTGTTGTCACTATCCATGCTGCTCCAATCAATATACGAACTTTCGCCTGCAGCTATCCAGTAATAGAAGTCTTTCCCGGGAATCGGTTTACTGCAGCCAGTCCCACTGTCTTCATAAGCTTCATCAGCCAAAGTTGTCCCATTCGCACAGTTAATCGCCTTTGAGCGATCAATGGAATCGCTCCGGTACAGACCGTAATAGTTTGTCCCCGGCACCTGGTCCCAGGTAACAGAAATATATTCAGCAGAACAGCCCTCGCAGGCAGAAACATTTTGAGGGGCTGAAAACGGGGTAATGCCTGTTGCCCATTCGCTCTGGACCGGATATTCTCCATAACTTCCGCAGAAGTTGTAACTCCTTACACGATAATCATAGCTCTTGCCGGGTGCTACTGTTTCATCCATAAAAGCGGAAGTCAGATTTTTGTTTGTCAGTATCTCCCATGTGCCGCCTGATGCAAGGCGTGATACCTCGTAGCCTGACGCTCCGCTAACAGAATCCCATGAAACCCACACGTAACCAACCTTATTTGTCGAAGCCGTTATATTTGCAGGCGGCGGAGGACCGTCGGGACATACTATGTGAATCTTGGGATACATTCGCGTAAGATTGTTCCCTGTTATCGTTTCCCATGACTCCACTCCCGGCAATGCGCTCGGGCAGTCGTCGCTGTTTCCTGTCACGACAAGGTTAATGTAATAGTCTCCGGGAGGTATGTCGTCAGGAATCACTGATGTTATGTTCCCTGTCCAGTATGATTCATAAGTGAATGAAGGCCACTGTACATACGTCCCAAGCTGATAATAATCACCATGCGTCCAGTCCTCATCAGGAGAACAATAAATACCAATATATGGTTGTTTGGAAAGAAACACTCTCAGGCGCACGTTGGACGTGGAGGTGTTTGACATATTCTCAACGGTTATGTTGTTTAGAATTATCCAGAACCCCGGTTCATATGTGCCGCCATCGACGGAGTCCTCGTCAACATTGCCGTCGGGCTTAAGAGCCTGCCTGTCCGTTGTGGCATTATGCAGTCCTCCCTGGGCATAGTATGACTCTACGCCGAGATCGTTGACATTCATGATAGGGGTTTGCATCCAGTAAAGACCTCGGAGCAACGCTGCATCTTTGAAGTGAATCCCGCTCCCATCTTCAACAAGGGTGGAAGAGCGGGAATGCATGACGGTTGGAATATCATAATCATAATTTTCGTTTCCGTCATTAGGCATAAGACCCCATGAATGTCCCAATTCGTGCATCAGTGTCGTCTGATAGAGATTCAAGTTTTGGTTGCTAAGAGCTTCTTCAAGATCATCAGTCCACACAATATCACCATTAAAAACAATGTCAGTCTCAAATATAGTAGTGCTAATATTCCAATAAAAGGTGTATCCACGGGCATTCCCCCAGTGATGTCCGAACAAGTCATACAATGCAGCGTCGCTAACAAATCCAAAGAACTCACTATAAAAATTAGGGTAGCCATAGCTCCCATCATCATCACGCATGCGGTAGACGTCCATAAACTCATTGTACTGGTTCATCCCCCACTGATCCCAACTGTAATTCCACCAGGATTCCGGCAGCATTTCCATTACGATAGGGAGATCCCAATAGGCATAAAATCCAAGTGTATCGTTCAGGGCGGTTATAGTGTCTGTTTCAGAGAGATTTCTTTTTCTGGCAATACCGGAAGTATCTGAGTTGTTGTCGCGGAGCAATTCGATGTCTAAAGGATTTCCTTCAGCATCCAGGATTTCTCCGTCATCGGTTATCTGCCATGAAGCAGATTCCGGAAGTTTAGGTGATATTTTTCCCTCTTTGTCACTTGTGATGCCTGCTTTTTTAGAGGACTTTTTGTCAGGTTTTTTTTGGGCAGGAGATGCAAGCACTTTATTAATTTTACGTTTGAAATTTTTAAAGGTAAGAACAGACACAATCTCTTCACTTTCCCTTGCAAGAGTTTTAATGGAACCATCCGGTGCATCCTCGGGCAAGGGAACCATTGTTATCTCTGGTGGAGCGACCTCTGCGATGCCGTTTAAAATCTGTTTTATTTTCCGTCCTGATTTTAGCTTTCCTTCTTTCAGGTGAAATCCTCTGCCGCTGGCTGTAAGAACATATTTTTCTCCGGTGCCTTTATCCTCCGTTATCTGGAAAAGACCCTGGGTGCCGCCAACAATGGGATTGACATAATGCTCACCATCAAAAGTCGAAAAAACCATGTAACGTTCGCCTTCTTTGAAGCTGGGCATATCTGAGACAGTCAAAGCGATTTTGCCGAGTCGACCGCCGAGAAAAGTAAGTGTAATCTCCTGCGATATATCTTTTTTCACAGTTTTCTTCTTATGGACTAAAGCTATATCCTTGAATGTTACATCAGTAACTATGGTGTTTCTTTTGGGACCAACGCGGCAAGCCATTTCAGAAACAGTGCCGGCAAAAATAATATCAGCCGAACGCACTATCTCATCAAACTCAAGATTTTGCTCAAAGGCAAACGCCAGGCTGTCGGCAAATGAGAAAGCCGATAGCACAGCTATTATAGCAAATATTAAAAACTGTTTTGTTTTGAGCTTCATACTCCCTGCCGGAAAGAAATACTTACTTTGATAACAAATCAAAAGCATGACTGCAAAAATAATGCCACAAAAATTTTTATCATTGCAAGACTTTGGGGGATTCTTCTTGCGGTAAACACTTAAAGAAAATAATATTCAAAAAGCGAAAGAATTATTTTGTTCAGTGATCAGGGAGTCGAGCTGGTCATAAATAGTGAGGTATTTTTATGAGTGAAAGAGATGCTGTTCTGACTGATGTGAGAGGTTTCATGAAAAGCCGCGTCATATTGACTGCTGCGGAACTGGATTTTTTTACCATCCTCGACGAAAAACCGGCAAGTGCGAATGAAATTGCATTGAAGAAGGGACTTGACTTGCGAGCAGCAACGCGTGTTCTTGACTGTCTTACAGCCATTGGTTTTTTGGAAAAGTGGGACAGTATTTATCATCTTACAAAAAAAGCGTCTTTTTATTCTTCTCATCATCCTGAGACAGTCCTTCCAATGGTTCTCCACATGAATCATGTTTGGGATAGATGGAGCGGTCTCACAGAAATTGTAAAAACTGGAATCCCTGCTGAAAGAGAACCCGGTATTGCGATGGATGATGAAAGCTGGAAGTCATTCATAGGCGCTATGCATGTTGCAGGACTGGAGGTTTCTCAAAAGATCGCTGATGAGTATGACCTTAGCCGTTTCACGCACCTGCTTGATATAGGAGGTGCTTCAGGTACTTATACTATCGCTTTTTTGCGGCATAACCCTGCCATGACTGCGGTGATTTTCGATCTTGAAAATGTAATTCCAATGGCAAGGGAGAGGATAGCGACGGAAGGACTTAGTAAACGAGTTGAATTGGCTGCCGGAGATTTTTATAAGGACGAGCTTCCAACGGGGTGTGATCTGGCGCTACTTTCAGCCATAATTCATCAGAACAGTCCTCACGAGAATCTTGATCTTTACATCAAGATTTTTAAAGCGCTTAAGCCGGGCGGGACACTGCTTATACGCGATCACATTATGGACTCGTCACGCACAAAACCTCCGGCAGGCGCGATGTTTGCCATCAACATGCTCGTTAACACCGGAGGTGACACATATACATTCGAAGAAGTAAAAGAAGGTCTGGAAAAAGCAGGGTTCACAAACATAAAACAGCTTCGGTACGGAGTGAGTATGGATTGTCTTGTAGAAGGAAGAAAGCCTGAATAATATCTTACGGGATGTTGTTGTTCTGGCAGAGATACCATCTGATATCACTTGCATTGTTATTGCTTTAGAAGGAGATCAGATATATTTTACAGACATAAAAATCTTAGGATATTTTCGCTGTACGGTGACAATAGGCGTATATATTAAAGAAGCTGATAACATGGTTAGAAAGCTTTTGTAAGTTTGTTGAGCTATCTGAAGGTTAATTAAAATAAAAATAATCTATTAAGAGTTAAAACAAACATATTTTATATTAATAAAGAGCAATAAGTAATGTCGAGTTTCTGAACACTTTTCCTTTAAATAAAACAATGAGTTAAAAAATCCCATTTTATTGTGTCTACTAAACCGACACTATGAAAACAGGACCTACTGGTTTAATAGATTCCCATTTTAGTCTTTTTATTACAACAGTTTGATTTAATGGTATTTTTTTACTCATTAAAAACCAGAAAAATATATGGCATGTCTTTTGCAAGTTTTTCTGGTTAATGCTTACAAAAATAGGCTTCCTATTTCTCCTATTGGTTGTTCTTGTTCTTTTTTACGCTCCCGTTGATGCTGCCTTATTGTGGGAATCTGATTACGGCACACTTGTCCATCAAGACCCTGCTATTGCTTTAATCGGAGGTGTCGCAACAGGTGCAAAGAGATATACAATAGGGTTTAATTTTGTTTTTTATGGACAGACTTTTTCGGAGCTTTGGATTAACAGCCTCGGCACAGTATCATTTGGTGATTCAAATCTTAGTGTTACAAATGAGGGATTCCCTGCCGTACAGGATGTTTCAAACCCTGTCACTCATAAACCACAGCCCTATGAGAGAATGAAAATGATAGCCCCTTTATGGGATTATCTTTTAACAGCTCCTGATGCAAAAGAGGATGGTTCAACTAATCCAAATACAGGCGTATGGGCAAGACTCATTGGCACCGCCGGTTCACAAAGGCTTATCCTTACTTGGAATGATGTTTCGCATTTCAATTTAAGCGGCTATCCCGCTGCATATTATGGCTCAGACACATTCCAGCTTATCCTTTACGAGGGAACTAATGACATAGTAATGAGTTACCTGAATCTTGGCGGCGTTAAAAACCCTCTGCACTCCGGAGGTGTTACTTTTCCGGGGGGCAATTATGTTGCCAATGATGATAATGGAATAACTATCGGAGTTAATGCCGGAGATCTGGCAGGAACTAATCCGCTTAAAGGTACACAGTATCTTTATGGTTTTGTGGATAATTCGCTTCTGCCTGAGGGTGATTCAATTATTTTTACTTATGACCCTAACTATCATGGAGCTGGCATAGGCGGTTATAATTTCTCTACCTATACGACTCCGGATTCTGATGGCGATGGGATCTTAGATACCGCTGATAACTGCCCCTCTGTTTCAAACCCGGACCAATCGGATATAGACGGCGATGGTATTGGCGATGTGTGTGATAGTGACAAGGATGGTGACGGCATAGCCAATACTTCTGACAACTGTCCCACCATTTCAAACGCTGACCAGGCTGATACAGACGCTGATGGTATAGGCAATGCGTGTGATGATGACATGGATGGAGACGGCATCCTCAATGCTTCTGATAACTGCCCGTTAACTCCAAATCCAGACCAGATGGATACAAACGGGAATGGGATTGGCGATGCATGTGATAATGATATAGATGGCGATGGGATAGCAAATGCTTCTGATAATTGCCCCAGCACGTATAATCCGGATCAGCTCGATATAGATGGCGATGGCATAGGAGATTTGTGTGACAGTGACAAGGATGGAGACGGCATAGCGAATACTTCTGATAATTGTCCAAGCACATATAATCCGGATCAGCTCGATACAGATGGCGACGGCATAGGAGATACATGTGATGATGATATGGATGGTGACGGGATACTTAATGCTTCTGATAACTGCCCCAGTGCATACAATCCAGACCAGACTGATACAAACGGGAATGGAGTTGGTGACGCCTGCGATAATGATATAGATGGTGATGGGATAGCCAATGCTTCAGATAATTGCCCCTATATTTCAAATCCGGATCAGCTCGATTCAGATAGTGATGGCATAGGCGATGTCTGCGATACGGACAAGGATGGAGACGGTGTATCCAATCAATATGATAATTGTCCGTTAACAGCTAACTCTGATCAGGCAGATACAGACAGCGATGGTATCGGTGATGCATGCGATGTTTGTACGGATTCAGACAATGACGGTTTAGGAGATCCGGGATTTCCAGAAAATACATGTCCTCAGGATAACTGTGCATTCGTATCAAATCCGGATCAGCTGGATACAGACGCTGACGGCATAGGGAATGCGTGCGATGATGATATGGATGGAGACGGCGTACTTAATGCTTCTGACAACTGCCCGTTAACTCCAAATCCTGATCAAATGGATTATGATGGAAATGGCATAGGCGATGCCTGCGATGATGATATAGATGGAGACGGCATCCTCAATGCTTCTGATAATTGCCCCGGTGCATATAATGCTGATCAGCTTGATACTGACGGTGATGGTATAGGCGATGTCTGTGATGATGACATAGATGGAGACGGCATAGTCAATGCTTCTGATAATTGCCCGCTGCTTGCAAACTATGACCAGGCAGATGCAGACAGCGATGGTATCGGCGATGCCTGTGATATTTGCACAGACACAGACAGTGACGGATTCGGAGATCCGGGATTTGAAGCTAATACTTGTCCAACGGATAATTGTCCTTATGTACCGAACTCTGATCAATTAGACTCTGACGGCGACGGTATCGGCGATTCGTGCGATGATGACGTAGATGCCGACGGTGTAAGCAATAACCTCGACAATTGTCAGTTCATAGCTAATCCTTCTCAGGCAGACAGCGATTGGGATGGAATCGGCAATGCCTGTGATGAAACGCCTATTGTAAGAGCAGTGCTCACAGCAGGTACATACCATTCTATTTCTATAAATACCGATGGAACGCTCTGGTCGTGGGGAGATAATTTATACGGTCAACTTGGTAACGGTACGACGACCGATAAATCATTGCCTGTCCATATAGGGACTGAAGCAAACTGGTCTCAGATAGCAGCCGGAGGTTTCAGCACGTCAGCAATAAAAGGTGACGGCACATTGTGGACATGGGGACGCAATAATTATGGCCAGTTAGGAGATGGTACTACGACTAACAAAACTGCACCGTTACATATTGGGACAGAAACAGACTGGGCATATGTTGCAGACGGCAGTTATCACACTATAGCGATAAAAACAGACGGCACACTATGGGCATGGGGATACAATAATTATGGCCAGCTCGGAAACGGCACAACTACTAATAGCTATGTGCCTTTGCACATAGGCACAGACAGCGATTGGCTCTATGCGGCAGCAGGAGCCTCGCACACAGTGGCTATAAAATCAAACGGGACCATGTGGGGATGGGGGTATAATTTTTATGGCCAGTTAGGAGAGGGCACGACTACTAATAGCTATGTGCCTGTACAGGTAGGCACAGACAGCGATTGGGTATATGTCTCTGCAGGCAATTCGCATACTGTTGCCATAAAAGCAAACGGAACCATGTGGGCATGGGGACGAAATAACTATGGACAGTTGGGAGACGGCTCGACAAGCGACAGCCATGTGCCCGAGCAGATAGGAATTGATACTAACTGGATGTTTGCTGAGGCTGGCAATTATCATAATCATGCGATGAAAATAGGCGGCACCTTGTGGGCGTGGGGATATAACAATTATGGCCAGCTTGGAGATGATACTACAATTGCAAAGAATTCACCTGTCCAGATAGGAGCTGATACAGACTGGATATATATTGCGGCAGGCGATTATCATAGTTTGGCGAAAAAATCAGACGGGACAGTCTGGGGATGGGGATACAGCAATAACGGGCAGGTAGGAGATAATACAAAGACGAACAGGAAAACACCTGTGATAGTATTTGGTCCCGATCTAACGGTTTCAACCCTGACAGCTACTCTCTCATGTACAGGGATAACGATAAACGATACAACAAAGGAAAACGGAGGATTGATGCGCGCAGGTGCGTCAACAACAGGTTTTTACCTTTCCACTGACACAGTACTTGACATATCGGATACTTATTTGGCAAGCAGGGAAGTTCCTTCGCTTGAACCCGGTACATCGAATGCGGCAACTACTATTATATCTGTTCCGGAAGGAATAACACCAGCGAGCTATTACATTATAGCCAGAGCAGATGATTCCGGCATAATCTCTGAGACAAAAGAAACAAACAATACTAAGAGCATATCTGTTAAATTGAAGCCTGACCTTTCAGTTTCATCTATTATTACTGCGCCGACAACTTCGGGTGCGGGGAAGTCCATATCCATTACAGACTCGACAAAGAATGGCGGGTTTGTTGGCGCAGGTGTTTCAGCGACAGGTTTTTACCTTTCAACGAACTCAACGCTTGATGCATCTGACGTGCTTCTTGGGAGTAGAGACATAATATCCATTAGCCCGTGTCAGACCAGCACCGGCAGCATTTCAGTGACAATACCTATTGGAACTGTAGGAGGGAAATATTATATCATCGCAAATGCAGACAATCTTTCCTCTATTGATGAGACATATGAAACCAATAATTTAAAGAGCAAGACAATAAACATTGGACCTGACCTTACAGTTTCATATATTTCAGCGCCTTCAACTGCCACTGCCGGAGCTACTATTGCTGTTGCAGATACGACAAAGAACAGCGGCGGCGGGGATGCAGATAGTTCAACAACGATAATTTATCTGTCAACGAATACAACTCTTGACGGAAGCGATGTCGAGCTTGGAAGCAGAGCTGTCGCGTCAATTGCAGCAGGGCTGAGTAATCCGGGAACTACCTCTGTAACTCTTCCTTCAGGCATATCAGGGAGCTATTATTTAATTGCCAAGTCAGATGCTGGTTCAGGCAATCCTCTAAGTACCGGTGTGATTGTTGAACCCAACGAGACGAACAATACAAAGTATAAGTCTATAACTATAAATCCGTAGCGATTGATCGCGGATTCTCATTCCTCTCTTCCTTGACCACAGTAAGATTATAGAACAGACAATTATTCCTATCTATTAATATAATGATGTAACCAAACCATCTTAAACCTGTCGGATAATTGAACACTTTAAGTCGTTTAAAAACAATGTGTTATAAAAGCGATATAAAAAGTGTGCAATTTAGTGAACAGATTAGATGAATGTATATTTATTTATTCCAAATATATTCCTTGTATATAGCTAGTATTTGCAAATAAATCAACAAGTTATTGTTTTAGAATTACCTTCTGGCACAATCTTTGCTTGCTTTATACAGAACATTTTTTAAATTTGCAGTTTTCTTTTTTCATATAGCCTGTAAACATTTTTTTCACTTCAGAATAAGGGGGTATTGTGATGGTGCGTAAGTTTACTTTATTAGTCATCATTTCCTCAATTCTATTAATTCCTCTCATTACTTTTGCAAACACTAATCCTGATGCATCAAAAATATTAGCTAAGACTGCAAATCTGAAAATTCCCTTTGTGGAAAATCAAGGGCAGGTAAAAGACAATGGAGTAAAGTTCTTTGCTCAGACATTTGCCGGCACTGTTTTTGTTACTGATAAAGGGGAGATAGTCTATGGGTTGGTGAAGCCGGAAGAAAAGAGCAAAAGTGCAGAATCCAAAAGTCAAAAGCCAGAAAAAAATGAATCCCCCTCAAATCCCCCTTTTGTAAAGGGGGAAAAAGGGGGATTTAAAAGTCTTTCTCTGCGAGAGACTCTCGTTGGTTTACAAAATCTGAGTATCAAAGGTGAGAGCAAGGCAGCAACGCAGATAAATTACTTCGTAGGTGATAAGAGTAACTGGAAAAAGAATATCCCGACATGGGAAAGTGTGAATTTAGGTGAGGTCTATAATGGCATAGAGTTAAAACTCAAAGCATATTCTAAGAATATTGAGAAGCTCTTCATTGTGAATAGTGAAGGGAATGTTGATGATATAAAGCTCATGCTTGATGGCGCAAAATGTATAAAAGTGAATAATGCTGGCGAACTTGATGTTGAGACAGCGCTTGGAAGTATTAAATTTACAAAACCCGTTGCCTATCAGGAGATTGACGGCAAGACAGTAGAAGTAAAAGTAGAGTATATCATTGCAAATGAAAAACCGTCACCCTTTACCTATGGTTTCAAAGTTGCATCCTACGACAAGACATATCCGCTTATTATTGACCCGCTTCTTGCTTCGACTTTCATTGGCGGCGGTACTTCTGAATATGCAACTTCAATAGCTCTGGATTCTTCAGGAAATGTTTTTATAACCGGGTATGCGCCTTCAGGATATCCGACAACCGTCGGATCTTATGATACATTATACAACAGCGGCTTGCATGATGTCCTGATATCAAAACTTGACAGCAATCTTGGTACTCTTTTATGTTCGACTTACATAGGAGGTTCCTCTGCTGACGATGGTTATGCCCTAGTCATAGATTCATCTGACAATATCTTTGTTGCTGGTTACACTAGTTCCTCTGATTACCCAACAACATCTGGTGCTTACGATACATTGTATAATGGAAGTGGTGATAGTTTTGTTTCGAAATTTAATAATAATTTGGACACCCTGATTTCTTCAACATATATAGGGGGAGATAATTCTGATTATATTAGTTGCCTTGCCTTAAGCGCATCAGGAGACCTGTATTTAGCAGGTGATACATATTCATCAGGTGATTACGGATTTCCCACAACACCCGGAGCTTATGACAGAACTTACAATGGGTTGTATGGGTGGAACATGTATAGCGATGCTTTTGTATCCAGAATGAATAATTCTCTTTCTTCTCTTTTATCTTCAACATTCATTGGCGGGGAGGCTGGGGATTACTCAAATTCCATAGCACTGGATTCTTCAGGGAATGTCTATGTAACTGGTTCTACCATTTCACCTGATTATCCATTTACATTCGGAGCCTATGAATATATAAATCGTTATAATCCTCATGTAGGTTATACTTATGATGTTTTTGTCTCAAAACTGAATAGCAATTTAACTTCTCTCCTCTCTTCAACTATTATAGGAGGATACGGCGGTGATATTGGATGTGCAATAGGTATAAATTTTTCAGGTGATGTTTATGTTGCTGGAGAAACTTATTCCTCTAACTACCCAACCACCGCCGGGGCTTATGATAGAACTTTAAATTATAGCTATGATGGTTTTGTTTCAAAATTTAACAATAATTTGAGTACACTCCTTTCTTCAACTTTCATAGGGGGGGATAACACTGATTATATTAAATGCCTTGCCTTAAACGCATCAGGAGACCTGTATTTAGCGGGTAATACATATTCATCAGGAACTTATGGTTTTCCAACATCAGTGGGAGCTTATGACACAACACACAATGGCAGCTATGATGTTTTTGTATCAAAGATGAATAGCAGCCTATCTTCTCTTTTATACTCAACATTCATTGGAGGAAGCGATTATGATTACGCAACTTCCATAGCATTGGATTCTTCAGGGAATATCTATTTAGCAGGATATACTATTTCTTCTAATTACCCAGTTACATCCGGAGCCTATGATTCAACTTTTAATGGGGGTTCTGATATCTTCATCTCAAAGCTCGGTATAAACGATCTTCCAACAGCCATTACACTTTCTTCATTCACTGCAAATTATAAAGGAAAGATGGTGATGTTAAAATGGAGAACAGCGAGCGAGATAGATAATCTTGGCTTCAATATTTACAGGAGTGATTCGGAGGATGGTGAATATATAAAGATTAACAAGAAAACCATTAAAGCAAAAGGCAGTTCAACAAAAGGTGCAAGCTACAACTTTAAAGACACAAAGATTGAACAGGGGAAAAGCTACTGGTATATACTTGAAGATATAGACAGCATCAATGGACCTACAAAACATGATCCGGTAAAAGCAGAAGGCAAATCCGGAAAAGTAAAAACAAAAAAGAAAAATAAGGGGAAATAAAATGAATGAAATTAAGAAACCTTATAGAGCGCCAACAATAAAAAAAGTAAAACTTGTCCCGGAAGAAGCTGTTCTCGGCGTATGCAAGAGCGATACCGCTGCAGGTCCTAACCAATCAACATGCATAATCCCACAGTGCTTTAACCCGGGGAGTTGATTATTCTATAAAATAAATATTATAGATGGGGGTGTTGTGATGTGGCGCAATTTTACTTTATTTGTTATCATCTTCTCAATTCTGTTAATTCCTCTCATTACTTTTGCAAACACTAATCCTGAGACATCAAAAGTGCTGGCAAAGGCTGCAAAGCTCCAGATACCTTTTGTAGAGAACAAAGGACAGATACAGGACATGTCAATAAAG
Organism: Candidatus Schekmanbacteria bacterium; assembly: GCA_016219965.1. Taxonomy (NCBI): domain Bacteria; phylum Candidatus Schekmaniibacteriota; species Candidatus Schekmanbacteria bacterium. The sequence goes on from JACRJM010000015.1 coordinate 180,940, forward strand.
TTTTACGCAAACACCTTTGCCGGGAATGTTTATGTCACGGGAAAAGGTGAAATAGTTTATGGATTAGTGAGAGACGAAGGTTATATGCCTATTCGTGAAACCCTTATTGGTGCGGCATCACCAAATATCAATGGTGAGAGCAAAGCTGTCACACAGGTAAATTATTTCGTTGGCAATAAAGATAACTGGAAGTCAAGCATCTCTACATGGGACAGCGTAAATCTTGGCGAAGTTTATGAAGGAGTGGAGCTTAAGCTCAAAGCATATGGCAATAATGTTGAAAAGCTTTTCTATGTAAATGAATGCGGAGATGTTGATGATATAAGGCTCAAATTTGACGGCGTAGAAGATCTTGCTATCAATGAAAAAGGCGAACTCGAAATCGAAACAGACATTGGTACAGTTAAATTCACAAAGCCTTTTGCTTATCAGGAGATTGACGGCAAGAGAGTTGAAGTAAAATGCGACTTTGTTATTGCGAGGGAGCAAAGCGACCGCTGCAATCTCAGCATTTACGGTTTCCAGGTTGCGTCATACGACAAAAACTATCCGCTTGTCATTGACCCGCTGCTGTCATCAACATTTATAGGCTCCTCAAATCATGATGAATTTGCATATTTTACTAGAGATGCAGCAGGGAATATTTTTGTTACCGGCTATTCCTTATCATCCAATTATCCCACTACATCCGGTGCTTATGACAGGACTTATAATACAAATAAAGATGTCGTTGTTTCAAAAATTAATGGCAATTTAACTTCACTTCTTTCTTCTACATTTGTAGGCGGTAGCTCTGATGATACTGCAGGTCAGATTATCATTGACGCTGAAGGGAATATACTTGTTAGCGGAGGTACACTGTCATCAAATTTTCCAACAACCTCTAATGCCTATGACAGGGTATATCACGGGGCGTGGGATGCTTTTGTTTTTAAAATGGATAGCACGTTAAGCAATCTAATTGCATCAACATTTATTGGTGGAACAAATTACGATATATCAAGACGAACGCTAATTGATTTATCCGGTAATATCATTATATCAGGTGTTACCTATTCAGCAGATTACCCAACAACTATAGGTGTCTATGATTCCTTTTATAATGGAGGAGTTGATATCTTTGTCTCAAAACTCAACAATAATCTTACATCTTTGCTTTGCTCAACTTTCATAGGTGGATCAAGTGATGATGATGGAGAAGCTCAATTACTTGATAGTTCAGATAACATTTTCATAAACGGTAAGACTAATTCATCAGATTACCCGACTACAACAGGAGCATTTGATATTACATATAGTGGTGGAACAGATGCATTTGTTTCAAAGCTGGACAATAACTTGACTTCACTCCTTTCTTCTACATTAATTGGAGGAAACAAGGATGAATATTCTTATGATATTGCATTAGGATCTTCAGATAACCTGTATCTGGCAGGCGAAACATTTTCTTCAGGTGCTTATTCATTTCCTGTGACTTCGGGCGCTTATGACACAACTTTTAATGGCGGCCCGAGAGATGCTTTTCTTTGTGAATTTACTGATGATCTGAGTACTCTCTTAGCTTCAACAATTTTCGGAGGAAATAGCGATGAAGGTGTTCTTTCAATTGTTATAGATACATCAGGTAACATTTACTGCTTTGGTACAACCGGCTCTTCAAATTTTCCAACAACACTCGGAGCATATGATCGTACTTTTAACGGTGCGGTCGATTTCTTTGTCTCTAAGTTTGATAGTAGCTTGACCAATCTCCTTGCTTCAACTTTCATTGGTGGAAGTATTGATGATTGGAGCCAGCAAATGATTATTGATCCTGATGGCAATATTTATATTGGTGGAGTTAGCGCATCTTCGAATTATCCTACAACACTTGGTGCTTACGATAAGACTTTTAATGGAAGTTATGACATGGTTATATCAAAGTTTGATCCTAATCTTTCCAGCGGAACTGACAGCGACGGTGACGGCATATTGGATCCATCTGATAATTGCCCGGTTGTTCCAAATCCTGACCAAGCTGATTACAATAATAACGGGAAAGGCGATGTATGTGATCCACCTCCACCAACACTAATAGAACTTTCTTTTTTTGATGCAATTCAACATGGCAAAAAAATCTTAATAACTTGGCAGACTGCAACAGAGGTTGACAACCTTGGCTTCAACATCCTTCGCAGTGAATCTGAATCAGGGCCTTATGAAAAAATTAATAAGAAGCTCATCAAAGCCAAAGGCAGTTCAACAAAAGGTGCAAGCTACAACTTTAAAGACACAAAGATTGAGCAGGGAAAAACCTACTGGTACATACTTGAAGATATTGACAGCAACAATGGGCCTACAAAACATGATCCGGTTAAAGCAGAAGGAAAATCCGGAAAAGTAAAAACAAAGAAGAAAAATAAAAGGAAATAAAATAACAACAAACTTGCATATGAAGAATCCCCCAACGCCTGTTGGGGGATTCTTTATGCTTTATGACTCCTTTTTTTGTTCACTTGCTTGGATATTTTAATATATCCTTCCATAAAAAATTATCAGTCTTATAGATTATGATGTCATTAAATAATAATTCTGAAATATCTTCACCCAAACGCGGGGCAGCGTTGTTTGCCATATTAGCGGTAAGCGCTTTCTTCAGTTTTTATAGATTAGGCTTAGTTGAGTTTGTAGAGGGCGACGAAGCGGTTGTTATGAATAAAATAGTCCGTTTCCTTAACTGGGGGACTGATTACAGAAATCTGGCAGCTTTTTTAACAGCAGAGCATCCGCCGATGCGTTTTCTTGTTTCACTTCCCTTTGTCTATCTTTTCGGTGCGTCAGAGTTCTGGCTCCGTTTTCCGCACGCTTTATCAGGTATTTTGTCTGTGTACTGGGTTTACAGGATTGGAAAGATTGCTTTTAATACTTATTCCGGTTTGATTGCAGCATTGGTTTTTGCTGTAAGCGGTATGAGTGCAGTGTATAGGTCAGCTAATGGGATAGGTGTATTCACGTTATTTTTGTTAATTGCTCTCGAATGTCTTTTTCGCTTTGAATTGGCGGTTACGGAAGAAACAGAAAAGAAATGGTTAAACTACACTTTTTTATTTCTAGGACTTGCATCAATAACTTTCCTCGAAGGAGTCCTCTTTGCTATTCCGGCGGTTTATTACGCTTACAGGAAAAAAATAAAAGTCAGGGGGATTATAAGAGCATCTTTACCATTTATAATTCTTAGCACAGGATATCTGTTCCTATGGGTTATTCTGCCAGGCATTGCAGGATATTTCGGTCTTATCCCCTCTTATCTTGCAGGCAATACAACTCATGTTGGAGGGCGCTTAAACAACTTGTTTGCCTTCAATCTTTCTGAATTTGCCGGAGCAGTTATTGCTACGAATTCTTTGCCGGTGATAATACTTTTTTTGTCGGTTTTTATATTTCAGAAAAATCTTATCTGCGAGAGACTGCGATTACCTGTATTTTATTTTCTTCCACATTTTATTGCCTGGTTTTTTCTTTTTAAAAAGCCATGTGGACATGGTGCTTATATTGCACCATTATTTGCTCTTGTCATTGGAGGCGGGGTAGTCTTTTGGAATTCCGATACCGCTTCTGTCATGAAAAAAACAGTGCTGAATTTAATGCTTGCCATAGTAGTTGTTCTTACGGGCTGGCATAATTATATTCTGAATCTGCAGGATGAAATTACACCATCAATAAGAAACTTTGTTTACTACGATGAAAGCTATATGAATTATCCTGCCGGTGCCCCGAATTTTAACTTTGAAGGCAAGGCAGCGGCTGGCGTTTACGTGAGAGAGCATGTCAAACCCACTGACAGGGTTCTTACCGACTTTGGTTATAATATGGAACTTTATTATGCTGGATTGCTCCATACAAGTGAAGAATTGGATGAGATTGCCCCGCATTTAGCTGATAGAGATTTAATGCAGTCATCAGGAATACATTATTTGCTTTTAAAATATCCATCCAAATATCAATATGCCGGCACACATATCCCTGCCGCGATAGTCTTTGTGAGGTCAAAAGCAACAATATATATTTATGATTTATGGAAAGAGCCGGAAAATACCGTCCGTCTTCAGGCAGAGGATGAGCGCAATAAATTTTATGAAAAGTATGCAGTATGGAATAAAATCAGACCTGTGGCAGCGAATGTTCAATTAAGGAAGGAATAATTAAAATGAGAATACTGCTTATACAGCCGGCTAAGGCGCCTGTTACCATTGGCGGCGAGGATGTGTTTATCTATGAGCCGCTTGCCCTTGAATACATTGGCGCAGGGGTTGCAGGGAATCATGATGTCAGAATCCTTGATATGCGTCTCGATAAAAATCTTAATAAGACTCTATATGAATTTAATCCTGATATTGTCGGAATAACCGCATACACAGTGCATGTTAACGGTGTTAAAGAACTTTTCCGTAAAATTAAGGAGTTCAACCCGGTAATACTTACTGTTGCCGGCGGTCATCATGCAAGTGTTGCCCCCCTGGACTTCATGACACCAAATATAGACCTTGTTGTGACAGGCGAAGGGGTTTTTGCATTTAACGAGATTATACGCCGGTTTGAAAAGGGTGAAAACTTTGATGGAATACCGGGAGTTGCAATTTGCAAAAAAGACCGTCTTATAATGCCTCAATGCTTATCTCCAATAGAGCTTGATTCCTTACCGTTCCCTGACAGGAAGCTTACTGCTCAATACAGGAAACATTATTATTCAGAATGGATGAGGCCGCTTGCATCCATACGCACTTCGAAAGGATGTCCATACAGGTGCAGTTTCTGTGCCCTCTGGAAACTCGCCGGCGGACATTACTTCCGGAGAAAACCGGAAAAAGTATTGGAAGAGATTGCAGGTATAGAAGAAGAATTTATCTTCTTTGCAGATGATGAATCTCTTGTAGATACGGAAAGGATGAAGACGCTTGCCTTGCTCATAAAGAATGCAGGTATAAAAAAACAGTACTTCCTGTATGGAAGAGGCGACACAATTGCCGGCAATCCGGAACTACTCGAACTTTGGAAAGAGATCGGTCTTCAAAGGGTATTCGTGGGACTTGAATTTTTCAGGGATGAAGACCTTAAATACATAAAAAAGGGCTCTCATGTAAGTGATAATGAAAAGGCGGTGAAAATTTTACAGAGCCTTGATATTGACATATATGCATCTTTCATAATCCGTCCCGAATTTAAGAAAGAGGATTTCAGGGCTTTTATAGAATATTGTCAGGGGCTGGATTTAAACTTTGCATCTTTCGCAATGCTGACACCTCTGCCCGGTACAGATTTTTTTGAAGAGGTAAAAGACAAGCTGATAACCCGCAACTATGATTTGTTTGACTTTGTACATACGCAGCTTCCGACGGCTATGCCGCTAAAAGAGTTTTTCAATGAATACTTTGAGCTCTACAAAAAATCAGTCCCATTCAGGAAGTCGATATCTTTTCTTAAGAAGTTCCCTATGAAGGAAATCCCTTCTATTCTAAACATCTCATATAAAGCCTTAAAGAGAATCAAAAACGCTTACCGTGATTATTAAGCGAGGGGAAAGATTGTCTGTTATTTTCCCCGCAGTTTGATATTCAGTTTGAAATTAATGACGGCACACGAAAATTGAGTTTTGTGGGCGTGGCGTATCGATCATCTCGACATTCTTAAATCCCGCGTCAGAAAGCATTGCCCGTGCAGACTCTTCTCCCCAGACTGCTCCAAGCCCCGGCCCTCCGCATGCAAGGGACACTGTCACGCAGTGCATCAGGCTCATGCCATAGTACATCGGGGCAAAGGGGTTTCCCATATTGTTTTCAACCTTGCTTGAGAATTTAAATTCAATCATCAGGAAAGTCCCGTCAGGGGACAAAGTTTTTTTCACCTGCTGTAAAACGTTTAATGGTTTTTGCTGGTCATGGATTGTGTCAAAGGCAGTTATGAGATCGAATTTCCGTTCCTGCGAAAACTCTGAAACGTCAATTACTTCGAATTTTGAATTTAGAAGTCCCATAATCTTGGCTTCATTTCTTGCACGTGCTACAGCATCTTCTGCTATGTCGTATCCGTAAAACTTCGAGGCAGGAAATTCGGAGGCAAGTATATTCATTGCATGACCTGTGCCGCAGCCAATATCAAGGACATTGATGCCTGCTTTTAATCTATCACTCAAACCATCGACCCTGCCAATAAATCCTCCTATCAGATGTTCATCAAATATGCGGCGCCATGTGTCATCCATGCAGTTCGTGAACTCAGGTCTGAATTCCTGATATGGGATTCCGCCGCCATTACGAAAGCACTTTGTCAAACCTGTGAGCTGGCTTCCAAAATGATTGATCATACGGCTCAACGGGCTCATGTTGATTGATTTATTTCCTGTTAAATACAGAGCGTGTTCTTCGGGAAGTGAGTATTTCTCTGATGACGGGTCATAGGTAAAGATCCCGCCTGTTGCCATCGCACAAAGCCATTCGCGGACATATCTCTCGTTAAGCCCGGCACGCTTACTTAATTCAGAACTTGTTGCAGGGCCTTCTGATGCAGCTTCGAAGAGACCTGTCTGGTAACCGATATCAATCAATTTTGTAAGGACTGCCCCTGAGTATATGTTAAGAAGTTTTCCTGCAAACTCTTTTGACGGCTCTGGTTTATTCATTGTTAATTATCTCCTCCATTTTCTTCTTTGTGATTGGACCCCTGTGATGTTGTAAATGTTTAACTGCCCATAAAGCATTTCTATATATCCTTTTAATAGCAAGGATTGAAGTTAATCTTAACAAAATTTTTACACAAAACAGCATCATCTTTACTACGCCCTGAATCATAATTGTAATAATGTGTCTTTGAATAATGAACAGATGGAGGAAGTATTTATGGACATCTTTTATTGGATTGGCGGAATAGTCGCATTGGGACTTCTTGTGTATCTTCTCATCGCGCTGATGAAACCGGAGATATTCTCATGACTGCAAATGGAATAATTCAAATCAGTTTGTACATGGCGGTTCTCTTGATCCTTGTGAAGCCGCTTGGCAGTTATATGGCAAAGGTGTATCAGGGTGAGCCGCATTTTTTAAAGCGAATTTTAAGTCCTATCGAGAAGCTGATTTACCGGATGCTTGGCGTGCACCCCGATGATGAAATGGTATGGAGCACATATGCAACAGCAGCGATCCTCTTCAAACTTGCTTTTTTCTTTTTGTTGTATCTGATTTTGCGTATTCAGGGAATGCTGCCGCTTAACCCGCAGGGTTTCCCGGGAGTCCCATCAGCACTTGCATTCAATACAGCAGTAAGTTTTATTACCAACACTAACTGGCAGGCTTATGGCGGTGAATCTACCATGAGCTATCTCTCACAGATGATGGGGCTTGCTGTCCAGAACTTTGTTTCTGCAGCACAGGGAATGGCAGTACTGGTTGCTCTTGTCAGGGGATTTACGCGCCGTACAACGAAAACAATAGGCAATTTCTGGGTTGACCTTACACGCTCAGCTCTTTATATTCTGCTGCCGCTCTCTCTTATAATGGCCGTGTTCCTTGTATCGCAGGGAGTAGTGCAGAATTTCAGTCCTTATAAAAACGTGCCGCTTCTTCAGCCTGTAAATAGCAGCTCTGCCAAAGTTGCTGAACAGACGCTCCCTTTAGGACCTACTGCCTCACAGATTGCGATAAAACAGCTTGGCACTAATGGCGGAGGTTTTTTCAATGTCAACTCTGCACATCCATTTGAGAACCCAACTCCTCTTTCAAATTTCATTGAGATGCTGGCGATTCTTCTTATCCCTGCCGCGCTCTGCTACACCTTTGGCAGGATGGTCGGCAACAGCCGGCAGGGATGGGCATTACTTTATGTCATGCTGATAATATTCATCCCATTGCTGCTCTTATGTTATTCGAGCGAGCAGGCGGGAAACCCTCTTCTCACGGCAGCAGGTGTTAACCAGTCTGCCGGGAATCTCCAGGTGGGCGGCAATATGGAGGGAAAAGAAGTACGCTTCGGCATTGCAAATTCTGCGCTCTGGGCAACTGCAACGACAGCTGCATCAAACGGCTCTGTAAACTCCATGCACGATTCGTTCAGTCCTCTCGGAGGGCTTGTGCCTATGGTCATGATACAACTTGGAGAAGTGGTTTTTGGCGGTGTAGGTTCAGGCCTATATGGAATGATCGCATTTGCCATAGTGGCAGTCTTTGTTTCCGGACTTATGGTAGGACGTACACCGGAATATCTCGGAAAAAAAATAGAGGCCTTTGAGATGAAGATGGCGTCGCTTGTAATTTTAGTCCCTGCTGCATGTGTATTAGTTGGAACTGCTGTTGCATCTGTGACAGGCGCAGGTATTGCAGGTATATCTAATCCGGGACCACATGGATTCTCACAGATTCTTTATGCTTTTTCCTCTGCATCGAACAACAATGGCAGCGCCTTTGGAGGCCTCTCTGCAAATACTACTTTTTATAATGTGCTGCTTGGGATAGCCATGCTTTTGGGCAGATTCTGGGTGATGATTCCGGTACTTGCAATCGCAGGCGCTCTTGCTCAAAAAAAACATGTTCCTCCGGGAACAGGGACATTGCCTACGGATACACCGCTTTTTGTCATTCTCCTTGCAGGCATTGTAATTATTGTTGGCGCACTGACATATCTTCCGGCTCTTGCGCTTGGCCCGATAGCCGAGCATCTGATGCTGTACAAATAATATGAAAGAGTAATAGTCATGGAACATAAAAAGAAACCACATTCACTTTTTGAGGCACAGATAGTAAAGCGTGCGATAATCGATTCGCTGATAAAACTTAATCCGCGAAACCAGATCAGAAACCCGGTGATGTTCGTGGTAGAGGTGGGAAGCATACTTACCACGCTGTTATTTATCAATGCCATTTTTGTTCCTGGGATGGAGTCTCCGTTGTTTATCCTCTCAATATCTCTCTGGTTATGGGCAACGGTGCTATTTGCAAATTTTGCGGAATCCGTAGCTGAAGGGCGCGGAAAGGCGCAGGCAGATGCATTGCGGAGTTCCCGTAAAGATGTCCACGCAAAACGCCTTGAACACCCTGAACGGGATGCGAAAATTACAGCAGTTCCCTCATCGCAGTTGAGAAAAGGGGACTACGTTCTTGTAGAAGCTGGAGACATTATACCAGGCGACGGCGAAATAGAAGTCGGTGTAGCATCTGTAAATGAAAGCGCAATAACCGGAGAAAGCGCCCCTGTCATTCGTGAAAGCGGCGGCGACAGGAGTGCAGTCACCGGAGGTACTCTTGTTCTTTCAGACTGGATAGTAGTGCGGATCACCACAAACCCGGGGGAAACCTTCCTTGACCGGATGATCTCCATGGTCGAGGGTGCAAAGCGGCAGAAAACTCCTAACGAGATAGCACTCGATATTTTACTTGCAGGACTTACCATAATTTTCCTTCTGGCAACAGTGACTCTTCTTCCATTTTCCATATTCAGCGTCAATGCTGCAGGGCAGGGGAGCCCGGTCACAATGGTAGTGCTCGTGTCGCTCCTTGTCTGTCTTATCCCTACTACAATCGGAGGACTCCTTTCCGCAATCGGCATAGCCGGAATGGACCGTCTTATTCAGGCAAATGTCATCGCTATGTCAGGCCGTGCAGTTGAAGCTGCTGGGGATGTAGACGTACTGCTCCTCGACAAGACAGGGACAATAACATTGGGAAACAGACAGGCGACATCTTTTATGCCGGCACTGGGAGTGGAAAGCAATATGCTTGCAGACGCTGCCCAGCTCGCATCACTTGCCGACGAGACTCCGGAGGGGAGAAGTATTGTAGTTTTTGCCAAAGAGAAATACGGACTGCGTGAAAGGGATATCCATGAACTCGGTGCAACATTCGTTCCTTTTTCAGCGCACACGCGCATGAGCGGAGTAAATCTTAATGGAAGGGAAATACGCAAGGGTGCAACAGACGCAGTGGAAGCCTTCGTACAGAGCAAGGGGGGCACATTCCCTCCGGATGTCAAAGAGGCTGTTGAAGAAATTGCGCGCTCAGGAGCTACACCGCTTGTTGTTGCAGAAGGAGGGAAAGTTCTTGGCGCCATACGGCTGAGCGATATCGTGAAGGGGGGGATTAACGAGCGTTTTGCAGAGCTTAGAAAGATGGGGATCTCGACAGTCATGATTACCGGAGACAATCCGCTTACAGCAGCCGCGGTTGCGGCTGAAGCCGGAGTGGATGATTTTCTGGCTGAGGCAACTCCTGAAACAAAGCTCTCTCTTATACGGAAATATCAGGCAGGTGGAAAGCTGGTTGCCATGACAGGAGACGGTACAAATGATGCGCCGGCACTTGCACAGGCTGATGTTGCAGTTGCAATGAATACAGGTACGCAGGCAGCAAAGGAAGCGGGGAACATGGTTGACCTTGACTCAAATCCCACGAAACTCATCGAGATTGTTGAGATAGGAAAGCAGTTATTGATGACGCGCGGCACGCTTACCACATTCAGCATATCCAATGATGTGGCAAAATACTTTGCCATTCTTCCGGCAGCATTTGTTACTACATATCCGCAGCTTGGCTCTTTAAACATCATGGGGCTTACAACCCCGCATAGCGCAATACTTTCGGCAGTCATATTTAATGCTCTTGTAATCATCGCACTTATCCCGCTGGCACTGCGCGGTGTGGCATACCGGCCTCTTGGAGCAGCGCTTGTACTGCGCAATAATCTCCTTATTTATGGGCTTGGCGGACTGATTGTGCCATTTGTCGGGATCAAGATAATTGATTTGCTCTTAACTTTTTTACATCTGGCGTGAGGATACATATCATGAGAATGATACGGCCTGTAATAGTTTCATTGATTGTTTTCACGGTAATTACCGGGATTATTTATCCACTTATAGTGACCGGCATTGCGCAGCTAATCTTTCCGGTTCAGGCAAACGGCAGCATAATAATAAAAAACGGAAAACCAGCAGGTTCCGCTCTGATAGGTCAGTCTTTTGATAGTCCAGGATATTTTTGGGGAAGGTTGTCGGCAACACAGCCGTTTCCATACAATTCAGCTTCTTCATCCGGATCCAATCTGGCACAAAGCAATCCGGCCCTTGTTAAACAGGCAAAGGAACGGATTTCTACATTAAGAGATGCTGACCCGCAGGCTCCTGCAATGGTGCCGGTTGATCTTGCTACTGCATCTGCAAGCGGTATTGATCCGGATATAACTCCTGCGGCTGCTGAATATCAGGTAAAACGGGTTGCAAAAGCACGTCGACTCTCAGAAGCAAGAGTAAGTGCTCTTGTTACGCAGTTTACCGAAGACCGGCAATTTGGCATCCTTGGCGAGCCGGCAGTCAATGTGCTTAAGTTGAATCTTGCGCTTGATGATATTCAAAAAAATGAGACAAATGAAAGGATAAAACATGAATAAAAAGTTTATCAAAGCTCTTTCTGTCATACTGTTTATGTCAGCTCTCAGCGCTCCTTTCACAGTATCTGCTGTTTCCTATCCTATACGGGTTTACCATCGCCCTGACAATGGTAAAAAGATAATGAAGGTTGGCCAGATGGCGTTTCTCTTTCATAGCGGTACAGATGATGTGAAGAAGGCGATACATGTCAACGATGTTCTCACCATTTACAGGATAGACACATCTTGTGAAATCAGTGAAGTCGGGAAAGCGAGGGTATTGTCCTATGTTGGGGAAACATATTTAAAGGTTGAGATTATCCAGGGTGAGATCAAGCCTAATGACATAGGAAAAAAAGATAATGTGTCATGTCTCGTAATCTCTGAAGGTATTTGTAAACAATAGTTGATCATCAATAATTATTTGCCCGCGCCATAGAAAGATGCGACAATATAAGTAATGAGTAAAGAGGTAAAGCCAAAGGACCGGTTTCAGAAATGGCGTTAAAGAAAGAATCAGACAAATGGCGCGAACAGGGCTGGATTCTAAGCATTGCCAGCGTAGCACTTTGTACAGGCATTGCCGGAGCTGTATCATCTTATGTTACGATTGCAGACGTGGCAATGCTCTATCTTCTCGGCATTGTTATTACAGCAAGTTTGACAAGCAGATGGCCGTCTCTTCTTGCAACGCTTCTTAGCGTAACTGCCTTTGACTTTTTCTTTGTCCCACCTTACCTTACTTTGGCAGTAAGCGAAGCAAAATATCTGTTTACATTCATCGTTATGTTCATAGTTGCATATGTCATAAGTTCTCTCACATTACGAATGCGCGAACAGGCAAAACAAGCAGAACAACGTGAGAAGCGAACTGCCGCTCTTTATAACTTAAGCCGCGAATTGGCGCATGAACGGGAATTGGAGCATCTGTGTTCTTCTGTGATAAATCATATGAGCAGTGTTTTTTCAAGTTCAGTCGTCATTCTTCTTTCTGATGGGAAAGACAACATGTTAAAACCTATTGCAGACCCGCAAAACTTTGAACTTGACCAGAGGGATATGGGCGTAGCCCAGTGGGTCTTTGAACATGGACAACAGGCTGGTCTTGGCACTGATACGCTTCCCGGTGCAAATGCATTATATCTTCCACTTATTGCTTCATCCAAAACTGTAGGAGTGGTCGGTGTCTTTCCCGGTGAGCCATCAGATACTTTTGATGATGAACAAATCTATGCGCTGGAAAGTTTTGCAAACCAGTCTGCTATGGCTATTGAAAGAGCCCTTCTCGCTGAAGAAACTCAGAGAGTGCGTCTTAAAGCTGAGACGGAAATGCTTCGCAATACAATGTTAAGTTCTGTTTCACACGACCTCCGTACTCCTCTTGCTGCAATTACCGGTGCTGCTACGACTTTACTTCAGCAGGATATAGACCTTGATCCGTCCAGCAGGAAAGAGCTAATGCAGACAATCATCGAGGAGGCTGAACATTTAAATCAAATCATACGCAATGTGCTGGACATGACGCGCCTTGAAGCTAAGACAATAACTGTAAAGAAAGAATGGCAGTCACTTGAGGAGATTGTTGGTGCCGTTCTCAACCGACTTTCCGATAGATTAAATGACCGTCAGTTTACGGTTAGTCTGCCGGAGGATTTACCGCTTATCCCATTTGATCCTCTTCTGATAGAACAGGTTCTGATTAATCTCATTGATAATGCGCTTAAGTACACTCCGCAGAGTTCGCCGCTTGCGCTTTCTGCCGTCGTCACTGGAGATGAGGTTATAGTTGAACTTTGTGACAGCGGTTCCGGGATAACACCGGGGAAGGAGGAGAGGATCTTTGAAAAATTTGTAAGGGATTGTTCAGTCGGAGGTGGAATCGGACTTGGACTTGCTATCTGCCGGACTGTTATTAATGCCCACGGCGGACGCATCTGGGCTGAGAATCGCGCCACTGGCGGAGCTGTATTCAGGTTTTCTCTCCCATTTGGCGGGAAACCTCCAAAGATGGAAGAGGAAAATAATTGGGATGAGAACACATAATGAATGATAACGAACTCATCCTTCTTGTTGAAGATGAACCTCAGATGCGCCGTTTTCTCCGTATCACACTTCAGGGGAACGGTTACCGTCTGATAGAGTCAGTTACCGGACAGGATGGTCTCACTCAGGTTGCTACGCGAAATCCTGATGTAGTACTCCTTGACCTCGGACTCCCTGACATTGACGGGCTTGAAGTTACGAGGAGGCTTCGCGGGTGGAGCAGTGTCCCGATTATAGTGATTTCAGCACGTGAACAGGAGGAGGATAAAATCAAAGCGCTTGATGCAGGTGCAGACGATTATCTCACGAAACCATTCGGTGCCGGAGAGCTTCTTGCACGGATTCGTGTCGCCCTTCGCCATGTGATAACTCAGAATAGCGGAGGCGAGAATCCTTTATTCATTATTGACAATATGAAGGTTGATCTTGCCAAACGGCAGGTGTTCATTGATGACAGGGAAATACATTTAACACCCATAGAATACCGCCTTCTTGCAGTATTGGTAAAGCATGCGGGGAAGGTAATAACCCATAGCCAGCTTCTTAAAGAAGTCTGGGGAGCGGCATATGCCGACCAGAACCATTATCTTCGAATCTATATGGCACAGTTACGGCACAAACTTGAGCCTGATCCTGCAAGACCGCGTTTCTTTATCAATGAACCGGGTGTGGGATACAGGCTTAAAATTGATACAGGGAAAAAATGAGCAATTCTTCTGATTTTCAAAAACCTGATTTCCAAAAACCGGATCCGCAGGCGCTTCTTTCAGAGGTAATGAAAGAAGAAAGCCGCAGAGGGCGTTTCAAGATATTTCTGGGATATGCCCCGGGAGTAGGCAAGACTTACAAGATGCTTGAACATGCGAGGATTGCGAAAGATCGCGGTATTGATGTGGTAATCGGTGTTGTTGAAACACATGGGCGTGCTGAAACCGAAAAACTCTCAGAGGGGCTTGAGATAATTGAGCGGCGTCAGATTGATTACAAGAATGTCGTGCTTTATGAAATGGATGTTGAAGCAATCATAAAGCGCAGGCCGGAACTGGTCCTTGTTGATGAGTTAGCGCATACAAATGCTCCGGGAAGCCAGTATGATAAACGTTTTCAGGATATTGAAATCCTTTTGGCAAACAGGATCAATGTTTATACAACAGTCAACGTTCAGCACATCGAGAGTTTAAATGACACTGTGGCGCAGATCACAGGGGTCCGTATTCGTGAAACAGTTCCGGACAATATCTTTGACAAAGCAGATGAGATTGATGTTGTGGATATTCCCCTTGAGCAATTGCAGGAACGGTTGAAGGAGGGGAAGGTGTATGCACCGGATTTAGCTGGAAAGGCATTGGAGAATTATTTCAAGCGCGGCAATCTACTTGCTCTTCGCGAACTCGCGTTCCGCCGTGCCGCCAACAAGCTTGATCAGGAGCTTATAAATTATATGAAGGCCCGCGGCATTGCAGGGCCCTGGGCTACTTCAGAGAGGCTCCTTGTGTGTATTGGGGTAAGCCCCTTTGCAAAGAAACTCGTGCGTAAAGCTTATCAGATGGCAAGTGAACTCAAGGCAGAATGGTATGCTGTTTATGTGGAAACTCCCGGTCATCTCACATTGAGCCAGAAGGAACGCATCAACCTTACTGAAACGCTTGGTCTGGCTCAGGAATTGGGTGCTAAGGTGATAACGCTCACCGGATCCGAGATAGGCGAGGAGATAGTAAAGTTTGCAAACAAAGAAAAAGTCAGCAAGGTCGTGATTGGAAAACCTGTAGGGTTCTTCCTGCGGCAAATGCTCGCACGTTCCCCGGTGTTTGAGATTCTCAAAGAATCAGGCAGATTCGATCTCTATTTTATCGCACCTGAAAGCGAAGAAGGTTCAAAAGCTGATACGCCTGCCGTGCCGCCTGTCCGGAGCTCAAAGCGAACTGCCTGGAAAAACTACTTTCTTGCGAGCCTTACCATTCTGCCGGTCACAGCTACTGCTTCCCTGCTATTTTACGCATTGAATATCAAATCTCTGGTCATACTATTTATTCTGGCGCCTATGGCAAGTGCGTTTTTCTTTGGCATAGGTCCTTCTCTTTTTGTTTCAATCCTTTGCCCGCTTATCTATGATTATTTTTTTACGGAACCGTATTTCAGCCTTACAATCCAGGACCCATCAATCATCCTTGAGCTGATAATTTTTGTAGTGACCGCAGTTCTTACCGGACAGCTTGCAAAGCTGATTCGCCGTCAGCAGGAGGCAATTACAACGCGTCTTGGGCAGATGGAATTATTGTCTGATATGGGGAAAGAGCTTCTTGCTATTCCAAATCTCTATCAGTTAATAACAAAGGTCGCAAGTCCCATGGATGAACAGATGAACAATACACTAAAATTCATGAAGATTACTGTTCAGGAGGGGATTGCAGAGACCATACTTCGCTATATGGAGAGGGCGATTCATCTGCCATGTTTCGTTATACTTCGCAAGGAAGATTCTCCACTGCATATCTGGGCAAAATCAGGTGCAGAACTTTCAATTACTTCTAAGGAAAATGCAATCGTGGAATGGATATTTGCCCACAATGAGCCGGCAGGAAAAGGAACAAAAACTCTTGAAGGCTCGGATTACTTTTATCTTCCAATTTCATCTTCCAAAAAAAAATGTCTCGGGGTGATAGGGATTTCATCTGACTACAATCTTCTTTTACCTAACGAACGTATTCTTATTTCAGCGATTAATAATTTTGCCGCCACTGCGCTTGAGAATCTGGAGATTCAGGCAGAAGACTAGCGCTGAAACTAAGAAGGCACGTTCGGGGAACGTGCCCTACAGAAAACTATGTAGTGTCTGTGAAAATGTTTTGTAGGGTCTGTGGAAATATTTTGTAGGGTCTGCTCCCCGAGCAGACCGCATAACTAATGATGTTCAACGATTGTTGACCTCTCAAATCCGCCATGATAAACACGCACTAATTCAACTTATCACTATTTGAATAAGGAGTGAAAGCAATGGCAATAGGGGAAAATATAAAACTCACCGGTCCCTATGATTCAATGCGGGAATATCTCTCTGCTCTTGAAGCGAAGGGTTGGCTTCTTAAAATAAAGGAAGTTGATCAGGACAAATATGAGGGGACTGCATTTGTTTACCGCATGCTCGACAAGATGGATACAAGCAGTACACCGGCAATCATGTTCGAGAATATAAAGCTTAACGGCAACATGATGGAAGGGCCGGTGTTTTCAAACATCTATTCCAGATGGGAATATGCGGCTATGTTTTTTGGCGTTGAAAATGTAACCGAAGATGAAAGTGACATGTACAGGGCGGTTAGGAATAGGCTCGTATCAAAGATTGAGAAGAACAACGGGCAGTGGCCCCGCATAAAACCTGTCGTGACAGATAAAAAAGATGTCCCCTGCAAAGAAGTTATAATGAAAGGGGATGATGTTGATATTCTTAAATTTCCCTTCTTCAAGAACAATCCGGGCGACGTAAGCCAGTATATCAACACCGGAGCGGTATTCATGGAGGATCCTGAACTTGGTAGGAATGTTGGGACTTACCGTCTTCAGGTAAAGGGGAAAGATAAAATTGGAATGAACACAGAGGCAGGCCAGCATGGATGGCAGTTCATAATGCGTGCAAAAAGAAGAGGAGAGCGTTCAATCCCTGCTGCAGTTGCCCTCGGCACAGACCCGATAGTGTTTTCAGTAAGCTCCACAAAGGTTGCAGACCTTGGACAGGATGAGCTTGAATTTGCTGGCGGTCTTAAGGGGAAACCTGTGGAACTTGTAAAATGCGAGACCAGCAATATTCTCGTTCCTGCTGAAGCTGAGATAATAATCGAGGGAGATATAATCATAGAAGAGGAGGATGAAGGGCCTTATGGGGAGATGTATGGATACATGGGGCTTCAGCACAAAAACTTCTACATGAATATAAAAGCAGTAACCCACAAAAAGAAGCCGTGGATAATTAATGATTTCACGGGTGTTACTCACAATACCAACATGATACCCTGGCAGATCAATACATATATACAATTGAAAAAAGCATTGCCCTATGTTGTAGATATGTATGGCATACGCGAAGCGATAGGAATTACAATCCTGAGCATTGACAAGAGATTCCCTGGGCAGGGGATATCAGCAGGACAGGTGTTCCTCGGTATGAGTACGTCGAAGGTCGCAATCGTCGTGGACAAAGACATTGACGTAACTAACTTGCCCCGCGTACTGAATGCCGTAGCGACAAGATGGCAGCCCCATCCTGCAAGCCTTATCATAAATCAGGCATTCAGCATGGGAGTTGACCCAAGCATGAAGCAGAGGGGAATTTCCAGCAAGATAGTGATAGACGCAACTAGGCAGTTGCCCTTAGAGGGCGGCCCTTCATCATGGCCTCCGGTGTCGCGGGTACTTCTCGAGGAGAAAGCCCCGGAGTCATTCAGCCTGGTTGACGGCAAATGGCAGGAGTACTGGAAAAACTGGGGGAAAAAATAACTACAGAGTTCACAGAGAAATTGATGAAATCAGTTAAAAAATATTAATAAACTGGCGATATGCGGCAGTCCATTGAGATACAGTATTGATTCAATAAAAATGAAAAGTATATTTCTATGCAATATGAAAGCAGGGCAGACAGGTTCATAATATTCCGCTGGGTACTGATACTTTTAACGGTCAATGTCTGTTTTTTCATTTTCAGCGAGTTAGTTCTCCATTATCCATATCAGGACCCTTTGAATGTAAGGTTCCGTCCATCGGCACACCCATTATATGTCACGCTTTGTGTCCTGACGTTTCTCTCAGTACTGCTGCGTTGGAGGAGAGACTGGTTTCTTTCCCTTTCGGAGAAGCAATTTGTTTTTCTCACATTGTTCCTGGCTTTTTTCTTTGATGTGTCGCTTGCATCCACTGACCAGGGTTTCATGTATGCCATACCGCATTCATTTATTTCCACGACTAACGAATATTATTGGGATATCGGGAAGATAAACGGGCTCAGAAACTTCCTGAGGGATTATGTTAAAATGATGCCTGACCTTTCCCTCCATGCAAACACCCATCCTCCCGGGGCAGATGTGTTCTTCTACCTTATACACAGGTTTCTTGGAGAAGGAGCGATGAAGCCATCGATTATAGCGCTAATCGTGAGCAACTTAAGCCTTATCCCGCTTTACCTGACGCTAAAGATGTTTTTATCAGAAAGGGCGCTCCGCTTTGCGATTATTCTCTGGATTTTCACGCCTGCCATCGGGATATACAGCGCCGTATGCATGGACGGGGTGTTTATGTTTTTCCTGCTCTGGCCATTTTACTTTTTTTTCAGGTATCTTGTAACAGGGAAAAACCTGTTGTCCCTTTCATTCCTCACAGGCGCATCTCTTGCAGCGGCAGGTTTTATGACTTTTTCCGTTGCCTACGAATGCCTCTTTTTTACCCTTCTTACGGGGTTTTGCATTTACAGGAAACATGAGAGATGGAAGGGGATGTGCCTTAGCCTTTGTGTTGCCGGAGCTGTCTTCGTCCTGTTCTATTATTTCTTCTATCAAGCCACAGGCTATAATATTCGTGACTGTCTTGATGCGGCGCGCGACAAGGACATGGTTAACTACGGCTCGCCATTTTACAGCTTCACGAAATATATCCATTCCAGGATTGCCAATTTCTCAGTTTATTCCATATTCATGGGTTTTGCCTCATTCGGGGTTTTCATCGTCTATCTGAGAGGCTGGTACAGACGGTTCGGGCTCGGGAATAAGCTGATGCGCAGCATAACGTATGTAGCGATACTCACAATGCTTGAAATGGTTTTCGGCGGGCTTTACTTTTTTGAAACCGGCAGGATATGGATTTACCTGTCACCCATATTCCTCGGGCCTGTGGCAGAGACTATAACTCTCATTTCAGATACTGCTCCGGGAAGGATATTCGAGACAGATGTCCTTACTCTTACCTTTTTGCAGACTATGGCAATTGAAATTATTTTTTATACATTCTGGTAACAGGCACACAAAGCAGAAGACCTTTAAGACTGTGCATCCGTCAGGAACTTTTCTGATATCCCTTCCATCACAAAAGGGAGAAGTTCGTTGTTGATGTTTCTTAAAAGTAGCTTTGTGCTTACAATCCCTGAATAGGAAATATCATAGTCTTTGTGAAATATGGCAGGCACCCTGTCTTTCCCAAGAAAATTCCTGCTTCGCTCGTTAAGTCTGCCATCTATTTTCTCTCCTACCCCTTTTAATATTAAAGAAAGAGCCTGGGGATTATCTTTCATTTTATTCTTTAATTCATTAATGAAACTGCTGTCTAAAAATTCATAAATTCCCCTCCCTGCTGCCCTGTAAAAAATATTACCGGCAGAGTTATCCGGGAATGACTCGATTGCTCTTGTTATCGTCTCAATGCCCTCATAAAAAGGCGCCACCTCGATTTCACCTTCAATGACGTGGCGGGAAGAATCGCTCCCGAAAGTCTCTGCAATCTTTATTGCTTCCTCAAGTTTTTTGTGCTTTTCCATTATTCCCCTGCCGATCCCTTCGTATATGTAGTCCTTGCCGGCTTGCTCGGTAATGGTTCTTTGCAGGGTTTCTGCGTTTACGCCAGTTTCTTTTAACGCGATTGAATATCCGAATGCTCTGTAAAGTTCAGGATGATATTCGGGGGGAAGGTTCTCTATCAGACTGATGCATGTCTTATAATCATAGACCGCTGCAAGCTTTCCCGGAAGGCTTTCGTAAGCATATCCTTTATAAAAGAAAGGTTCACCTAAGAGGCTTCCTGAAAAGTATCTACTATAGGATGATACGGGTATAATGAGAAGAGCTATGGCGGTAGAAATACAGAGCTTCTTGTTTTTTATTCTCGCAAGGTATAGCGCCATGAGTGCGAATATAAAAGGGGGAAGGGTAGTAAAGAACCTGTCCCTGTATATTTTAAAAGGATGTTCGTTGAGGTTGAGATCGAATATCGGTTTGCCTGTGTAGAACTTGGAGAAGGTATAAACCAGCGCAAAGACTGCGATGTATATGACAAAAATGAATTCCATAGGAGGCTTTTTACCTTTAAGAATCGCCTTCAACCCGAGGCGAAGGAAAAATAGAAATGACAGAATGAAGAAGGCATAATAAAGATATGAAAGGACATTTATTCTGTTAATATTGAATGTGTCTATCCAGAATGATTCCGGTATATCAACAAATACAAGTGCCCCGAATTTTTTTACCATGGCTTTCGCCGGAAGTTTATCCATATATCCCTCATCATGGACGGTGATATTCCTGAAGTTGAATACAACTGATGAATAAAAGAAGGGGAGCAGTCCTGCCAGAGATGAAAGTGAAAAGGTCATGAAATCATTACCCAGGAAGAAGTCTTTTTTCAGGATTAATTGAAATACCAGCACAGTGAGAATGGTTACTATAAATATATAATCGAAATAGATTCCGAACCCTGCAATCAGCCCAGACATTATGAGGTACCGTTTACCGTTACCACCGCTGTCGAACCAGTATTTGAACATTGTTAAGAACAAGAGCACCGAAAGCAGGGATGATTCCCTGTGGTTCCCCCATAGGATGAGAGATATTATGACAGGGTAAGGGGGGGCTAAAGCGAAGAGAAATCCGAAGAGCGCGGCAGCTTTGAGGCTGAAATATTTAAGCAGGAAAAAAAACATGGCTGACAATATCGCGGCAGAGATGATGATGGATAAAACCTTAAGGGCGAAAACAGAATTGCCAAGAACAAGAATGAAGGGGAGGGCAAGAATGCTTGTTACGAGTGTCCCGCCGGCAAAGGGCATATACTGGTAGCAGAAGATAAGGTTGGGGTGTCTCAAAAAAGCCGCCGGGTTGCCAATCATGTCATTGGCAAGAGTTCCGTTGTAAAGTTCTTCGTGGTTGCTAATGAAATAAAATGAAAAAAACAGGAATAATATCCGCACTGCCGTGTAAAGCAGCAATATCACTCCGAGAAGGGTTATGGTGTCTTTGTCCGGTTCTAGTTTCATCATCTTTTTTTATAATTTTTATATGTTATCATAAAATCTTCTTAAGAAGTAAATACTCCATGCTTCTCGTAGATGCATTTGTACCTCTTGGCGGAATTGCGTCCACGTTTTTTATAAGTTTGCAGCGTCTGCCGCAGGGGGAAAGTATAATCGGAAAGGATTCTCTTTTTCAGGAAATTTGTTGAATAAGCTTCTGCATATTATTGAATTGGAAATCAACATCTATATTGTAGTCTGAAGGCTCTATAACTTTATCTACTTTATAGCCTTGTTTTTCATCCGGGGCAAATTCCTTTGTTTCTTTGTTATCTTCAAATATGCTTTCCATTGTCCATTTGCCGGGTTCTTCACTCTTGGGAGGATTGACGTTTACAATATACGGCATAAAAAACATTTTTCCGGTCTCATTCGCAATTACTAAAACTTTCGGATACATTAAGTTGTTCCTGTTCACAGAAACAATTATTCCTATAAGGCTGTTTTTTAACTGCACAAGACTTCCCAATGGGAAAAGCCCAATGGAATAAACGAAGTGTTCAAAAATTGTTGGATGGAATTGATGACCTTTTTCGGTGTACAGTTTTCTTAATCCTTCAAAAGGGTTTAGAGCCTTATTGTAGACGCGATCGCTGGTTATCGCATCGTAAACATCTGCAACTGCCGTCATCATTCCAAATGTGCTGATCTTGCTGGCTGTGCAACCCGTAGGGTAACCGCCTCCGGAATACCTTTCATGGTGCTGTAATGCCATTAGTATTGACTTTTGGTCGAAGTGAGCAGATTCTTCGAGCATCTCTGCACCATAAATCGGGTGTTTTTTCATTATTTCAAACTCTGCCTCAGAGAACCTTCCTTCTTTATTCAGGATTTCATTCGGTATTTTCATTTTTCCGCAGTCATGCAGCAATCCGCCTGTTCCAAGAATTTCAACCTCCTTATCCGGATAATTTAAATACTTCCCCAGTGCTATTGTAAGAATGGCAACATTGACTGAGTGTTTAAACGTGTAGTCATCAAACTTTTTTACCCTGCTCAGAATGAGCATTGCATCTGTATGCTTCAATACATTGTTAACGAGCGACTTTGCAACAATCTGTATCTTTTCAATATCAATTTTCTTTTCAATTTTAATATCATTTAAAATGTCGCTTACTATTGATAGGTTTTCATCATAAGTAGCTTTTGTTATCTCAATTTCCTCTGTAAGTAATTTTAATCCTTCAGGATTATTGGGCGCTTCATCATTTTCTTTTGTTAAAAGGTCATAGCCGTCTTTACGAGTATTTGAATTGTCTTGTTTGATTACTTTTTTCATATGGAAACTCTCAAAGCTCCTGTTATTTTTTAAGCATATCCAGATGAGTATTATAGAGCGGATACTTATTTATTTCCTCGTCCCTTCTGGCTTTGCGGGACTGATTTTTAAATTCCAGAGGTTCAATAATCCAGACTGCCTGTATGTCCGGACCTCCTCCATCCCTTTTCCTTTCACTTATAAGGAACTGCTGGAAAATCTTTCCGGTTATCAGGCACCTTAAAGGTTTTCCTGTTATCTGGTAGCTATCATCTCCATTTGCGATATTCATACTTATAGGCTTGTCAAACCAGATGCTTCTTACCATATTACTGCTAGTCTTTGAGGAATCGAATTCTTCTGCATAGGCAAGTGTGCCGTCATCAAGAAGTTTCATTGAATCCTTTAAAACAACGTGAGGGACTCCATTCTTATCTACAGTGCCGAGGATTTTAACTGTCTCTTTTTTTTCTAATATGTTTTTTAGTTCTTCTGGAAGCGTAATCATTGTTTTCTCCTTTAGTCGAGCCTTGCAAGGTCGCTGTCGCCGTGATTGCCGCAATGTTTGTAATCATCCGTGTTGACCCGTACTCCATAGGCTGCACGGATATCATGGAGCCCCTGCGCGAGACGTAGATAATATTCTAGAGAAGGCTGCTTCTGACCGTAAAAAGCAGAGCCCCTTGAAGGGCTCCAGACAAGGGCAAGCATCGCAACTCCATTTTTTGCAAGGAACTCGGCGCCATCTAAAGTTGAATTTAAAGCCTCATCCTCTGTTTTGAATCCATGAGGTTCAGCCATCTCGCAGCCGGCCACGATATTTGTACATACATTGCCGGGCCCGAAAAGCTCCACTGCGTCTATCATGCTTTTAACCCAATTGTCCCAACCCACATATTTGTCTTTTCCGGGGCATATCCATGCAAATTTTTCCCTGTCCCATACCTCGATGTCCGGGCAGTAGGAAAGAATCCCTGTCTCATCATAAAGACGTTTCAACTGTTTTTTTGTCATCGCACAGCAGACGAGCTGGCTTGGGAAGCGCTTACTGCTGAAATTTTCGCCTATTGCCTGAAGCACTTTTATATAACGGTTAAGCTCGGAGTCAAATGGTTCTGCGCCTTCATAGTCGGCTCCGCCGGTAAGCGTGATTATTGAGAACCTGCCCGGTTCCTTAAGGGCTTCTGCAACGGTTTCGCTTATATCCTTTGGGTGAAGCTCCATTCCCTGCTCCATCTTTAACCTGTTCTTTGCAATGACATTGATTGAGCAGAACTTGCATTGATAGCCGCCCTTCCAATAGTGGCAGAACCTGTAAGGCCAGATGTCGAGGCGCTGGGGTCTGAACATTCCGATTTTTTCCATCGGCGTTCCAAGGCTTGTTTTTTTTCCATAAAAAGCAGGCTTTGGAGAAAAAGTTATTTCTTCCACATATTCGCCGTGATAAAAAATGCCAAGACTCCCGTTGTGGAAATCAACAGTGTATGGGTCCTTCTTGTTTGTCTTTTTTGCCGGAGCAGTGACAACTGATGTCCCGTCCCTTAATATCATTGGCCCCGGAAACTCTCCATATTCTTTTTCTACGGCATCAGAATAAATTGTCCCTCTCCGGTAGAGGTCGAGTTTGAGAATTATGAAACGGGGGAAATTCGGATATTTTTGCACTGCCTCCTGATAGGTCAGGTCGTTATTCATATAGATATCATAGTAGATAAATAATTGTCATGAGTCCTGTTCGAAACGGTCAACCACGTCTTTTGGGGCGTATTCTTCAACGAGTTTCATATATCTCTCGTGTGTTACAATTTCAGCACCCTCTTTTTTTAAGATGTCTTCTGTCATTTCCACAACCATTGAGCGGATTGCTGAAGGTATATTCATCAACTCTTTAAGAGCATTATCCTCCCACTGCATACATGTCTCGATTTTTTCAGAGGTTATCTCCTTTGGAGGCGGTTTCAAGACATGCTTTTCAATCTTGTCTATCCTGCCGTAATAGAAGTATTTTCTCTTTTCATCTCCCAGCCCGATGGGAAGGTTCAGGCTTCTGAAACGCTCTTCTCTTCCAAGCTCTATGAGTTCTTCATCCATAACTATTGCGAGTACATCTGCGATAATATGACCCTGTGTATTATCAAGCTCGTACTGCTGGCTGGCTCTGCATTCTAAAATCTGTCCGCACTCCTTGATGCTTGGCGGGGTTACTTTTTTTGAAGGAATAGTTGTGAATTTTGTGAAGTCCAGTTCATTGACCCCTTCAGGATAGAAGCGGCATGTTTCCATTACATCATCGAGATAATCTGCAGATGGAAAATTCACGACGAACTCCCCTGTTTCAGCGATGTTTTTGTAGGTGTGGGTGAACTTCCTCATTCCCACGATTATCCTGGGATTTTGGTTCATTATGTCATACTGCATGAAGAACGAATATGGCGCTGCGTTTACAACTCCCTGCTTGTTTACTGTTGTGATAATGGTGACCATCTTTGGGAAAACTACGACATCAGCATACCAGAATGGTTTTATAGGGACACACTTTTTCATTTATTATGCTCCATATAATAGGTTAACCTGACTATAAGTACAACGCAATTGTATGTCAATCTGGAAAACTATTGCAGTTTCTAATAGCGGAATATCGTTATGGCAGACTATATATTCTTGACATCAGGATAGCTCCTAAATATTCTGCAGCAGTATTACATTTTGTTGATAAGGAATTCTAGTGTTTTAAGATTATATCCCATCAACCTTTTAATCAGGAGTTACGGAAATGAGAAAAGGAAAGGTTTTCTTGTCAGCAGTATTCATCTTTCTGTCAATCTATCTATCTTTCCCTGCTTTTGGTGCTGATAAGAATGTAAAGCTTACCGGTCCGTACGATACGATGAGGGATTATCTTGCCGCAATTGAGGCGCGCGGCAGGCTTTTGAGGATAAATCAAATCGATCAGGATAAGTATGAGGGGACTGCATTTGTTTACAGAATGCTTGACAAGATGGGAACAGACAAAGCTCCTGCAGTTGTATTTGAAAAGGTGAAAATAAACGGACAGGTGATGGATGGTCCTGTTTTCGCGAATATCTATCCAGGATGGGATACAACAGCCATGATTTATGGTTTGAGTAAGATAACTGATGACCAGAGCGAAATGTACAGGGCGGTAAGGAACAAGCTTGTAAGCATGGTTGAAGAGAACGGAGGTCAATGGAAAAAGATAAAGCCAGTCACAATTGATTCCAAAAATGCGCCCTGTAAAGAGGTTGTATTGAAAGGCGATGACATTGATATAACAAAATTCCCATGGTTTAAGAACAATCCGGGCGATGCAGGGCAGTATATTAACACCCCGGCCGTATTCATGGAAGATCCGATGTTTAACAGGAATGTTGGCACCTACCGCATCCAGGTCAAAGGGAAAAATAAGATAGGCGTAAATCCCGAGAAGGGACAGCATGGTTATATATTCATCAAAGCGGCTGAGAAAAGGGGTGAAAAATCAATCCCTGCCGCCATAGCGCTTGGAGTTGACCCTATAATATTTTCAATGGCATGTACCAAAGTAGCAGCCCTTGGCGAGGATGAACTCGATTTTGCAGGAGGTCTTAAGGGAAAGCCGGTTGAGCTTGTAAAGTGCGAGACAAGCAATATCATGGTTCCGGCGCAGGCTGAGATGATAATAGAAGGCGACATACCTGTTGAAACCGAGGAGGAAGGACCTTATGCGGAGATGTACGGTTATCAGGGCGAGAAGCATCAAAGCTATACCATGAATATTAAAGCCATAACCTACCGGAAGAACCCTATCATAGTTAATGATTTTACAGGTGTTACCCATCCGACCAACATGATACCTTGGTCTATAGGAACATACATTAACCTTAAAAAAATCCTGCCAAACCTTGTAGACCTCTATGATCCCAGAGAAGCAGTAGGTATATCTGTTTTAAGTATTGAAAAAAGATTTCCCGGTCAGGGGATAAGCGCAGGCGAAGTGCTTTTGGGAGCGTCCACTGCCAAAGTAGCAATCGTTGTTGACAAGGACGTTGATGTCACTGATATGACCCAGGTGCTTCATGCTGTTGCAACAAGATGGCAGCCATATCCGGGGAGCCTGATAATAAACCATGATTTTCGTCCAAGCGTTGACCCGAGCACAAAGAAGAACAAGCTGAGCAGTAAGATAGTAATTGATGCGACGAGACAGTTTCCTGAAGAAGGCGGGCCGGATTCCTTTGCACCTCTCTCAAGAAACATCCTCCAGCAGATGGCCCCTGATGCCTTTGGTATCGTTGACAAGAACTGGCAGGAATACTGGAAGAACTGGAAGAAATAAGAGTTAATCATAAAAGGATGAGCACGACCACGGGAATGCAGCTATCGGGTAAAAGATTTGCAGGCATTGATATCCCGGTAGGGCTGACACAGGCGAATTATTTTAATCTTTATTTTGCAAGCTGGATTATGGGTTGTCTAATGACAATACCTACAGTCATCCAGCCTGCTTTCCTTAAAGAAGTAGTAAAAATCCCGGAAGGTCTTACCGGTTCAATCAATGCAGGCTTGCAGAACATGGGGCAGATTGCCACACTTTTGTTGATTGGCCTGGTTGGTATTGCCTCAGACAGGTATGGACGAAAGATATTAATTGTTGCCGGCTTTGCCTTCTGCATTGTCTTTTATCCTGTATTCGGCCACAGCTCCGATATTGCCGCTGCTCTTGGATTAGAAAGTTCTGAGTGGCATTTGATAATCGTTTATCTTTCCCGCTTTATGCTCGGCATAGGTCTTGTCCTTAGCCATCCGCAGTTCGTGACCCTGGTTGCTGACTATACAACTGCTGAGGGAAGAGGAAAGGGGATGGCACTCCATGCAATAATGATGTCTCTTGGCACTCTTTGTGTGTATGGCTTGTTTACTCAAATGGCTGCCGTGATAGGGATAATCGGAGCTTTCTATGCCGGAGGAGCACTGGGACTTGCCGGAATCCTTGTTGCCTTGTCAGGATTGGTTGACAGGATTGGAAAGAGCCATGCGG
Source organism: Candidatus Schekmanbacteria bacterium (assembly GCA_016219965.1). Lineage (NCBI taxonomy): Bacteria > Candidatus Schekmaniibacteriota > Candidatus Schekmanbacteria bacterium. The sequence goes on from JACRJM010000015.1 coordinate 208,705, forward strand.
TAAAAACGGATATCAGGGAAATCTATCGACTTGTTTTAAGAAGTTTCCCTCTGAGAGCAGCTTACATTACGGGATTCGTAACGCGTGCCAATATTTCTCTTACATCAACTTTAATTATCGTCTGGATGGTGAGTATGGCAGGCAAATTCGGCTACACTCCTTTGCAGGCTACTGCAAGGGCCGGAGTGATAATGATGGTTGGGAATGTTTTCAGCATATTAAGTTTTTATATAATAGGTATCCTTCTTGACCGCGTAGGACGGCTTCCGGTTCTTATCAGCGCACTTATCCTTACCGGTGCAGGTTATTTTCTCATAGCTACCATAGATGATCCTTTTTCTAACCTTATGTTTCTATATGTGAGCTTATTGGGGTTTGCAAAAAACGGGGCTATTGTTGCCGCCAATACACTTGCTTCTGACGTAACTCCGCGCCACTGTCTAGGCAGTGCTCTGGGTGTTTTGAATACAGTAGGAACACTCGGGATAATTTTTTTTCTTCAGGTATGCGGTTATCTTTTTGACAGCATTTCTCATCAGTCGCCATTTGTTTTCAAAGGTGCCGTTGATGCGGCTTGCGGGATCTGGATATTTATTGCGAGGAAAAAAATTATTAGTATGAAAAAAGAAGGTCAGACTCTATAATATTTCTTAGAAGTAAATATTTTAAAGTGATGATCATTATGCGTGGGAAAAAAGGATTTACGCTTATCGAACTGATGATAGTGGTTGCAATCATTGGTATTCTTGCAGCAATAGCCATTCCTAATTTTTTAAAATTTCAGGCAAAGGCAAAACAGGCTGAAGCAAAAAGCAACCTTTCCGCGATTTATGTGGCTCAACTTTCTTATTTTGGCGAGCATGACATTTATTGCACATTATTCAGTCAGCTTGGATGGGTTTATGAAGGTCCCAGCAAGTATGAATATTTTTTTTCAGCCACTGAATTTGCCGGTGATGTTCCTGGTCTTGAAATGCCCGCAGGAGTCGCTGTTGGAACAGATACTTTCACTGCGGGAGCAACAGGCAACATAGATGCAGATACGACCGTCTATGATATGTGGACGATTAATGACCGTAAAGAACTCTTAAATGTTGTTAATGACGTAATAAATGATTAGCTCCTTTTTTTAATCCTTCTCGTATGTCAGTACCCTTATCACTCCTATTGTTCCTCCTTCAGTGCCGGTAGTTACAGCATCACTCGTTGATATTACTTTTTTTATTCCGCAGGAGGATATGAAATCATTCACTTCTTTATCAAGGGTGCTCAGCTCTTGCATGATGTGAAATATATTAAGTTGTGATGTAAAAGTTTTGACTTTCACCATTTTTTTCACCTCCTCACTTTATTACATGTTTACTAAAAATATAAAATAAGGCAAAATTATTTTTTTCATTTTAAAGAACTCATTATCTTCCCTTTTAGAATAACATTTAAGGAGGATGCCATGGCTTATCGTTTTTCACAAAAAGCACCATGCTATTTTCTCGTAATAATCTTTGTCTTTGCACTGAGCATCTTTATTCATAAGCCTGCTTATTCCGCTGAACAGGGAATTGTGAAGGGAATAGTTACTGATAAGAGCAGCAAAGCGCCTCTGCCCGGTATAGCTATAACAGTGGAAGGTACGAACATTTTGGAATTTACCAATGAAAAGGGAGAATATCAGATACGACTTGCTCCTGGGACTTATAAGTTAAGGGCTGAACTTCTTGGATATAATCCTGCTGAGGCTTTGGGAGTCATAGTCGTAGACGGGGAAACTAATCAGGTCAACTTCACCTTGGCTCAGGCAGGTGTCGTTGAAGGAGAGGAAACTGTAGTCACAGGAGAAAGGCAGGATGTCCCTCTTTCAAAGACGACGGCATCGGTAGCTATCGTTGGAGCAAAAGACATAGAAAAACTCGGTGCAGTTACAAATGCTTCAGATTTGATAAAAAATACACCTGGTGTTCAGGTTGAAAGCGGCGGATCGGAATTTGCCAAGACAATCAAGATAAGGGGGAGAACCATTGCTCCTCCCAGCGTTAATTCAGCAGGCATACTTCTCCTTGTTGACGGTGTTCCTGCAAACGACCCTGCTTCAGGGTATGCAAACATGTATCAGATACCTTCTGAAAATATAGAGAAGATAGAAGTCCTGAAGGGCGCTTCATCTGCGCAATATGGCGGACAGGCGTCAGCAGGAGTAATAAACATCATAACAAAAAAAGGACAAAGGATACCTGTCACAAAAGCGTCTATGGAGTTTGGCACATACCAGAGAAGGAGCAAAGCTGAAGACGAGCTTTATGAGAATTATACTTTTTACCATAGCTGGGGGAATAAGTATTTTGATTATGCTTTTAGCGGCTCGTATTCTCATCTCTCAGGTATAACATCAGCAGAAAAATCCGTGGTTGCTACTGCACAGCGTTTATATGGAGAGAAACACCCGGGAACAAGGCTCCCGGATGGCAGCAAGAAATTTTCTGACCGTATAGAAACTCCTTTCATGACTGGAGCTGACCTTAATGAACTGATGGATGTGGGTGACCATGACAAGGGAGAAAAGTATTCTGCAGAGTTAAACCTCGGGATCAATCTTTTCAAGGGGAATGCGCTTAGAATAAGCCCGTCATATTTAAACACTAACTTTTTCCTGGGTTTTTCTCCCGGGAGTAAAGCTCTTGAAAGCCCGACAGATACATTCCTTCAATTCTTTCTTAATGTCATTAACAAGAGAGAGGCTTTCAATGTCTCGGATAAGTGGGAAATAACGCCAAACCTCACTTATAATTTCAGGATGGGATTGACAAAAAACACCGGAGGTGCAGTTTTCATAACCGTAGGTGATTTTGTTAAATATAATAAAGAGGCGAAAGCATCAGGGAAAAAAGACCATTATGTGACGTTAAACGGGGTAAGTCCTTTCAATCCGCTCCCAGGGATTACCGTTGACAGAGCTCTGACGTTAGCCAATGATATTTCTTATAAATTTGATATATTTGATGGCAATGTTCTTACGGTAGGGCAGGAATATCAGTGGGCAAAGAGCCAGACTCCGCCTGACCTGATTTTGTATAACAAACCTACTGTTAAACATAATATCCATTCACTTTTCTTACAGGATCTTTTGACTGTTAAGGATTTCAGCTTATCTGTAGGAGGAAGATGGGACCAGGCAACTACATTTATAGAGAACTTTGATGATGAGTTTTCTCCCAGGTTTGGAATAAATTATTCCATAAACCCAGGGACAAGCCTTCGTTTTTCAGTAGGCCGGGCAAGAAGGTTTGAAGACTTCGCGCGGCAGAATGGACTTGGACAGTCAAACGGAAGGCTTTGGGGTAACCCGACAATCGGTCCTGAGGTAAACTGGACATATGAATTGGGGTTCAGATTTGCCACTAAATACATAAGCGGAGACATTGCATATTTTTATGATGATTATGCAGGGCTTGAAATCCCAGTGCCCCTTTCAGCCATCGGATATGGGAAGGCAAATGGAGATCCCAGGGTCATTAAATATAGCAGAGAAGTCCTCGGTGTTTCGAAGGCTCAGCTTTCGAAATTTAACATTAACACAACCAACCCAAGGGCAGGGACATTCATTAACGGTCCTGATGCGGTATTCCAGGGATTTGATGTGAGCGTTGATGTGAAACCGATAGAGAACTGGGATATTTCGGTTTCTTATCTTTTCCAGAGGGCTGTGTCCGGCAATAACAATCCTTTTGATTTCGGTCAGGGAAAAGCGCAGGCAATCTGGGTCGCAAGTGACGGCAAGTCGCTGGGACCGAAATTTCAGGATGAGATGAGAATAGCTTATATGCCGACGCATATCTTCAAAGTTTCTTCAGATTATACCATGCCTTTCGGACTGAGGTTAGATATCTCAGGCAGGTATAAAAGCACTACGGATTTTTTCTCAGGCTCATATGCAACCGGAATATTCCGTCAGCCTGAGCACTGGATTTGGGATTACAAAATGACACAGCCGTTGTTTAACGGAAAATTGAATGTCTCCTTCTCGATTGATAATGTCTTCAGCAAGCTTTACTACGAGCAGGGGGGTATTCCGTCAAATGTCGCAAGGTATGTGATAGGATTTGCAGCTAATTTCTAAATACGTTTGAAATAGTGAAGGAGGTTGTCATGTCGCATTTAAAAGAGGTTGATGCATATTTTGAGGATCTGAAGAACAGGACGCTTTCTGCCTTCGGCGAGATTGATAAAGCTGGCAAAGTTGATTACAGAAAATGGGATACGCCGCTGGGATTGATGGAGGTGCGTGCTTTTAAGGGTGATGTGTTCGAGAAGGCCGGGGTCTCATATTCTGCATTGAAGGTCAAGCATCCAAAAACAGGTATAGCTGCGGATGTAAGGGTTTTTGAGATACTGACTTATATGACGAATCCAAAGGTACCTACAGCGGCGATAAGCCTCCGTTACAGAGTAAATGGCGGAGAGATGTTCATGGGGTGTTGCGATCTCTCGCCTGCGGTTATCATAGATGATGACCTTAAGGAGTTTGAAGATGAAATGAAAAAACTTTCCAAAAAGTACGGCAAGGATTTTGCGAAAATGCAGGAGAGGTTATGCTGGCTGTTTACCTCGCAGTATTCCAAAAAGATGGTCCTTGGAGGAAAAGGAATCGCCTATGATATTGAGGCAGGTGGGTTTGACTTTTTTAAGGAAAGCGGAGATGTCTTCCTCGCCACATCGCTTGAGATAATAAAAAGACGCAAGGATGAGCCTTACACTGTTGCTGAAAAGGACAAACAACTTTACGGACGCGGTGAATGGGTTCAGTTTAACCTCATGGAGGACAAGGGGTTTGTACTTGGGGTGCAGGTAGGGGTGCCGCCGGAGGCTATGAATTTCCAGACTTTACCACCGTTAGCTAAGTTCTGCGAGTAAGCAAGGCAAACGCAAGATTTGGCGATATACGTTGTCAGTAGCTGATTAGTAAATCCTCATGTACGGAAAAGTACACTCCGGTTTACTCATCAACTACTTTCGCGTCTGCAATCCAAATCTTGCGTTTGCAACAAAATCTGTGGGGAAAGGCGTAATAAGCGGATATTGACAATTATTCAATTACTGTAAACTTTTGCGCTCACAAAAAAACATTGGGTGAATATTCTTTTAGCATGGGTCGGGAAATGTAATGATTTCTAAATATAACAATTTTACTTGAAGAGATAGATATTGCATCATTTTTTTATAAGTTCGATGAATTCTTCTTTGCTTATGCCTGACTGATCAATAATTGAAAGCAATGTCCCACGAGGGATATTGCTTCTTTTGGGTATGATTACCAACCTTTTAATTCCCTTTAAATCAGTTTTGAATAAAGCAACGTGGCTACCTTTACCCCTTTTGGGAGCATAGGTAAATCCGGACTTTTGAAGAATCTTTATAAGTTTATCTGAAGAAATAACCGGGAGTTTTGTCATCTGAAAGCAACTTCAAAAGTTGAAGTATACTTTTCCTTTGTTTTTAAAGTTGCTTTGATTTCTTTTAAAAGCCCTATAGCTTTTGCATTATCAATATAGAGTTCTACTGCTTCTTTTAGATTTGATAGTGCTTCCCGTGGAGTGGCGCCGCATGATGCAACACCAAGTTCCGGACATTTCGAAACAAAAGCTACTTCTTCTTCCCAGATTACGGCAGTAAGTTTAAATTTTTCCATTAAAAAACTCCTCCTCTGTTAAAAATACTTTAGTTTGTGCTGACATGCAAAGAGTTTTTTATAAAAATTTTATTCTTCTTCGAATGTTTCTTCGAAATCTACCACACCTTTGCCGCCGCGTTTTGTGATGTTTATTCTCCAGAAATTAGATGCTGCCGGGTTTTTGAGCGTCATCTGAAGTATGGGGTCGAATGCTCCCTGCGGCATTCCCATGTGTTTTTCTGCTGCCCGTCCGGCCCCGACGATCTCATCAGGGTTTGTGACCCTCTCAAGTGTTCCATCGCATATAACAGACTTCCATGAGCGCTTACCTTTGCCGTAATCTGGATCCAACCAATGTACGGCGAAGCATACGTTCTTGTTTTTCTCAACGTAACCTGACTTCCTTCCGCCAGGTCCAAGCGTGAGATAAATGACCTTGTCGCCGTAAAAGTATGCAAGCGGAACACCATATGATGACTGTCCGTCACCAAGGCATAGTGTGCCGACTCTCTGCTCACTCAAGAACGCATCAATCTCTTCTTCTGTCATGACTATTGAGTTGCTTTTTGCTTTCATATTTTCCTGCCCCCTAAAATGGTTTTAAATTTGTGAGCCCCGAGAATTGACTTGTTATTAGTCTGCATTGAATAATGATGCAAGCACTAATTGTAATTTACCTTTAACCAAATTCAGTTAGCTTGACAAACCTCAAAGCTGACATAAATCAATAGTATTCATATAGCGTAATATATTCTGATATATTACTAAATCCGTCATCATAAATATAATATTTTGTCCCGGTTGAATTTAAGCCACGAACCTATGATGCGGGGGGTATGCCATGAAGACCTTTAGACCAGTTGAAAAAAAATTATGTATAGCTTTGTTTTTCATTTTTTTCTTTTCATTCAATTTATTTCCCTTAGTTGTTTCAACCTGTAATGCAGATACAGTTTATGTGAAATTTGAAAATTTAACTGATGCACTTAAGAAATCCATTAAGGAGAAACTTCAGGCTCAGTTTGATAAAGAGTTTGGAGTCGGGGTAATCAAAGTGACTGATGATCCCAAGGAGAAAGCTGACAGAAGTGTTAACTTCAGAAATTTTAAGGGCAAAAATTGGGGAAACACCGGCGACGGGGAAAATGTAAATGTTAATGTAACAACTTTTAAGGATAATCCTGCATTCAATACGGATGAGAAACTGGTAAATGGATTGGTTGAATGTGCTGCACATGAAGTCGGTCATACTTATAGCGCTAATCATAATCGCAAGAAAGATGAAAATGTTGATAAGATGACTGATGGTGTGAATGTATCTGCTGAAAAGCGCGCAAAAGGGGAACGGAGCTACAATGAAGGTGATATAACAAAAATGAAGGAAAACTTCGGCAAAAAACATAAACCAGTAGCTAAAGGAAAAAAAGATGTCTCAGTGTATGATTTCATGGAGGGCACAGAGGAGACAAATCTTCCCGAAGAGGACAACAATGTAGATGCAGCTATAACTGTTGAAGGAACATTGGCGGAATATTTTAATCTTGGGTGGTATTCGGACAATGGGCTTGGGGGCTATGATTTTGTAATTAAATGGATGCCTGAGTTTCAGGATGAAGTTGTTACTATCTTTGACGGAGACACAATACACTTTGGTCTTCAGGGAATTGAAGGCACTGCATGGGAAGGGATGGATTTTGACATCGGGACATATGGCGATATCCAATACAGTGATCCCTTTTATAATCCCAAGTATGACACATATGTTTTTCGCTTCCTTTCCTTAAGCTGGGATATAGATATGGATGGAATAGTTGACGAGACAGTAACCCTTAATACAGCGTTTTATGACTCAGAATCTAAAAACGGTTTTCTGCCTACACCGGAACCTTCCTCGTTTCTTATGATGGGGACCGGTTTGGTGCTAGCGCTCTTATTTGGGAAAAGGCACATAACAAAGAAAAGTTAGAGAAAGAGCCTCATCTTGCGGGCATTGATTCCTGTTTAGGTGTAAAAGGGATCCCTTTCCTTACTTTCAAAACCCAGACTCCGCAGGCAGTATTGACTATGCCTTTCATCAGGAAAGGGCTCCAGTAGCCGAACTCATCAAGCATGATTCCTCCTGCCTGAAGGAAAACAAGAGTGCCGATTGATTGAAGGGCATTCATCCCTCCCATGATGCTTCCAAGAAGATGCTTTGGCGAAGCATCAGCGGTAAGCGCGCTTGCCCCAGTTGTTGCGGCGGAAAAACCTATTCCTATCAATGACAGATAAAAATACATTGGCAGCGAAAATGGATTTTCAGTAGCCGCGATAAGAAAATAACCAAGTGATGTTGAAGCAATGGAAAGGAGGATGACAGGAGTTCTTCCCCACTTGTCGAGTAATATGCCGATTGGAGGCCATGCAAAAAGCGTTACTACTGACATGATGAGAAGCATTATCCCTCCGCTTGCCGTAGCCTTCACGGGGCTCATTCCCATTTTATCTGCCGCATAAACCATCCATACAATGATGTATGTTGCGATTATTAGTATGTCTACCCTTAAGATTACGGTCACCACATAGCTTACTTTAAGAGGGATGCTCTTTGTGACTATCTTGTATAATTCTTTCATGCTTATCTTAGACGCCTTTTCTTTCGGCATGCGGTCAACGAGCCCGAAAACGGAAATAAGAATTCCAATTAAACATGCCGCACCTGCAATATAAAAAAGGCTCATAAGCCCTGCACTTTTTGCAACCTGTGTCAGTCCTCCGAAAACTATCATTGAACCTATGCTTATGGTGATCCCCTGATAAGCCATCGCCTTGCCCCTGTCAGGAGGGTAGGAATAATCGGCGCACATGGTGCCGATCTGCGGGAAGGTGAGTATTATGCCGATTCCGATGAGGAACCTTATGACATAAGTTGCAACAATCTGTCCTCCCAAGCCTTCAACTCCCATGAGAAGGCAGATATCCTTTGTGTAGCCGAACAATACATAGAAGATCCCGCTTATCAGAAATCCGGCGATTACAAGCCTGCGCCGTCCAACCTTGTCTGAAAGTATTCCTGCCGCGCCTGTAAAAAGAAGCCATGCGATCTGTCCCATGTTCTGAAGCCCGGAGTTGATGGAGCCGGACTGCTCTTTTGGAATATTTATTACGTCTTTTAAAAATGCAGGCTGTACCACAGCAGGAAGGGTTATAAGGCATGCGACTAGCAAGGATGCGAAGTATAAATTATAGTAGTGATAAGTCTTAAGCTCAGGGGGGATTACAATTCCGGCAAATGTTCTCGCTGGATTTTGTCCATCATTCAATTTTGCCATAAGTTCATGTTAGTACGGAGAGTCGTATTATATGTCAAGATGTTTTCTGATTTGTTTTAGACTCATTTTCTTGACATGGCTTCCTGAAATGAATATTTTCGAAATATGGATAAAGATTTAACTTACAGACAAGCGGTAGAGAAATATCCTGATGTGCCAAAGTTCACAATCCTGAAGATTGACCTTTACAGGAGAGGACTTGTCTATACCGATGCATTGAAAGAAAAATACGGGCAATATCCGGGCCCCACAGTGTTGAGAGACGGGACTTCTGTTCTCACTGCAGCGGGCGAGTGCATGAATGACCATTACACGGTCGACCTTTTCGAAGACAGACTTGGAATCTTTTACAATGGCGAGTTTATAGAAGAGGCGGATTTTTGCGCCAAGCCGTCATATGTTGGGAAAAAGACGAGCCAGGGAACTCCCATGGAAAGTGTCGGGATGTTCAGGCCGCAGGTTATAAATATATGGGCATACAGGTACTGCCACTTCTGGGAAGGAGGCAATGCCTGCAAATTCTGTTCCATCAACACCTTTCTCAAAAAAAGACTCTCCGAGAGGGAGATAGCCCTTGATCCGCAGGATATAAAGGAGATAGTCGCAGAAGCTATAAGCGAGCCGGGAAGATTCTCTACAATAAATATAACAGGTGGAGCTGACCCGGAGGGAGAGGAACCATTCGATTCAGAGCTCAACCGCTATATTAAAATCCTTCAGGCAGTTGGAGAAAATTTCTCTTCGAGAAGGTTTCCAAGCCAGCTTTTGGCTTGCGCCTATAACAAAAAGCAGGTGAAACGGCTTTATGATGAGACAGGTGTCCTTACATATTGCGCTGATATGGAAGTGTGGGACAGGGAGCGTTTCAAGTGGGTCTGTCCGGCAAAGGAAAAATATGTAGGATGGGATAACTGGGTGAGGAACCTTTTTGATGCTGTCGAGATATTCGGTCCGGGAAATGTGGCAACAAACATCGTGGCAGGATGCGAGATGGTAAAACCCTATGGTTTTGAGACTGTTGATGAGGCTTTAAAGTCGAATCTTGAAGGTTGCGAGTATCTTGCAAAGCACGGAGTATCAATGATGGGGCTTGTTTTCAGACCTGTTAAGAATTCCGTGTTCCACAAGGCAAATCAGCCCACGTTAGAGTATTATATCCGTCTTGCACGCGGAATGCATGATATCCGCGCAGCCTATGGACTTAGCGATAACTTCGATGATTACAAGCATTGCGGCAATCATCCTGACAGTGATTTAAGCAGGGTTGACTTCTGACTTTATCTCCTCCTGAAATCTAAATCTTGAAAATCTTCTTTGCGGTTTCACCCAGTATGTTTCCCTTGTCGCGCTCTGAGAGGAAATCAGCATTTTTAACGCTGTTCATCAAAGCTTCCTGATTGAATATCCCGTCCGAGCCGAACAATACGCGGTGCGCTCCAAGCGATGCAGTAAGCTTCTTAAGCGTTGGTGTTACAACTTCGAACCCCATTGACTGCTCGAGCTGATTAAGGGTTGATATCTCCACATAGACATTCTCTGCGAAAAGACCCACCATTATTGCTTCTTCAACCCATGGGTATCCGCCATGTGAGATTATTACGGTTAAATCAGGAAAATCCACGACAACATCATCAAGATAAACAGGGTTGTTATATTTTACTCTTGTTCCTTCTGCAGGCGCCTTTATTCCGGTGTGGCACATTAAAGGGAGCTCGAGCTCTTCAGCTTTCTCATATACCGGATAGAGCCTGCTGTCATTCGGGTAGAATCCTGCATGGGGATTTATCTTAATACCTTTGAGCCCCAGTTCGACTGCACGTTCAAGCCTCTCGACGTTTGCCTTTATCTCCCTGTCAGGATGGACGGCAGTAAAACCAATGAAACGGTCAGGGTGTGCTGAAACGAATTCTGAAACCTGTTCATCGGTGAGGTTGGCATTTTGTCTGTCACCCATCTTTCCATAGTCTTTCCCAAGTATGACTGTCTTGTCTATCTTAAGTTCATCCATGTTCTTCAGGTACTCTTCAACAGGAAGATGGAAGGGATGCCCTTTGGGTGTGATATGGTTATGAATGTCAACAATCATTATAATTTCCTCCGGTTATTTAAAACCAATCATTTAAAACCCAATCCAGGTAGTAAGTTTATCAGCAGGTGTGCGAGTCCTTGTGAATTTATTGATAGGTGAGTTCTCATCAGGGTAACCCAATGCGATGGGAGCGATTATCTCCCTGTTCTCAGGAAGCCCTAGATAAGCTCTTATGTCCTCAGCGCATATAGCTGCGATCCCGAGCCAGCACGCACCAAGGCCCTTGGCATGGGCGGCGAGCAGGAAATTCTCTACGGCAGGAACAGCGCTGACGGTGAAAAGATTGTCTTTTCTTTTAAATGTTACAAAAAACACACCAACAGGTGCATCAAAGAATCTCATGATCTTCTGAAAAAAATCTCCGCCTCCAAATCCGGATTTCTCCGCCGCTTCACCCATCACTTCGAATAGCTCCTCCTGTCGTTCCTGGCAGAAGTCGGGAACATCGCTGAAGGCGTCCACTTCCTTCATTCTGAAAATGAACTTTTCCTCGACAATATCCCTTATCCTGTCCAGCTCGGGACCAGCAACTACTATAAATTCCCATGGCTGATGGTTAGACCCGCTCGGCGCCCAGATGGCAGCATCGAGGCATTCTTTTATTACAGCCTTTGAAGGAGGTTCAGGTTTGAAAGCCCTTATGCTTCTTCTTGATTTTATGGTTTCGATAAAGTCCATTCTTCACTCCTTTTCTTTTTTGTGTCAGAATATAATCTAAACATATAATAAAAAAAACTTATTTTCAGGGGAAATAAAATAATAAAACTGATTAAAAAAATCTGGCGGTTTTTCTGGAAAATTATTTTCTGGCTTGTCATCATAAGCCTGATACCTGTAATCGCTTACAGGTGGATTCCTGTCCCTGTCACGCCTTTGATGCTTATAAGGTGCGCAGAGCAGGTAAAATCAGGCGGGCATCTTACCCTGAAAAAAGAATGGACTCCCATAAGCAGGATTTCAAAAAACCTTCAACATGCTGTCATCGTTTCAGAAGACCAGAATTTCCTAAAACACAATGGGTTTGACTTTGATGCAATAGAAAAGGCGGTAAAATACAATGAAAACCATGAAAGAAAGCGCGGTGCAAGCACTATAAGCCAGCAGACCGCAAAAAATGTTTTTCTCTGGCCAGGCAGAAGCTGGCCTCGCAAAGGACTTGAAGCATATTTTACTTTCCTCATTGAAATATGCTGGAGCAAGGAGCGGATACTTGAAGTTTATCTCAACGTGATAGAAACCGGGAACGGCATCTACGGCGCCGAGGCTGCATCGCAGCTCTATTTTAGCAAATCTGTGGAAGAGCTCACTAAAGCCGAGTCTGCGCTTATTGCAGCCTCCCTTCCAAATCCACGGAAATATTCTGTCTCAAATCCCGGACCATACATGCGCTCGCGTGCGGCATGGATAGCAGGACACATATGATGTTATTAGCTATTGTATAAATAAAATCTCAATTATCTTTCTAAAAGAACTCAGGCTTGAAGAACTCGGGGAGTCGTCCGCCATTTCTTAGGCATCTTATAATCTGGTTGTCAGTGACATCCCAAACCCTCTCAGGGTGAATGTCAACGTCGGTGGGAATGCTGTTCCATGTGTCGGGATAATTAAAAAAGCCTATAACCTGAACAAATATGGAAAAGCAAAAAAGAAACATGAATAAGAGTTTTAATTGTTTTGAACGCATTATCCTCTCAATTGCAAAAGAAATAAAAATGCAAAGGAACGGGATGATATCAATAAGGTATCTGTAACCGTAAGTGTGACCTCCCCACCAAGATGTGTAAAAGCTGAATAATAAAATGTAGAGAATTGATATTACTGATAGGTATTTGCAGAGCGGTGCCGCGCCGTTTTTGAAGATATAATAAATCCCGGCGAATGAAAAAATAAGGACCGGTGAAAATATCAGAAGCCCCCGGCTCGGGCTTATCAGAAGTCCTGCAAGTCCTGAGAGAAAATTAGATGTCCAGACTGAAGCAATCGGTTTCAACTCAAGCATCTTGCTTTCAAGCCTTGCATTACCGCCTGTGAGATTACCGAAGTAATAAAGATTATATGTAAAGAGCAATAGAGCGACAGGGATTGCGGAGAGAGAGAACTTTATAATCTCCTTCCTGTGATATACAAGGACATAAAGGAACAGTCCTCCTGCGATTAATGCTGTTGACATTCTAGTCGCAACAGCAAGCGAAAGAAAAGGAGAAGCAAGATAAATCCATTTGCTTTCCTTGTCTCCCTTTACAAGAAAATAAAGGGCAATGGAGAGACATAACTCAACCGGTCCATGCTGCCATAATCCCTGACTGGCGACAGACCAGTTTGAGGTTGCAAATGCATAAATAAGAGAAATCAGCAGTGCCATGTCTTCGCTGACAATAAGCTTTAAAGTCATGAACATAAAAAGAGCAGAGAATGAAACAATCGCAGAGCTTGCAAATTTGGAAAATAGGTTGACCCACCTTGGGTCACCGGTTAAATTGAAAATAACTGCCGGGATATATACTGGAACTGCCAGTATGGCAGGCATTACCGGGTAACTTGAAAGCCAGTGACCTTTGGAATTCTGGATATAAAAATATTCGCTGTTTGTTTTGGTATTGTATAGGTAAGGGAACTTGTCGAGATCGAGATTGAAGCCGGTAATTATGCTGATAGGAAGATATCGTGAAGGTAATGTGTCGCCTGAACTTATTTCGCGTAAGTTAATGTTGTATAATGTGAAAATAACAAGAAACATAACGGGAAGCTTCTTGAGTTGAGAAATTATTTTTATGGCAAGGTCGGTCATCTAATTTGCTTTCCCTTTTTTATATATTTTGAGCTATCATAGCAATAATTTTGAGTCAATATCATGTTTATTTTCTTATTTTTCTGGGCGTGTTGATTTTTGTATAATGAAAAAATGTTGTTTATGATTCGGACTAAAAAATGAAAATACTTTTAGTTATTCCTCATTATTCTTTTCATATTTTTGGAGCTGTAAAGCCGCTGCTTAAGGATTTGAGCAGGGGACTTGCCAGGAGAGGACATCAGGCAGATGTTCTTAGCCTTTATATAGACAAGTTCTGGGAGCCGCAATGGAAAAAAGAAGTATTCCATGATGATGGAGTAAAAGTAATAAGATGGCCTTCAATAAATCCCTTACCGCGTGCAAAAGGTGAAAAAAGCAATGTCCTCAATATAATCAATTGCGGGGCCATACCCTCGCCGGGATTCAGAAAACTTGAAAGGGAATATGACATCATCAATTTTTTCGACATGATCGATCTTTCTTTTCCTTTCTTTTCACTGTTTAACAATATACCCAAGATACATTATTGCATAACCCTTACAGAGCAGTTTAAGTTTTACAAAGAGCGCACTCTATGGAAACATATTCTGGCAATTACAAGCGATTATCATCTTGCAGCTACAAGGCAATCTCTTGGTCTTCTTCGTGAACTTGGGATTAAAGAGGAACGTTCTGACTATTTGTATCATGGAGTTGATACGGAAATATTCAAACCTGACTATGAAAGCAAAAAGGATGATACCGTCCTTTTCCTGTCGCGAATAGAACAAAGGAAAGGCCTGAAGACTCTTCTTGAGGCAATGCCTCTCGTAAAAAAAAGAGTGAAGCTTTTGATTGTCGGACAGGTTGCTGATGATGCTTATTTTAAGGAAGTTGTGAAACTTATAGATGCTGAGGTTTCGAGAGGATATCATGAGATAAGATATACCGGACCGGTGGAAGAAAGCCTGAAACCTGCACTCTATCAATCAGCAGCTTTATATGTGCTTCCTTCTATCCATGAGGATTTCGGGATTGTAAATGTTGAAGCCCTTGCATGTGGAACACCCGTTGTGGCATCAAGGGTCGGCGGGGTGCCCGAGGTTGTGGATGATGGAGTGGACGGGTTCATATTTGAGGCAGGCAATGCAGCAGAACTTGCGGCAGCCATAGACAGACTTATGTCGGACAGGGAACTGAGAAGGAAATTCGGAGATGAGGGGAGAAAGATAGTACTGGAAAAATTTTCATGGGAAAGGATAATAGAACGTCTTGAAGATATTTATTCCAGGATAATTAATTCCCATAATAGGAGAAGTCTATGAGTAAGAAAGTTCTTGGCATGATAATGGCAGGAGGGAAGGGAACGAGGCTTTACCCTTTGACCAGAGACAGAGCAAAGCCTGCTGTGCCATTCGGCGGCAAATACAGGATAATAGACTTTGTCCTCAGCAATTTCATTAATTCCGGAATTTACGCAGTCTATGTAATGACACAGTTTAAATCCCAGTCTCTGGCCGAGCACCTTCAGGACGGATGGAGATTGAGCGGTCTGCTCCGTGACCACTTCATAATCCCTGTTCCAGCTCAGATGCGCACAGGTGAGTCCTGGTATAAGGGAACATCTGATGCAATTTATCAGAATCTTCACCTCATAGAGAGATTCAAGCCTGATATTGTCGCCATATTCGGAGCTGACCACATCTACCGGATAGATATCAGGCAGATGATAGATTATCATGTGACCACCAATTCGGAAGTGACAGTTTCTGCTGTTCCGTATCCGGTCGAAAAGTGCGAGGGGATGGGAATAATAGAAATCGATAAGAAGTGGCAGATTATCGGTTTCGAAGAAAAACCCAAGGTCCCCAAACCGATTCCTTCAATGCCGGAGCTTGCACTTGTCTCCATGGGTAATTATCTGTTCAATACTGATGTGCTGATGAAAGTGCTTGAAGAGGATGCTGTGCGGGAAACTGCCCATGATTTCGGCAAAACCATATTGCCTGATATTTACAAGAAGCGGAAGGTTTTCGCATATAACTTTAAAACCAATGTTATTCCGGGAATACAATCCGGTGAAGAGGCCGGCTACTGGCGGGATATCGGGACTATCGAGGCCTACTGGGAAGCACACATGGATCTTAAGAACATAAGGCCGGTATTTAATCTTTATAATCCCAAATGGCCTTTAAGGACTGTAAGTTACAGCAATCCGCCTGCAAAATTTGTCCATGCGGAGGAAGGAAGGACAGGTACCGCCATTAATTCCCTTATATCAGAAGGGACCATTGTAAGCGGTGCAAAAGTATTGGGTTCCATAATAGGAAGGAATGCGCGCATCCACAGTTACAGCGAAATCAAGGATTCAATCATAATGGACAATGTAGACATCGGTGAGGGCGCTAAGATTACCCGTTCCATAATTGATAAAAATGTGATGATACCTCCCGGTGCTGTCATAGGAGAGGGTGCTGCGACTCTTGAAAATAGCTTTATATGCAGGGATTCAGGGATAGTAGTAGTTCCAAAGAAGGCTCGCTGAAAAAAATCAGGTCAATAGCGGATATGATTTGGTTAACATGAAACTGCCGCGTCGCTTTGCGTCTCGCAGTGACATATTTTTGAGGAGGAATTGTCATGACTTTTGAGGAAAAGCAAAAGGAAGTATTGCTGGAAAGATTTGCCCTTGCTTTGCCTGAACTTTATGAAAATCTGAAAAAGGTTTGTGGGGATGAGGAGGGAGCAGAAATATTCAGGAATGTTACAGAGGAAAAATTTAAAAAAAATTACGAGAAGATTAAAGCCATCAAGCTGGAGGATATGATGGCTGCTGAAACGGGAGCATCGAGGATATTTGGATGGGAACTGCATATTGAAGAGAGAGAAGAAAATGGTGAGAAGGTATGGTATGAATATCTCGGGAACTGTCCTCATCTCAAAGCTACAGTAAAACATGGAATGCCTGCTCCGTGCCGCCCTGTTTGTTATAATGATTTTGATCTGCTCGAGAAATACAATGTGCTAAGGGCTAAAGAGACTGCGCATGTTTTGAAAGGCGCCTCTGCATGCTGTTTCAGGATCAGCAGGATTTAATTTGAAAAGAAGGTACTTACGGCCTTTTGAATATCTGATTCTTTGAAAGGTTTTGTTATATATTTGTTTCCGGTCATTCTGAGAAACTTATTTGTTTTCCAATCAGTAGCTTGTTCTGTAACAAAGAGGAAGCGGTCGGCAAGATAGTTTTTTATCTTTGTGGCCTCCTTGTAAAAGGAGATGCTGTCCATATCAGGCAATTTGAGTCCGCTTATAACAATATCAAAATCAACTGATTTTATTTTTTCCAGTGCATCATTCGCATTCTTGGCTTTCATAATTATTCGCATGTTATTGTTAAGGGAGTCAGCTATTCCGTGTCCGAATGCAGTTTCACTAACTATGACAAGGATACGTGTCAATTTCTTGAGTTTATGAAAAGGTGTGATTGAAACTTTTTGGGTTAGTATAAGTTCAGAGCTTTCCATATCACTTGCCGGTATAAAAATGGATACTGTAGTCCCTTTTCCCACAGTGCTTTCTGCTGTAATCTCACCTCCATGTTCTTTTATTATCCCATAGGATATTGAAAGCCCAAGACCTGTTCCTTCACCTGTTGGGCTGGTTGTGAAAAAAGGATCAAATATCTGTATCAGATGATTTTTTTCTATACCTATCCCGGAATCCTCTATGTCTATTCTTATTTCTTTTTTCTTTTTATCAGAATTTGAATCATGGTGAAGCTCTAAAGATGAAGATATTTTTATGAATCCCTCTCCGCCTTTTTTTAATAGGCTCTGAACAGAATTGTTTATTACGTTTATTATGACCTGTATGATCTGATTTTTGTCACCATAGATTAATGGCAGGTTGTTCCCCAAATGTTTTCTGACTATTACTTTGCTTTCTTTAAGACCGTAGTTGATAAGTTCAAGTGTGTCCTCGACAGTTCTGTTTATGTCTAAGAGGCTTTTCTCCGCGGCTTTTTGTTTTGAAAAAGATAGAAGTCCTTCAACTATTTTTGCAGCCCTTTCAGCCTGAGTATGTATGGTCTTTATCTTATTTTTTATTTTATCATGCAGGAACTTTTCGCCAAGCAGTAGTTCTGAAAACCCAAGGATTCCGGAAAGCGGATTGTTTAATTCATGGGCTATTCCGGAAACCATTGTACCAAGGCTTGAAAGTTTTTCAGAATTTATAAGTTGTATCTCCAGTTTTTTCTGTGCAGTTATATCTTTGAAAACACCGAGTATCCCATAAATTTCCCCATTCTTGTCGAGGAGTGGCGCGGTATTGACCAGTAGAGAAGATTTTTTCTTATTGTCAACTAAAAGAGTGACTTCTTTGTTTACGATTGGGATTCCTTCACTAAGGGTTTTTGCTATGGGGCGGTCTTTTGGTTCAATCTCAATTCCGTTTGTGTCAAAGTAGCGGTTACGCAAAAAGAAACTTTCCGGGTCGAATTTAAAATCAGTCTCTTCAGGATTTGCAAAGATTTTCTTGACTTCATTGTTCCCTATTATTTTTTTTTCTTTTATATCTATAATCAACAAACCATCATGAAAGGTTGTAAAAATGTTATTTAGCTCTTCAGCCTGTTTTATTAATTTATCATCCTTTTCTCTCTGCTCGGTAATGTCCTTGAAAGTTGATATTATGTTTTGCACGTTTCCTTTTCTGTCCTTTATAAGGGATACGTTGATTATGCCGCAGATTCTTTTCCCTCCCTTGAACTCAAGATTGTATAAATTGTTTATGGTGGGTTCACCGTACTTGAAAGCTTTGACCAGAGGCAACGAGTCATAAGGTACTTCCTTGCCGCTTAGATCTGTCATCTTAATATTTTTCAGAAAATCATTCAAAAAATCATCAAACGAAGTATCATTTATGAATCCGTGGACTTTCTGAGCGAGTTTGTTCGATTTTATCACTTTTTTATCAGAATCGAACATAACTATGGAATCAGGAAAATCATTCAGCAGGGTATCAAGCTGTGACGTCTGCTTGTTAAGTTTTCTTTCGGCATTTCTTATATCAGTTATGTCAGTGGCAATATGTACACATCCCTCTGTTCCTGTTTCCGGCATGCTGATAGGAGAAACAGAAATCAGCAGAATTCTACCGCGTTCTTTATCTTCATATTCTATGATTGTAGGTTTTGCTCCCGCCATTAATTTGTGTGTAATGCATTTGCCGTCTTTTTTGTAATTAGTGCAGTTGAACAAATCATAACATTTAATTGGGACAGAAGAACGGTGAACCATTGGCTCTATGAATGTTTTTCTGAAAGTCTCATTGTATTTTGTTATGTTATAGTCGAGGTCGGTAATGAATATGTAGTCTGAAATCGAATTGAAGGTTGTTTCCCATTCCTTGTTGGCAATGAGAATATTTTTTAAAAGTACATTTCTTTCAATCATAGAAGAAATGTGAACAGCTACCTGTTCCAGAAAAGGAATATCATCATCTGTGAAACAATCGTTATTTTTCCTGCCAAGAGTTATACATCCGCTTATGGATTTTCTGGATTTCAAAGGAATATACATTATGGAATTTACACCATATCTGAGACATTGTTTATCTTCTGTAAATGTATTAAAACCGTCTTTAATATTCCTGATTAATGGCTTTGCTGTTCTTATGGTTTCCGATATGGCTGTTTGACCGATTCCGGCTTTCAGTGCCTGTTCAACCGGGAATCTGATGTGTTGCTGACGAAGAAAATAAATTGAGATGGGATTCTTTTCCTTGTCATAGACCCATATTCTCCCTATGCTGTCAAAGGGAATAACCTTTTCAATCTCACGCCCAATATCAAAAAAAACTTTATTAGAAGGGACACTGCTGTTTGAAATTTTTGCTATAATATTCAGCGTTTTTAGCTGGAAAGCCTGTTTTGATGCGACTTTGTAAAGCCTCTTTGACTCGCTCTCCGTATTTTTATGATGGGTGATGTCTTTTATAAGAAATACTGCCGTCTCGGGCTTTTCGACTTTGTATATGCAACAGGGATTTATGGATATTTCATAAAATCTGCTCTTATCCTTTGCCTGAACTGTGAAGTTCACTGTTTTGCTTTCATCAAATGTGACGGTTTTATAGCTTTCATCAACGATTATTCCAAGTTTTGCAAAAAAAGTCTGTATGTCCTGCACATTTGTAAGTTTCCCAGTTTTCCTGATTAATCCCTGTGCAGATTTGTTAAGGTGAATGATCTTCCCATCACTGTTGGTTAAAAGAATATAGTCTGAAATGGAGTCGAAAGTTTTTTCCCAGTTTAGTTTTTCCTGTATGGCATCTTTCGTCAGGATGTTATTTTGCAGTGCCATTGTGAAATTCCCTGCTATCATCCCTGTGCCTGAGAGATCTGTCTGGTCAAATGCTTTTTTCTTACGGCTTGCCAGGGCAAGGAATCCTATTACTTTATCAGGCATTGAAAGAGGAGCGATAACACTTGACTGCAATCCGCTCATTACCGCAATCTTTTCTTCCATGAAACTTGCTTTTTCTGCCTGGTCTACTGTAAGAAATCTTCTTCTGTTTTTAAGGTGGTAAACAAGGCTTTCCTTGTTGTCAGGATTAACATCATACTCTATTCCCTTCCGGAGTTTTCCACTAACGTAGATTTGAATACGCACTTTCCGGAAATCATCGCTGAAAAAACCAATCATCGCCGCATCAAAGGGAACGCATTCACTCATTTCTTTAAAAAGATATTTTATGGCATGTGTGGTATTCTTTGAACACAGTGTTTCCCTTGTGATGAAGTTTGTGGCCCCGGAGTATCTGTTTTTTCTGGAAATAATATTATTGTATCTGAATCTTTCGATCGCATTCCCAAGCTGGCGAGACAGCATTTCAGCGTATTCCCCGTCAGCCTTTGTATAATAATCACTTTCCTTTTTCATCAGGGACAGTGCTCCGAGCACCTTTCCCTTTGAAAGGCACCCGACAATAAGTTCAGAAACCATTCCGCTATCCACTGCAGTCTGTCTGGCAGGCAGTTTTGGGTCAGTTCGAATGTCAGCCGAGATATGAAATTTTTTCGTCTTGAGGATATATTTTATTTTAGGCGAACTTATTGGTGCATTAATATTCTTTGATTCCCAATACCTTTCCGTGCTGTAATGATAGAGATCTGTAACGATGTCTTCTTCTTCATCAAACACTGTAATGACCATGGAATCAAATCTGACTATCTGCTTCATGACGGGGGCTATTCTTTTTATTATTTGAGTCATTGAACGCTCTGAAGTGATATACTTGATTATATTATTGATTGCTTTGAGATTTGTTGAATATCTGTTTTTTGTCTCTTTGTTCAGCGCTGATTCAAGCATCATCCCTGTATGTGTGAGAAAAAGTCTTATCTCTTTTAATTCATTTTCTTCATAAGGAGCATGTTTTCTGAACAATATGATTGCTCCTATTTTTTTATTGTTCAGGTTTATTATTAAATTGTTTGCTAAGTATGGGTATTGTTCTTTAAATTGCAGTTCCCGGGGGATATGCCTTAGAGATTTGATTTTTTTATTCGGATTGGTGAAGTAATCGTTAAGGCTCTCAATATATTTCGCTTGGAGGTTTGATTCCCATTTTCCATTATTATATATACCTGCCAGTTCAACGCAATTCTCTTTTAGGATGGTAGCAACTCCGGCGTCTGAACCGGTTAAAGCTATTGAGTAGAGCAGCGTGTTTTGAAGAATGCTTTCTTTGCTTTTTGAAGAATTTAACTTTTTCAGATAATGATTTATTTTATCTTGCTGTGTATGGACTATTTTTTTTGTGTGAGGTTTTTTTCTCACTCTTTTTTCCCCTTATCCTAAAGCTAAATTAAAGTAATTTTAATCCGGTTTTGTCAATTGTTAATTTGTGCTTTATAGAATATAATATGAATATAGTTAGCAAGTGTAATCCTCATTAACAGATTAATAAAAAGAAGTGATAATTGTTGACAGATAAATTCTATTTACAATAAACTAATGTCTGAGTGAAGAATTAATCAACAAATCTCACTAATTAGGGAAGCATGACAAAAAAAGTATTAACTACTTATCAGGCTGCCGCCTATTGTAATGCTACACCGATGACGGTTATTCGCTGGATAAATGACGGTCTTATAAGATCCTATAAAACTCCCGGTGGACACAGAAGAATACTAGTAGAAGATCTTGATTCTTTCCTGAAAAAATCCGGTATTCCATCAAAGGGTATCTATGATGACCAGATCAGCAGAATCCTCGTAGTTGATGATGAATCGTTCATAATTGATTATTTGAAAGAGACTATCTCAAAAATCGATCCTAACATACAGGTAAAAGGTGCTTGCAACGGATTTGAGGCAGGGCAGATTATTACAACTTTTAAACCGCAGGTTGTTTTTCTTGATATTATTATGAAGGGACTTGACGGGTATGATGTTTGTACAAGAATTAAGAAAAATCCAGAAACAAAAGATATAACTGTAATTGCCATAACAGGCAAGCCATCGGAAGAGAATATTGAACGGATAAAACGCTGCGGTGCCTGCCAGGTTCTCCATAAACCAATTAAAATGAATGATATAAGAAGAGCACTTATAGATCTGATACCTGTTAACGGATTCGAAGAAGGGGAACAATCTAAATTTTAAAGTGACTTGTTTTCTATATGAAAAAAATTCTGGTTGTAGATGACGAGAAGATTATCGGCGAACTGGTAAGGGATATGCTGGAAGATGAAGGGTATATTATTGACTTTGCTGAGAACGGATTTGCAGCCAAGGATATGCTCCTCCAGTCGGATTATGACTATGTAATAAGTGATATCAACATGCCTGATATGGACGGCATTGAGCTATATTTCTGGATAAAGAAAGAAATGGAAATGATGTCTGATAAAATGGTTTTTATTACCGGTGATTCTTATAATCAGCGTACAAGGGATTTCTTTGATGAGTTCACTGTTCCCCGTATAGATAAGCCTTTTTCCAAATCAGACCTTACAGAGAAGCTTCTCAGAAAAAAATAAGAAGAGCCTGAAAAAGCTTAGAGACTCCTTAGCTGAAGTGCTTCCCTTTCTGTTGCCTGCATTTTTTATTGGCTTTTTCAATAGCATCATTTTTCTTAGGGCATATAGTGTCGGCATAAGCAGAGTCGTCGAGTGATATGAGCTTAGGGCTTATCCATTTTTTAACTACCGAAGCAGCAGCAGCCACTGTCAGGGTTTTCTTCCCTTTTTCAAGGAATTCGCGTCTCTTCATATTTATTCTCCTTAAAATAACAAGTATTGTTGTCAGAAGTAAACTTTCCGTTCTGCGCCAGAGGACAAAGAGGATATGACCCCCAGAGGTTGCCGGTCATCCTGTAAGCAATACCCCTGCATCCCCCCCTGCATTTATCTTTTAATTCGCATGACCCGCAGACTCCGGTAAGTTTTTCCGGTTTGATGAATTTCCTGAAAGCCCTGATATCCTGCCAGCATTTTTTCAGTCCTTTTTCCAGAACATTGTTTCTAACATCAAATAAAGCTGACATACTGCACTGATACATGTTTCCTTGCTCTGATATAGTGGAGAGGTAAGACTTTTCATCACCCAGAGTGCATGCCGCAGCACATCCATCCTGGCGCATTGATAGAGAGAAGCTCTTGAAATCTATCTCTGCAGAATATTTTTTTTCAAGCCCTTCAATCATACTTTCAAGATTTAATAACTCGTCTACAGAGGGTTTTAGTGATGCGTAATTATTCAATGCTCTTCCAATGGGTACGACTTCATCAAGGCATATTGATGTAACTCCAAACGAAGATAAAAGTTTAACGAGTGAAGGTGCATCTGAGATATTATGTTTAGTCAATGTGGTTTTTGTATGGATTGGGATTCCGGAAATTAAAGAGAGCTCAATGGCATTCACTATTTTTCTGAATGACTTTCCGCCGGTCAGCATGTCATTAATTTCCGGTGTTGAGCCGTGTATGCTTATCTGTATGTTCTTAAGGCCGTTGCATTTGAGCCTATTAAGAGCTTCCCTGTTGAGCAGTGTACCGTTAGTTGTAAGCTCGACGGATATTCCTGCATTTCTTAATGAGCTTATAATGTGATAGGTGAGATTATCTGCAAGTGGTTCTCCTCCGGTCAGGACAACTTTAAGTATGCGGTTATCTATAATTTCTTCAAGTATCCTGAGTTTCCCCATATCTCCGGTAGAATCTTTTTTGTCCTTTCCTGAACTTACAAGACAAAAAGGGCATTGCAGGTTGCACCTTGAAGTAAAAGACCAAACAACCTCTATGGGAGATTCTAGAAGCATGAAGTTTCTAAGAAAGAGTTATAATTCCCTTATATGAGAGAAGACTTATGAAATCAATTATCTCTGTTTCCATTTGAGAAGAATTTCCTTCATACAGATGAGCCATTTCTGATATTACTGCTCTTACGCTTAGGTTACCGTTACAAAGGCTCCATATCAATGACCCTGTTTCATTTAGCAAGGATGGCTCTCCATTTGTATCATCGAATATCACGGCTTTGCCATTCTCAATGCGTGAAAGTATATGAGGGGCATGAACCGGTATTTTATCCAAAATATCTGTTTTATCTACAGTCATTTTATTCAGAGTGTTTTATTTACAATCATTTTTTTGCAATCATTATTATTTACAGTCGTTTATTTACAATAATCGAGAATCTCTTTTATGAAATCTGCAAGCTCTGCGCTGTTTTTCTTCAGACTGTATTGTATGTGAAAAACAGGGGTGGTGTCGAACATAAAATTTATTATGTCGTACGCCTTCCTGTTATTTTTTCTGATTATTTTCTGCACGCTATCGGTCTCAGTATTAGTTGATAGAGTCTCTGCAAGTGAAAGAAGCTTATATAAATAAGCGGTACCGCTGCTCTTCTTTACTGTGAGTCTTTTGTATTTCTCGGATTCGGCAAGGACTATGCAAGCAGCCAGTTTGGCGCTCTTGAGCCGGCATCCGGAAGAAATGTCATCCGGGTTGATTATAAATCCATCCTGATAAAATGCGCTGTATCGCGTCAAAGTATGTCCAGTAATCATATCTTTCCCCTCGGAAGATTCAGCAAAACCGTCTCCAATCCTTATATGCCGGGGGAAAGAAAGGAGCGTTAGCTTGTCTCTTTTTTTTTCAATAAATGTCTCTTCATCTGATAAATATTTAAATCCTTTTTTTATGAGTAAAAGAGACATGGTGGTTTTTCCTGAGCCGGAGTTCCCGGCAAGAAGCACTCCCTTACTTCCGTATGCAAGTGATGCTGAATGGATGCCTGTCAGCTGCTTTTTCTTTGCAAGTAAGAAGCGGGAAATGTAACCCACTATTGAGAGTGTGACAAGGACTGCTTCATCGAATGAATAACCTCTCTTTAAAAGTATGGTGCTTTTCATTTCTTGAAAGTCTGTAAAAGTAAAGATTCCGGGACTTATTTGTTCTGCGTTTTGCACAACTTCAGGAGTGATACTTTTCCCATCGGTATGCCGGCATACATATATTGTAATCGATGGAATAACTTTCTTCTGTGCGGCAAAGCCTATAAGTTCACGTGAAACTGAATTGCCTATTTTATGAGAGTCAGAAACAAGCCTAACGTGGATTCCGTGTATATCAAAAAGCATGTCAAAAAAATATTCTGTCATGGGAGTTTTAATTTGAATAATTATTCTATATCATAAAGTGCATGAAATATGAAAATAAAGCGCTGTCTTCTGATGATCGGGAAATAAGTTTCCTTTTTTCGTCCCTGAAAGCCGGGTTCTCAGAAGAGTCTGCCTCACATCTTAGAAACATAGCTCTATATTCATCAAGAAAGTTTTCATGGGAAAGGCTTTGTAAACTGGGGGAAGAATTTGATGTTGCCCCGTTTATATATAATGCCTTGTTAGCATCGGGACTTGATGAGGTTGTCCCTCCCGCCTTTTTCTCTAAGCTCGAAATAGAGTATTATCAAAACCTCTCCAAAAATATGCGAGCTCTTAAGATATGCAATCAACTTGCCTCAGCTTTCAGGAATGACGGGATAAGAGTGATATTACTTGGCGGGGGAGGGTTTCTGGGTACGTTATATGAAAATATGGGGTTAAGATATGTAGGTGATATAGACATTCTTATCCATAAAGACAGATTCGAGGATGCAAGAAAAACTCTCGGTTCATTAGGTTTTACGCAATTTAAGAAATACAGGGGAGTAATGAAAAGCGGGAGTATAACCATCGATATCCATACTGATATAATTGACTCGGAGAGGATTAGTTCAAGGAAAAATATATACAGCTTCAATCCGGAATTATTCTGGAGTGATTGTATCCCCCATCCTGAAGTTGATGGGGCTTTCGTACTTTCCCCATCTGACTCATTGCTGTATTCCGCCTTCCATTGTTTTAAACATTCTTTTTCAAGGATAATTTGGAGCATAGACACAGCAGAGATAATAAGGAAATACGGTGATAAGGAATTTTATGATTATATACTTTCTATATCTCAAGCAAACGCCACTTCTGTTCCCATCTATTACTCCCTTGCCTATATCCATGAGACCGGAATAAGCACAATAGATACCGTCGCATTGAAAAAGCTTAAAGAAAATTTCCGCGAAAATAAGATAGCTAAAAGGATATTTCAAATGGCTGTAGACGGAAGGAATATAGGCAGTTTCAGTGAGTTATTGGTCATTCTATCTAGAGGGCAATCGGGGCGGTCCGGGCAAAGCAGCAATGCCTGCTTAAAGTTTTTTATCGAGTCTCTTTTTCCCTGCAAAAACACTTTGAAAGAGATATACCCACGCTGGCCTGAAAAGTTTATTTTATTTGCCTATCTTGCACGGTTTGTTGATATATCAATACGAACATTTTTTATGTGTCTTAGATTTTTCAAATTAACACCGGGCAGAATGACCGGAAAAAGTTGACTTGTCTTAAATGTTTAATTAAACTTGGACAATAAAACAGACAGGTGAGGAAATGGAAAAAGAAATAGAAACAAAGGAAGGCACAGGTTTTTTTAGCCGTTACAAGGGAGAAATAATTTTTACTCTTCTTATAATCTATGTTCTCCTTCTCGCGCTTGGCACTGTTGGCGAGCTGTTTGATGTTGAATGGATACTGAAACTTCCAATATTTAACTAAATCTTCGTACCTGATTATCTGGTTATCATGTGTTTTTCATGGTGCAGGGGTCGGGAAAAAAATAGCAATTTAGCAAGTAGCTTGAAATGAACTCCTCAACGATTGAATACCTTCTTAACAGAAGACGCAGGGTGGTTATAGAAAGCAGCGATCTTGTCCATTCAGCAGTGTTGGTTCCTTTATATGTCAATGATTCTGACCCATTCGTTCTTCTTACAAAACGGACAAGCCATGTGGAACATCATAAGGGGGAAATCTCTTTTCCCGGTGGAGGAAGAAGCAGTGAAGACAAAGACCTTGTCGATACTGCATTGAGAGAAACAGAAGAGGAGGTAGGTCTCAGAAGAGAACTTATCCATGTTCTTGGCCCTCTTGACGACATTGCCACAGTAACAGGTTTCAGGATCACACCATTTGTGGGTACATTCCCATTCCCCTTCGAGTATAGGATAAATAAATTTGAAATTGAGCGGCTATTGGAAGTACCATTGAAATTACTCGCCGTGGAAGGAGCCTGGAGGGTGACCGAGAAGGTATACAAAGGCGCGAGGATAAAGAGTTTTTACCATGAACTTGGCGATGACCTCATATGGGGAGCAACAGCATCAATATTAAAGAGCTTTGTTGAGCTCATGCAGGCAGACGGGATGCTCTGAGCCCGTTATATTTCGGGGGGAAATCTTATGGGTTTTAATTGCGGTATAGTCGGCCTCCCTAATGCCGGCAAATCGACAATATTCAATGCCCTGACCGCAGCAGGAGTACCTACTGCAAATTATCCGTTTTGCACCATAGATCCCAATGTGGGAATAGCAAAAGTTCCTGACAGACGTCTTGATAAGATTGCAGACATAATCAAACCTGAAAAGGTCGTTCATACGGTTCTTGAATTTGTAGATATTGCGGGACTTGTAAAAGGAGCAAGCCATGGTGAGGGACTTGGCAACCAGTTCCTCTCACACATCAGGAATGTGGATGCAGTTGTCCATGTATTAAGGGCCTTTGAGGAGAGCAATGTCTCACATGTCTATGAGACCGTTGATCCTGTACGAGATGCCGGGCTTGTAAACACAGAGCTTATCCTTGCAGATCTTGAGGCGGTCGAGAGAAGAATCGAGAAGGCTAAGACAGCCGCAAAGTCAGGCGAAAAAAAATCAAAAGAACTTGTTGAGATCCTGCTTGGAATAAAAAGGGAAATAGAGAAGGGGGTGCCTGCGAGGAAAATCAGCTCTGTAGATGAAGTTAATGATCTTTTTCTTTTAACTTCCAAACCCTGTCTTTATGTGCTGAATGTTGGAGAAGCCAATCAGGAAAATAACAATGAATTGGAGTCAAAATTGAGATTGGCTATAGGCGAAGAAGATGCAGGGTTTGTCTGGATCTGCGGCAAACTTGAAGAGGAAACTCTTGAACTTGATGATACGGACAGAAAAGAGTTTTTAAAGGAAATGAACATAAATGAATCCGGACTTGATAAGCTTGTTAAAAGCGGATATTCGCTCCTTGATTTAATTACCTTTTTCACTACGAGAAACAAAGAGGTGAAGGCATGGACATTGAAAAAAGGGAAAACCGCTTTTGATGCTGCCGGTAGGATTCACACAGATTTTCAGAAAGGATTTATCAAAGCAGAGGTATGCAGCTTTGATGAACTTGCGGCTTTAGGCTCAGAGCATGCCTTGAGGGAAAAGGGACATATGCGTATAGAAGGAAAGGATTATCTGGTAAAGGATGGAGATATAATTCATTTCAGATTCAATGTCTGATTTTGCTGACTATGAAAAACAGAGAAATAGTAAAAGTCCTATGTTTGCCATACTGCTCTTTTTACAAGGAAGGGAAGGAGGAGATGTTATGTCTCTGTGCAGAGCTTCTCATGATGATTTTAGAGAGCGATAAGCGCGAACTTGTGCTTAATGTGCTTTTGTCTAAAGGGTCTGAGAAAAGACCTGATGAAAAAGTCTATTACCATGATAGGCAGTCATTAGAGCATCTTTGCAGTAAATGCGGGTTTTATATTACAGAATGTGATTTTACTGACCCTGATTTTAAGGGCTATTCAAATCCCTGCGGAGGATTCATGGCAATTATGAAACTGCTGAAGGCGCAGGCTGTTTCATGGGATGAAATAGTATCTGTGGTTAAAGCGTAAACTTTTAAAAAGATGTTTTAATGAAATGCGTGATTTATAAGCGCCGGCAGTCTGCATTTCGCTTAAAACTACATGCGCTCCATGCAGACCACCGCCACTTTTTTGATATAATGAGGTGCTGTTGTTTTGTTGGGTGAAATAGCATCTGTTGTTAAACTATAAATTTTTAAAAAGATGTTTTAACAAGGCACGAGATTTATAAGCGCCGGCAGTCTGCATTTCGCTTAAAACTACATGCGCTCCATGCAGACCACCAACGCTTTTTTGCAATAATTGGCTATTGTTGAAAAACTCAGGAATATTTATATTTCAGGAGAATAGATTCTTTTTAGTGGCTTGGCAGATCCCGCGGAAGGCACCTGCTGTTTAGTGCCGGAGCGGGACTGGCAAGCCGACTTAATGCAAAACTTAAATGAGTAGTTTCTAACGATATTTTGCATTTTTCCAAAGACCTGCTTGTACTTAATTGCTACATAAGTGGGACTGGCAAGCCAGCTCAATACAAAACATGGAAGAGTATTTTACGGCAGTGCTTCGAATTCTTCCAATGACTTGCACATAAGCGCAGGGTTGCTCTTCTTTTGTTCCCTGACAGTGGAATAGTTCTTTCTTCCGTAGCCATGTCCCGGATATATCTCTATTGAATCGTGAAGTGTCTTGATCTTTTTCTCTATGCTTTCGTAAAGCTGTCTGGAGCTTCCACCTGCAAGATCAGTCCTCCCGCAGTCACCTATAAACAGGGTATCCCCTGTAATCAGTTTCTCATTGTTGAGCAGTATACATATTCCTCCGGGAGTGTGGCCTGGTGTATGAATTATCTTTGCCTCAATATTTCCCACCTGTATTATGTCGTTGTCTTCAACTTCGATGATATTTGAAATCCCTTTTTTCTTAAGCGCACTGCTTTCAAGTTTATGTACAACGGCCTTTGCAGCGGTTTGAGAAATTATTTCTCCGTGCCCTCCGATGTGGTCGAAATGGGTGTGAGTTGTGAAGATATATCTGATAGTCAAGCCAGCCTTTTTTGATTCAGCGAGCAATTTATTAATATCGAAGGCAGGGTCTACCAGTGCTCCATCTCCTGTTTTATCGCATCCGAAGATATAGGCAAAATTTGCCATGGAACCTATTGGGATTTGTTTGAAGATCATGAGAGTTAATCCTCCATTATTTTTTTAATCATCTCTCTTGCCATCCTGTCGCACTCTTCATTTTCTGGATGCCCTGAATGTCCCTTCAGCCACTGCCATTTTATGTTATGCTTTTTTGACAGTGATAGCAGCTCCTCCCAGAGGTCGCGGTTTTTTACATCTTCCTTCTGCGAGTTTTTCCATCCTTTTTTTATCCAGCCTGATATCCATGATGTCATGCCAAGCACAAGGTACTGGGAGTCGGTATGAACTGTGATGTTTGAATGGTCTTTTATCCTTGATATGCCGTCAATGGCGGCCTTGAGCTCCATCCTGTTGTTGGTGGTATGTCTTTCCCCATCGGAGTATTTTTTTCTCGATTTGCCGCAGTCGATGATGACTCCGTAGCCTCCGGGTCCGGGGTTTCCGCTGCACGCTCCATCGCAGTATATATTATAGTTTGTCATTTTGTTTGGTGTTAACATTGTTTTTTAGTATAAGTAAAGAGCAGGGGAAAAATAAATAAAAAAATAAACATGGATTGAGAAAAAAGATGTCTAAATTGTTCGAAGAAGGGATCATAGGTGGCTGCATAGTCAAGAACCGCATTGTCCGTTCGGCAACAGAAGAATATATGGCTCACCCTGACGGCAGTATGCGAGAGGAATGCTTCGGTTTTTTTGAAAAGCTTGCAGCCGGCGGATGCGGTGCCATTGTTTTAGGACATGCCTTTGTCTTCACTGCCGGAAGATGCCATCCGCGCATGAAGGGCGTCCATGATGATAGAATGGTTGAGAGCTTTGCTGGAATAAAGGAATGTATAAAGAATATAGATAAACGGATTATGGTTATAGGGCAGATAAATCACGGAGGCAGGCTCTCAGACCCTGAGATAACGGAACCTGTTGCTCCTTCGGCTGTACGGCCAAGGGGGATGAAAACAGTGCCCCGTGAAATGACGCCTGATGAAATAAAAGATACAATAAATAAATTTGCCGACGCTGCTTTAAGGGTAAAAAAAGCAGGGCTTGACGGTGTACAGCTCCATGCTGCTCATGGATATCTGGTAAGCCAGTTTATGTCCCCTTATACAAACAGAAGAACTGATGAATGGGGCGGAGACACTGCCTCGCGTTTGAAGTTTCCCCGGGAGATAATCAGAAAAATCATAGAATATGTCGGGAGCGATTTCCCATTGATGGTGAAGATTAATATTGCGGATTTTGTACCGGGAGGACTCGAACCTGCAGAGGGGCTGGAAATGGTTTCGGCATTGGTTGATGAAGGGATATGTGCTGTAGAGCCTAGCTGCGCAATAGCGGAGACAAAAACGATAAATGGCGCAGCTAGACCCGGGATTACTGACAGCAAAAAAGAAGCTTATCTGTTGCCCTATGCTGATGCTTTGAAAAAAAATACAGGAGTAACTGTAATCGCAATCGGCGGGATGCGTTCTCGCACTGTTATGGAGAGGGTATTGGAGCAGGGGAGTGTAGATTATATCTCAATGAGCAGGCCTCTTATCAGGGAGCCTGATTTGCCTCAAAAAATCAGAGACGGAAAGGAACGGGCCGATTGTGTTTCCTGCAACAGCTGTTTTCAACCCGGAGATAAAGGAGTAAGATGTGTTTTTGTTAATGGAGGTGAAAAATGATTAAGGAAAAGAAAAACAAGACTTGTAAAGCCTGTAGCGGCAAGGGATATATCGAGGAGATAATAGAAAGCAGTTCAGATGTATGGGTTGATGGAGAGCCTGAAAGTCTTCCGCTGGAAAGGACTAAATGCGAGAACTGCGATGGGAAAGGTATAATTGATGAAGATAGTTAGACATAGTCCTTTCAGGAGAATTGTAATTGTACTTCTTCTCATAGCTGCAGCGGTGAGTGGAGCGTATTTTGTTTTCTCCAGGAAAGGGTCTGATATTATTACCGCATTAAGGGGCTACCAGAATCAGTACAATGTAGTTCTTATTACTATAGATACACTAAGAGCTGACAGACTTGGCTGTTATGGATATAAGAAAGATGTCTCTCCTGCAATCGACAAATTCGCCGGCGAGTCAGTCAGGTTTGAAAATGCAATAATCCAGGTTCCTTATACAGGCCCATCTCATTGCTCAATCTTGACAGGAAAATATGCGGCAAATCATGGTGTGATGAGCAACGGATATAAACTTTCACCCGATAACATCACGCTTGCCGAGGTTCTTAAAGAGTATGATTATAGCACAGGAGCGGCAATAGGAGCCTGGGTGTTGAAAAAAATGTATGACTACAATCAGGGTTTTGATTCTTATTTGGAGGACAAGAGCGGAGAAAGAAGAGCATCAAGTGTTAATAAAGACATTTTGCCCTGGATAAAAAATAACAAAAATAAAAAATTCTTCGCATGGATCCACTATTATGATGTGCATTGCGCTTATAATCCGCCAAAAAAATTCAAGGAGAAATTTGGGCAAGGCTATTCAGGTGAACTCAATCCAAAAAAGAAATGCGGTGATACCTATTATAATAAGGTACAAATGGAAGCCAGGGACGTGGAATATGTGAAAAATATGTATGATGGAGAGATAGCGTACACTGACAGTAAAATAAATGGTGTTCTGAAAAAACTTAAGAAGTGGGGACTGTTTGAGAATACAATTATAGTCATTACTTCAGATCATGGCGAAGAGCTGCATGAGCATGGTAAGTTCGGGCATGATTACGCGCTTTGCGATTACGAGGTCAAGGTTCCACTGATCATCCATTATCCCGGCATGAAATTATCCAACAGAGTTGTTTCCGAACAGGTTGACAGCATTTCTATAATGCCGACCATACTTGAGTTGTTAGGTATTCCCTCTCCTGACGGAATAGACGGCAAAAGTTTTGCGAATTTGCTGAAAGGCGAAGGATACAAAGAAGAGCCCGCATATATGAGGCTTGCGTTTGAGAAAAACACTGAACATGAATATGCAGTGAGAACCAGAGATTTTAAGCTGCTTGCGGTTAAAGGCAAAGGTAAGGAGTTGTACAACCTTAAAGATGACCCTAATGAGGATAATAATTTAGTTTCCCGTATTAATGAGTTCCCGGCTGCAGCAGCATTGTCTGATTCTCTGGATAAATTTATGGCAAATGAAGAAAAAGCAAACATTGAGCATCAACAGAATATTCAGGGCGAAACAGTTGAAAAGCTGAAGTCACTCGGTTACCTGCAATAAAATTCTGTGTTATCAGAGGTCAGTCTATGTTCTCATCAATATAGGAGCCAAGAGCAAGCTTTCTAAGCTCATGAAGGCTTGATGTGTGATAAGGATAATTCGTACCAATAACCGTAAAATCTATTTTTCCCCCGTCGGACAGTGTGATTTGCGATAATTCATGCTCTAACTGATGAGTCAAATCCTTTGTTCCTTTTTCATCAATTTCTGAAACTATGCTTGTATAAATGTCAGCTGCATAACGGAAAACCGTATTATTCCCTGACACAATCTCCCTGAAGATTTTTGTTGTCTGACATATCACCTCATTGCCGGTTTTATAGCCTAATTGATTGTCTATGGTTATAAGGTTGTTTATTCTTATTACTATTATGGAAAATGATGATGATGATGCCTGCGCTCTTTTGTACTGCATTGCAAGACAGTCTTCATAATGTTCCCTGGCAACAAGTGAAAGAAGACTTTCTCTCACAGTTTCTTCCTTTATCTGTTCCACCACGAATCTGTCTTCCATTATTCTTTTTCTCAGCCCTTTAAGCATAAGCCGTGTTTCTAAAACATAGGCAATAAAGAGGAGAGAAAGTACTACAAATGAGTAAAAATAAATGTTTCCGTTGGGAAGTTCTGAAACTATGGTGTATTCGTATATTGTGATCATTGCGAAGACGATGAAAAAAATCAGAAGGAAAAACATCAGCGATAATAGCTGCCATCCTCTTTTTTCTACATCTTCTATTTTTTGTATTTTTCTTACCATAAGGATGAACCGTAACAAGAAATACAGATACTAAACAAAAAAAGAATAACAGATTCGAAGATAGAAAACTACAATATTTTTGAAATAAGCTTAACTGCTCAGGCTTTATTCTGCTCTGTCTTTTTTTGCCTGATAGCCTTTAATACTCTTTCCGGTGTGATAGGAAGTTCTTTTATCGGATATCCGATGGCATTGGAAACTGCATTTGCGATTGCAGGCGTAGTACACTGGATTACTCCCTGACCGACTTCTTTTGCTCCGAAAGGTCCGTAAGGGTCTATGGTCTCAACAATAATATGGTCTACTTCAGGCATTTCATATGCGCGTGGCGTCCTGTAATCCAATAGTGTCGGATTAAGGACCCGCCCGTTATCCATTACACATTCTTCATATATAGTCTGACCCATTCCGCTGAAAACCTGTCCATCCATCTGTCCTTCTACTCCAAGCGGATTTATTGCAAAGCCCACGTCATGGGCAACTGTCATTTTTACGAGTTTCACGATCCCTGTTTCAGGATCAACTTCCACCTCTGCGATCTGGGAACCGAAAGAGTATGCAAGTGAGGAATTCCCTTCATGGGTGGTACGGTTTATGTCTTCAATGGGCGGGTTATAAAATCCTCTTCCCATAACAAACCTTCCCTCCTGGGAATAGAGGGTTTCAAAAACCAGATCCTCGAATGATATTGCCTTGTCAGGAGCGTCTTTCGGATATACTTTCCTCTCTTTGAAAATAACGGCAGATGCAGGAACGGAGAATTTTGCAGACGCAGTTTTTAAGAGCTGCTTCTTTACATCTGCGCATGCATTTATCACTGCATTTCCTGTCGTAAACGTACCTCTCTGGGAAATCGCTCCTATGTCAAGCGGAGT
Source organism: Candidatus Schekmanbacteria bacterium (assembly GCA_016219965.1). Classification (NCBI taxonomy): domain Bacteria; phylum Candidatus Schekmaniibacteriota; species Candidatus Schekmanbacteria bacterium. The sequence continues at coordinate 243,816 of JACRJM010000015.1, forward strand.
GATATCAGTGTCGCCTGACAATACCTTGATGTCTTCCGTCATTATTCCAAGGCATTCTGCGGCTATCATTGCCATCGTAGTATGGGAACCCTGACCCATGTCTGGCAGTCCGGTAAAAAGAAAAACCTTTCCGTCTTCACCGACCTTTAATAGCACTGCCGATGTGTCATGTGTGAACATTCCTTTTCCGCCTGACCTGATGACTCCGCATCCTATTCCTATTCCCTTGTAAGGGGGAAGCTTCCCATTTTTTTTCTTCCAGCTTGATTTCTTTGCCGCCTTTGTAATGCACTCTTTAAGGCCGCAGCTTGCATAGCGAATCTTGCTAGGTGTAGTGTAACCCTTGTCTACTGCATTCTTAAGGTTGAGTTCCACCGGATCCATACCAAGGTCTTTTGCTATCAGGTCAAGCTGTGAGCCGAATGCGAATCTGAATGCCACCATGCCTGTGCCATGATGGAAGAAATATGGCGGATTGTTGGTATATACGAGCTTTCCCCTGTATTTTGAGGCTTCAAGCTTATAGAGCATCTGGGATGTGAAACCAATGAAATGAAGGACTATGAACTGGGTTTCCATGTAAGCGCCGCAGTCAAGCAGAAGGTCTGTCTCAATGGCTTTAAGTGTCCCATCTTTCATGAACCCTGTGCGGATCTTGAACTTGTATGTACCGCCGCCCCTGTAAACAAGGAATTCCTCATCGGCTGTGCATGCTATCCTTACAGGTTTGCCCGACTTTCTTGAAAGGAATGCAGCTATATAGTGATGGGGTTTGTCAGCGCCTCTGCCGCAGAAAGCTCCTCCAGTGTTGAGATTGATTACCCTGATATTGCTTTCCTTGAGTTTGAGATTATAGGACATTCCCTTCTGGACAAGAGTTGGTGCCTGAATGGGAGTCCATAATGTGAGCTGGTCAGGAAGCGAAAAATCAGCAAGTACTGTGTGCTGTTCTGAAAAACAACTGTGCGTGGGATTTACCACGAACTCGTCTTCCCTTATCATTTCAGATTCGGCAAATGCCTTGTCCGCATCGCCGAAGTTCATTTTTATCTCGTCAGCAAAATTGTCTTCAAGATAATCATGGATTATGGGTGCGCCTTTTGCCAGGGCATCTTCAATTGAAAAGATTCCAGGCAGAGGTTCGTAATCGACTTTTATCAGCTCTGCCGCCTCGATGGCAGTATCCTCGTCAATGGCTGCCACAGCCGCCACTTCATCGCCGAAATAATATGTCATGTCATCGCAGAGAAGCATCTCGTCAGGGCCGACCATGAAACTGTCTATGTCTTTATGGGTGATGATTGTTTTTACACCCGGAAGCTTAAGTGCCTTTGAAGTATCTATATTTAGTATTTTTGCACGCGGGTAAGGGCTTCTCACTATTTTTCCGGCCAGCATTCCCGGAAGATATACATCATCGGTGAACTCAGAGCGGCCGCTTGCCTTCAATGCTCCGTCAAGCCTTGGAGTATTTCTGCCAAGAATACTGTATTTGTCTTTTTTCTGACTCATAATGACCTTAAGCCTTTTTAAGGTGAAACTTTCTTTATAGCTTCCATGATTTTCACATGTCCCGTACATCTGCAGAATGTTCCTGCCAATGCTTCCTTTATCTCGTCATCTGAGGGTTTTGGGTTTTCATCGAGGAGCGCTTTTGCCGTCATCACGATACCCGGCGTGCAAAACCCGCATTGAATGGCTCCGTTCTCTATGAACGACTTCTGTACAGGATGAAGCGCTTCGTTGTTTGAAATACCTTCTATAGTAGTAATGGTTTTTCCAACACATTCGATAGCCAAGGTAAGACAGGAAAGTATGGCTTTGCCGTCAGCAATTACAGTGCAGACTCCGCAGGTTCCTATCCCGCAGCCTTTTTTTGTGCCGGTAAGCCTTAGCCCATCTCTTAATACATCGAGCAGAGTGTCCCATGGCGAAACTGTGACTTCGAAGCTGTCCCCATTGACATTGAGCGATATTATCTGTTTCAAATCTTCCCTCTCCCTTTGCCTTTGATTTTTTCCTTAAGTTCAGTCAGTGCCCGGGCTGTCATGCTTTCTGCCAACTGTCTCTTATATCCGGACTGGGTAAACAGGTTTGTTAGAGCTCCAAGCTCTGAAGCTGCGGTTTTGGAAGCTTCTGCAATTGACTGCTCTGTTAATCCAGCGCTCATTATTATTGAAGATGTCTTTTGAAGCAGGACAGGTGCGGAGACAATTGAACCAATTACAATCCTGATATCTGAAATTTTATTCCCATCTCTGGATATGGATGCTGCGATGCTTCCGATTGAGAAATCAATTCCCTTCCTTAGGCTGACTTTAATGAAGGTTGAATGACTGTCATCATTCTTTACAGGGATTGTTATTGAAGTAAGAATCTCATTCTTTTCTATTGTTGTGTGGCTGCTTCCGTTGTCTTTAAAAAAATCCTTTAAGGCTATTTCCCTTTCTCCTCCCTTTTTCTTTAAAATCACTTTTGCATCAAGTGTAATAAGGGCAGGAGCTGTGTCTGAATTATTTATTGCATGGCACCGGTCTGAGTTCTTTATCTCATGGCAAAGAGAGGCGCCTGTTTTATGGCATAATCCTCTGCTGTCTCTCCAGAGCTGGGATTGGTTAAAATACCAGCACCTTGTATCAAGACAGATGTTGCCTCCTATGGTTGCCGCATTTCTGAGATGCTTTGATGCAACTGATTTGACTGCTTTGCAAAACATCGGAAGTTTTTCTTTTATCAGTTCGTTTGCAGCAATTTCTGAAAGTGTGGCAGCAGCTCCAATTTTTATACTGCCGTTTTCCTGACTGATAGAATTAAGCTCAGGAATTGATTTTATTCCTATTATTGTGGCGGGGCGGATTATCCTCTGCTTCATGCTTACGAGAAGGTCTGTGCCTCCCGCGAGTATCTTTGATTGGTTGCTTGCTTGATTGATAGACTGGCTGTTTAGCTCTAATGCATTTACTGCTTCTTCAATCGATGCTGGCTTTATATATTCAAAACGGGGTAAACGCACTTTTTATCCTCTTAGTTAGTCATCTCCGTCTGTGAACAAAAAAAATATTCATTCAATGTTAGTTAATTAAGAGAAAGAGCTTTTGATGTCAATAATTTTCAGTAGAAAATAGATGTTTATTTGTTAAAGATAGTATAAAAACCTCGCATTATGGGCTCAAAAGAAAAAACATTATTTACAGGCTCAGGGATAGAAATTAAAGACCTGTACCATCCAGGTGATGCTTCAACTAAAGCGTATAATGAAAAAATCGGTTTTCCCGGAGAATTCCCTTTTACGCGAGGCATACAGCCTACCATGTACAGGGGGAAACTCTGGACAATGCGCCAGTATGCCGGGTTCGGGACTGCTTCTGAAACGAACAGAAGGTTTAAATATCTCATGCAGTCAGGGCAGAAGGGATTGAGCATTGCCTTTGATCTTCCAACGCAGATGGGCCTTGATTCTGATGATAAGCTTTCAAGAGGCGAGGTCGGCAGGATAGGGGTTGCTGTAGATACTCTTGCAGATATGGAGGCGATATTTGACGGCATTCCTCTTAGCTCTATTTCTACCTCAATGACAACTAATGCGCAGGCGGTAGTAATGCTTGCCATGTATATTGCAGTTGCGGAGAAAAATCGGGTACCTGCATTTAATCTGCATGGCACTGTACAGAATGATATATTGAAGGAATATATGGCGCGCGGAACCTATATTTTCCCGCCGTCTCATTCCATGAGGCTTGCGGCTGACCTCATAGAATATTGTTCAAAGAATCTCCCCAATTGGAATCCAATATCTATTTCCGGATATCATGTGCGTGAGGCAGGGTGTAATGCGGTGCAGGAAGCGGCATTCATGCTTTCAGACGGCATTGCCTATGTAGAGGAAGTGCTGAAAAGAGGTATATCAATTGACGAGTTTGCTCCTCATCTTTCATGGATTATGGCGTCGGGCATGGACCTTTTTGAGGAGGTAGCCAAATTCAGGGCTGTAAGGCGGATATGGGCTAAGATGGTTAAAGATAGATGGAACAGTAACAAATCTGAATCAATGAAATTCAGGCTCTTTACAGCTACAATGGGCTCTACTCTTTCACGGCAGGAACCTCTTAACAATGTTGTGAGGGCAACTCTTGAAGCGCTTGCTTCTGTTATCGGAGGTGTCCAGTCTATCCATGTGTCTTCCTTTGATGAAGCCATAGGCATACCTGACGAGAGCTCTGTGCTTATTTCATTGAGGACCCAGCAGGTGCTTGCATTTGAGTCAGGGATTGTTGAGGCTGCCGATATTTTCGGGGGCTCATACTTCCTTGAGAAACTGACTGATGAGTTTGAGGAAAAGACATGGGAGATACTTGGTAAAATAGAAAAACTCGGAGGTGCGCCCGAAGCGCTTCAAAAAGGATATTTCCATAGCGAGATACGGGAGGGTGCATGGAAGGAGCAAAAAAAAATTGAAACTAAAGAAAAGACTTTTATAGGAGTGAACAGTTTTTCTGCATCCGGGAACAGGGCTCTAAGAGCGTTTAAAGTGAGTGACGAGAATGAGCATGAGCAGCTTGAAAGGCTAAAGAGAGTTAAATCAGAAAGGGACAGCATGTCAGTAAAAGCATCTCTTCTAAGGCTTGCAGAATCAGCGAAACTCAGGGAAAACATTATGTTTCCCGTAATAGAATGTGTAAAGGCATACGCCACTATAGGAGAGGTGTGCTCTATTTTAAAAGAAGAGTTAGGTTTTTATAAAGGGATAAATTCTTATTGATAAAGTTACTACTTTACAAAGGCTTAACTTTTTTTTAATAAAAGACTTGATTTTTTTTCCGCACTTTGTATTATGTCGAGTGCGCACTCGGTTTTCTGTAGAACAGGTGGTTCTCAGTAAGCGGTGACAGCTAGCGGGAAATGAGCGGCAGGCTCTAAATTAATAGCTAAATTTAAATGGAGGAGCGGCAAATGGCAGAAGACAAAACAGATTGGAAAGAACTGCACAGGTTTGCACAGATGAGGGGTTTCGGTTTAATGGGTCTTATGTCCCAGAGGATTCTCGACAAATGGCCGAAAGAAGGGGAAGAACTTCTCAGAAAGTTTTTCTTTGATGTAGGTATCATGTCAGCAACAGCATTCTTGAAGGAAACAAACCCAGTAGGTAAATCAGATTTTGAGAACTATTGCGGATGGCAGGATTGGTTCATGGCAAGCCAGAGGGCAGACAACTCAGGTTCCAAAGTTCTTCCTGTTGAAGTTGTTGCTCCTGGTCATGTCCGCGCAAAACGCGTAGGCTGCATGATAAACAATGCCTGGGACATGATGGGAATCAAGGATATCAATTTAAGAAAGAAACTTTGCAATCTCTTCACTGAAATTGACTACGGTGTAAGAGAAGTAATAGGCAAAGACTGCATCGAGTTCGTACGCTTTGACTGCCAGGGCGCAAGGGAGAAAGGTGACCCTCAGCTTCCGCAAGGAAAAGAGTATTGCATATTCGAAATCAAGATAAAGGGACAGGCAGCGTAAGATTCCTTTTGTAAATTAATTTGATTGTATAATGAAGGGCATCCTCAAAAAGGATGCCCTTTTTTTTAGCTAAAGCAGATAATTTATTTGTATCTTCGTTGATTCTTCTTGGAGAATTATATATACAAAAAGAACTACATAAAGCGGTATTGGAATAAATTATGAAAATTAGCGATTTAAAAAGAAGATTTTACAATTCACTTTCTTTCAAGCTGACCCTTCTGATGGGTATAACTCTCCTTTTAGTTTTTGTTTTCTCAACATCAATAATCGTTAAATTTTATTTTGCCGAGGCAAAAAGCAAGATTCTCAGCACAGCATCTTTTGTGGCAATGCTTATTAATAATAATCTTCGCCATGACATGCTGATCAATGACCGCGAAGGCATAAATAATTTTTTCAATGATATTTCTAAGCTGGAGGATCTTGTCAATGCAAGCATCATGGATGATCAGGGTATAATAAAATTTTCAACTAAGAAGAATGCCATAGGCATGAAAATAAGTATTGATGTTTTGCGGCAATACACTAACACCAAAGAGCATTTTGAATATAAACACACAGAAGGCGAGAGCGTCTGGTCAAATTTCTATGAAATTAGGGGAACACCTGAATGTTACCAGTGCCACAATAGATCAAAAAAAATAATCGGTTATCTTTCAGTTGATTTCTCAAGCAAGAAGATTGATGAAATGGTCGCCCGTGAAAAATATGTTATGATCATCACCGCTTTTGTCTCTATGGGTTTCATATCTTTTGCCCTCTTTTTATTCAATCATTATTTTGTTTATAAGCCCGTTAAAAAGCTTCACCGCCTTATTGAGGGAGTCAAAGCTGGTAATCTTGATGTAAAAGAGCGTTTTGACAGAAGGGATGAGATAGGAGGGCTTGGAAGAGACTTCAATCTGATGGTAAAAGAGTTAAAAGATGCGCGGATAAGTCTTGAAGAAAATCAGAAGAAAATTCTTGCCCAGTCTGAAAAGCTCGCCTCTCTTGGCCAGCTTGCATCAGGAATAGCCCATGAGATCCAGAACCCGCTTGCCGGTATTTCAGGGGCATTGCGCGTAATCCACTCTGAGTATTTATCACAACATACTGATCAGGAGCTGAAAGACATAATTGATAAAATCCTTTCCCAAATCGACCGTCTGTCAAAAACAACAAAAGATATCCTTAGTTTTGCCAGACCTTCGGTACCGATGTTTGTACCTACAAATATTAACAGCGTTATAGAGAAAAGTCTTTTTTTCGCAAGACAGAATGCAAAAAATAATGGTGTGGATATAAGGGAGGAACTCAGTAATGACATTCCTGAGACAAAGGCTGATTCTGAACTTTTAAAGCAGGTTTTTCTGAATATAATGCTGAATGGAATTCAATCCATGCCTGAAGGGGGTACCCTAACTGTGTCATCAGATATGGGAGATGGGGGAGTCAGTATAGTTGTATCTGTTTCTGATACAGGCTGCGGGATTCCAAAGGATAAACTTAAGAATATATTTAATCCGTTTTTTACAACTAAGCACCAGGGGACGGGGCTGGGTTTGTATATCGTTAAGGACATAGTTGACAGCCATAACGGCAGGATTGAAGTTGAAAGCAATAACAGCAAAGGGAGTATATTCAAAGTGTATATTCCTGTTATACAGGATTTATCATAAGTAATAATTATATCTGGATGGATAGAATTTATATGAGCAAAAAAATGTTGATTGTTGATGATGAAGAGTTGATCCGCTGGTCATTAAAAAAACAGCTAATATCCCATGGACATGATGTTGAAACTTTTGAAAGCGGAGAGAAGGCGATTAATTATTTTAAGAGCGGAGAAAAGGCTGATCTGATAATTATTGATTTTAAACTGCCGGGAATGACAGGACTTGAAACGACAGCGGAAATTAAAAAAATATATGATGACATAGTTGTCATAATGATTACTGCTTACGGAACAGTTGAAACTGCTGTAACAGCCATGAAGCAAAGATACATAGTTGATTATATATTGAAACCCATAAATTTTGATGAACTGCTAATCGCTGTGGAAAGAGCATTTGAGATAACAGAACTTAGGGCAAGATACAAAACTCTGATTGATGAGAAAACGACTCCTTTCGCGTTTGAAAATATAATATGTAATTCCCAGAAGATGAAGTCAGTCATTGACATGGTGAAGCTGGTAAGCAGGAGCGATGCAACAACCATAACCATATTGGGAGAAAGCGGAACAGGAAAAGATCTTGTAGCCAGGGCAATTCATTACAACAGCCAGAGACGTGAACATCCCTTTATGGATATAAACTGTGCAGCCCTTCCTGATAATCTTCTTGAAAGTGAGTTATTTGGCCATGAAAAGGGGGCGTTCACTGATGCGAAGGCTATGAAAAAGGGGCTTTTTGAGCTTGCTGACAATGGGACTATATTTCTTGATGAGATTGGAGATATGAAACAGGAGCTGCAGGCTAAGCTTTTAACTGCTCTTGAGAGAAAAAGTTTCAGAAGGATAGGGGGGGTAAAAGATATTTCTGTGGATGTAAGGATTATTGCTGCGACTAACAGAGAGTTAAAAGAGCTTGTGGAACACAAACAGTTTCGTGAAGATCTTTTTTACAGATTGAATGTAATAAATATCGAGATGCCCTCTCTAAGAGAAAGGAAAGAGGATATCATACCTCTCATTGAACATTTTATCTCGGAGTTTAACAGGGCATTCAAAAAAAAAGTAAAAGATTTTTCTCCGGAGGCAAAGGATTCTATCCTCTCCCACGAATGGCCGGGCAATGTTCGCGAGCTTAAGAATGTTATTGAACGATGCGTGATACTGGCAAAGGGGGATACGATAACTGTTGATGAATTGCCGACAGAATTTAATCCTGCTAAAAGACTTTCAAGGAAAAGGAGTGAATTCAGTATTCCTCCTGGCGGCATATCGATTGAGGAATTGGAGAGGGAACTGGTTGTGCAGGCTATAAATATGGCAAACGGCAATCAGACTGTGGCTGCTGAACTTCTTAAGCTTACGAGGGATTCTTTTCGCAGGAGATTGGTAAAATTCGGATTAATCTGAAAACTGCCTGGTGAGAGAAAATTTAATTGGCATACCTTTTGCGTAAAAAAAGAATTTGGATTAACTTTTAATTATGGTTTTTTTAAAAAGAGATTTTTTTGTAGATTTGTAATGGAGCATAAGGAAGGTACAATGCGAAAAATTCTTGTGATTGATGATGAGGAGCTTATCTGCTGGTCCCTTAGCAAAGAACTTTCAAAAAATGGTTATATGGTGGACAGTGCCTTGTCCGGCAGAGATGGAATGGAAATGATGAAATGCGAAAGATATGATCTTGTTATAACAGATCTCAAACTGCCGGATATTTCCGGATTTGATATGGTAACTTCTGCAAAAGCAATTATGCCGGATATAAAAGTAGTGGTTATGTCATCCTATGAATGGGATGCAGATAAAGTTGATTTTCTGAAGAGATATACTTCAGGATTTTTAACGAAACCTGTAAGTCCTTCTTTACTTAACTCTCTGATGGATATGGTATTTATGGGTGATTCTTCATTTTCAAACTTGGGAATGGGAATTAAATTCTATTCATATAATGAAAAAATACATGATATATTAAATTCAGGCTTTTCGATTCTACCTTACCAGGCTGGAGACGTAAATAAGGAAAGACGGCGATTTGAAAGATATTCTGTTGATTTTGATGTTGTCTATGCTTTGGAAAAGCATTTTATTCATGCCAAAGTATCAGATTTAAGCAAAGATGGTGCATTTGTTAAGACAGGAATTTCTCTTGAAGTTGGAAGCCCTATTGATATTGATTTTTATCTTTCTGGAAATAATGTCCCTGTTTGTGCCATTGGAAAAGTAGTCCGTACTTCTGCAAGAAAATCATAATTTTTTTTCAATTAGTCTTACCTCTGTCTTGTGCGAAATCGCAAATAATTATGTGTGGAGTCGCACAACAAACTGCCATTGGTTTAATGATAATCTGGTTAAACCCTGTCCTTCATCTTTCTATGTTCTCCCTATTCTAAATAACACATTGAAATATAATACTATATTTGCATTGAGTTATTGTTAGTTAACCCTCTTTTAAGTTGGCATAGAATCTGCAAAAGACCCTTGTAGCAGATAAGGGCAGGAGACTAGATTATGAAGAATAAAAAATTAAAGGCGGTTCTGATAATTTGTTGCGTTGCCCTCGCTATAGCAGCAGCCATTAATACTGTTTCCGCTCAACAATTAGGAATAACATATCTTTATAATCTCTCTGATTTTAATGGGACAATTCCCTTTTACGGCGGTAGGCTTTCAGTTGATTACGAAAGAAACGAGCTCTATGTCATTTATGGGAACAGTGTTAGGGTTTTCAATGATAAAGGGATGGAAATATACAGTTTTGGAGATGATAGTGACATAGGTCAACTTATTGATTTAGCGATTGATAACGAAGGCAAGATATTATTGCTTACCTATAAGGATAAAGAGTTTTCAATCCTGAGTTGTAATTACAGGGGAACACCTGAAGAACCAATTGAAATTAAGAATCTTCCCGCTGAATTTTCAGCATTTTCGCCAAATCGAATGGTTTATGGGGGAGGAAATCTTTATCTCCTTTCGCAAAGCGGCTTGATGATAGTTGTTACAGACAGAAAAGGTAATTTCAAAAAAGCATATGACCTTGCCAGGGCTCTCGAGATTAAAGAAGAGGAAAAGAAGGATAAACAGGTTGACGGCTTCAATGTTGATAAAAAAGGGAATATTTTTTTTACGATTCCAGTTTTGTTCAGCGTTTACGAGTTCTCGCATGATGGGAATATATCTTCCTTTGGAAGGGTGGGAAGTGCTTCCGGGAATTTTGGTGTAGTTTCAGGCATAGCAAAGAGTGATAACGGGGACTTTTATGTCGTGGATAAATTGAAGAATGCGGTAATGGTATTTGACAAAAATTACAACTACTTAACTGAATTTGGCGGCAGAGGGTTAAAACCGGGCAATTTAACAGGACCCAGCGATATAATTATTGATGGAATGAACAGAGTCTACGTAACACAGCAAAGAGGTAGAGGGGTAAGCGTATTTAATTTGTCTTTTAACTGAAACAATTTTTTATGCAGAAAAAAAATAATAATCTGCAATATTTGGAAGGAGGTGGTTGGGGATAGCAAGAAGGATTTTGGTGGTTTAGCAGTAATGAAGAAATTGCTTTAAATGTCTAACACCTAATAAGGGGAGAAAAAATGAAAGTATTGAAATTAAGCTTGATAGTTTTAGGAGCAGTGCTTCTGAGCTTTGGGCTTTCCAGCATGAGCTATGCTTTCCATTCCGGCGGCGCTGCAGAATGCGGCGGATGTCATAGCATGCATAGCCCAGCGGCAAGCGGGAGCTACCTTTTGGTTGGTAATGATAATAGTTCGACCTGCCTGACCTGTCATGAACATGCAGGAGATACAGGTCCGAGCAGCTATCATATATCAACAGCAGCAGCAGATCTGTCGGCCGGCGTTCCTCCGAAGCAGTTGACTCCTGGCGGCGACTTTGGCTGGCTGAGGAAAGACTACAGCTTCGTAGTAAGAGGCACAACGACTAACGAAGACGGCGAAACCCATGGTCACAATATAGTAGCAGTAGATAATGGTTATGCAGCAGATTCTGTGAACACACAGGCACCTGGCGGGACTTACCTTGCATCTGACCTTGGATGCCCCAGCTGTCATAATCCTCATGGTAAATGGAGAAGGTTATCAGACGGAACAGTTGCTACAACCGGCGCTCCGATAATCGGCTCAGGCTCATATGATACCAGCTTAACACCGGCTGCAGGCGAGGCAGTAGGCGTTTACAGGCTGCTTGATGAAATTGAAGGAGTAAAACCTCCTATAGCAGTTGTTCCTGCAACATACAACAGGGCAGAATCAAGCACGCAGACCCGCGTTGCCTATGGGCACTCATCAACACAGAAATGGGGTGCATGGTGTGCAGCATGCCATACAGATATGCACAGCGATAGCGGTTATGTACATCCGATTGATGAGACTCTTGGTAGTGAAATTGCAACGAACTACGGTCAGTATGTAAAATCAGGCGATATGTCAGGAAGCTCAGCAACATCTTTCACATCATTGGTTCCTTTCGTTGAGAACTCAGCAGATTACACAGTGCTGAAATCACATGCAAAGAACAATGATTCAGTATTGAATGGTCCCGCATCAAGTGACAGGGTTGCCTGCATCTCCTGCCACAGGGCCCATGCATCAGGCTTTGAGTTTGGGTTAAGGTGGAATATGGAAGGCGAGTTTATAACTCACTCCGGACAATTCCCCGGAACAGACACGACACCGAGCTATCCTCAGTTTGCAAGAGGACGCTTAGGGGCAGAAACTCAGAAAGCATACTATGACAGAGCTATTTCTAAGTTTGCAACCTATCAGAGAGTGCTTTGCAACAAGTGTCATGCACAAGACTAAGAAAAGGTATTTATAGTTATCAGCTTTAATAAAAGGGGGCTGCTAAAACCAGCCCCCTTTATGTGTGTATATAAATCAGTTCATGCAATAGATTCCAAGGTTTAGAAAGCCTGTTCATATTCATAATGGATGGGACATAAAATGAGAATTTTGAAGTTGTGCTTAATCATAATCGTGCTGGTTCTTCTAAGCTTTGGGTTTGCCGGTATGAGTCACGCTTTCCATTCCGGCGGTGTTGGAGAATGCGGTGGTTGCCATAGCATGCATAGTCCGAAGGCAGGTGGGAGCTACCTTCTTGTCGCTTCAGATTATAGCTCGACATGTTTGACATGCCATGAACATGCAGGTGATACCGGACCGAGCAGCTATCATATATCAACTGCAGTAGCAGATTTGTCAGCAGGCGTTCCTCCGAAGCAGTTAACCCCCGGAGGCGACTTTGGCTGGCTGAGGAAAGACTACAGCTTTGTAGTAAGAGGCACCACGACAAACGAAGATGGCGACACGCATGGACATAATATTGTTGCTGTAGATTATGGTTATTCATCGGATTCTACAAATACGCAGGCTCCCGGCGGGACATATTTATCGTCAAATCTCGGATGCACAAGCTGTCACAATCCGCATGGCAAATGGAGAAGAGTGTCAAACGGGGGAGTTATTAATTCAGGTGCTCCCATAATAGCATCCGGTTCATACGACAACAGTCCTGTACCGGAGACAGGTGAGGCAGTGGGTGTTTACAGGCTGCTTAATATGATTAACAGAGGAACACCTCCGATGGCTGTAGCTCCTTCAACTTATAACAGGGATGAATCAACCACACAGACTCGAGTTGCTTATGGCTCCTCATCAGTCCAGAAATGGGGTGCATGGTGTGCATCATGCCATACAAATATACACAGTGATAACGGCTATACGCATCCGGTTGACGAAACCCTTGGCAGCAGTATCGCAGCGAAATATGCCAACTATGTAAAAACAGGCGATATGTCAGGCAGTTCAGCAACTTCATTTAATTCATTAATTCCGTTTGCAGAAAATACCAGCAGTTATAGTGTCCTTAAAAATCATGCCAAAAATAATGATACATTTCTGAACGGTCCTGCATCAAGTGACAAGGTAACATGCATATCATGCCACAGGGCACATGCATCAGGCTGGGAATATGGCTTACGATGGAATATGGAAGGCGAATTTATAACCTATGCCGGGCAGTTTCCCGGAACAGACACGACGCCAAGCCAGCCGCAGTTTGCAAGGGGACGTGTGGCAGCAGAAACACAAAAAGCATATTATGACAGGCCTGTTGCAAAATTTGCAACCTATCAGAGAGTGCTTTGTAACAAGTGCCATGTGCAAGATTAAGGAAAAGTACTGATAATTAGTAAACATCATAAAGAAAATAAAAGAGGGCTGGTGAGGAATCAGCCCTCTTTTATTATTGAACAGCATTTACTGCTGTATTATGATAAAAAATATGCAAAAAAAACTTATATTTTTGACTTTGGTTGTTCTTTACTCTTTTTTTTTCCAGGGTTGTCAGACAGGGAGTTTCAGGTTCAAACAGCCGCTTGAAAATGAAGGAGAGCTGTATGTTTATGTTAAACCCTTTCCCAATGAAGCTGAAAGACTCTCTTTCAAGCTCGAAAGCATTTCTGCTTTAAGAAGCGACGGTTCTGAGTTTAAACTGACGCTAATTTTAGATAAATTCGATTTCTTTGAGATTGGGAGGCAAAGACTGATTGCGACAGGAATCCTTCCGCCCGGAAATTATGCGGGATTAAGGCTAAAAGCTTCAAGTGCTTCTCTTAAGACGGAAGAAGGAGAGCGTTCTCTCTTTATATCTGATGTTTCCTCGCAATTGGATTTTCAGTTCCAGGTGGAAAGAACTAAGGCATCAATGATCTCAATGAGTTTTAAATATGCTGAATCGGTAAGCGACAAATTCAGCTTCACCCCTTTTTTTTCGGTTTTTATTCCTGAACGGACCATTCCCGGCCTTGTCGGATATGTTTCCAATTACAGCGACAACAGTATCATGGTTTTTGACAAAAAAAAATTGGAGATAACCGGAGTTATTTCCACTGAAGCCGGTCCAAAAGGAATGGCATTAGATAATCTGCTAAAGAGAACTTATATTTCCATCTATGATGAAGATATGGTTTTTGTCTATGATATATCTTCTAACCGTTTAATAAATATTATAAGGCTTGATATAGGGGACAATCCCGGGGAAATTCTACTTTCACAGGACGGGCAGTTGCTTTTTACTGCAAATAACGGGTCAGATACAGTAAGCATTGTAAATACCGGCTCTTCTCTGGTTATGGAAAAAGTACAGGTGGGAGACGGTCCAAATTCTCTCTTGATTGATAATAGCGGAAGACACATCTATGTTTTTAACACTCTTTCAAACAATATCTCTGTTATAGATGTTGCAACCAGAAAAGTGTCTGCTACAATTCCAACCGAACAGGGACCTCTGAGAGGGCAGTTCAGCAGGGAAGAGGATAAACTCTTTGTGATACACGAAAGTTCCCCTTATCTTCTTGTCTTTGATACTTCAACTCTGGCTCTATTGAGAAGAGAATCCATTGGCATGGGAGCCAAATTTATCAAGGTTGATAAGAGGACAGGTTTTTTTTACATTGCAAATGAATATAAGGATGAGATTGCCATTTACAATCCACTCTCCTTTATTCCAATGGATTATATACTCACAAAAGGCGCAGTAAACTATATGACCATAGACGGAGAGGAGAATAATCTTTATCTTCTTGCGCCGGATTCCAAGTCCCTCGTGGTTATTAATATTATAAGCAGGAAGGTTATCTCCGAGATGGATATAAGTGATAATCCAGACTGGATAACATTAGTCGGAGAGCAATAGAGGATTTTTTTTCCAGCCCATGGCTGCTTAAGGAGCTTGTTGGTTGTTTTTGTCTGATAGAAAAATTTATTTCTTTTTTCTTGTTTTCCTTTTTTTTTCTAATTTAGCGTCAGCTTATTTTCTGAACGGGTATGTAGATATCAATTATTCGCATCTTGATACTACATCGGAAAGCGAGGGAAGCAATGAAACTGAACAGGAGTCTGATGACTTCAGGCATCAGTACAACTTCAACATCAATAAAAATATATTTCCACAGATCAGGCTCCTTGCCAACACCATATTTGAACAGCGTATTTCAAGGTCAAGGTTTGACGGGGAACTCACTGACTCAAAAACCACCATTGTGAGACCCCTGATTGATCTCACTTTAAGGGATAAACTGTACACTGCTGGGATCAGCTACAACAGGAAATCTGAAAAGAATGATACAGATAATTCTCCGGGGAAAACTGATATAAATGAAGAATATAATGCCGTGCTCGGCTGGAAACCTGTGGGGCTCCCTTCGCTTGACATGAGGTATAAGAAAACAAACACCTTTGACAAGAGACGTTCAGATAGAGATGTGACAGATGATTTTTATCAGGTTTTTTCAATATACGAACCAATCAACAACCTGAAGCTCAGGTATCAGGGGGATTTTGACAATACGGAAGATAAGATAAGTAAAATCGAGCAAAAGAACATTTCCCATTCAGGCAAAGGAGCGTTGGATCTGAAGTTTTTTAAAGAACGTGTTTCTTTCTATTCAAGTTATGACATTAGCCGGAGGTCAACGGAAACTATATTTTCAGACCTGACTTCAGGCATTGCTGGAGAAGGAAAGATACTCCTCAGCCCTTTTGCAGGACTTGCTGGTTTGGATGATACGCCGTTGGAAGGTTCCTTAAACTCCATAGACTCTCCTTCTCCGCAACTTATAGACGGAGATACTTCTACGGTAGTGGCAAGTTCGGAAGTGAATATAGGATTTGTCGCAGGAGACAGGAAATTAAGGAATTTAGGAATTGATTTCAGCATTAAAACAGAGGTCGATACAATCTATGTATGGGTCAACAGGGAACTTCCCTCTAAAGCTGCATCCTATTTTTTTTGGGACATCTATATAAGCAATGACAATGAAAACTGGACTCTCTGGGATAAAGCCTTTTCCCCTGCGGTTTTCGGCCCTTTTGAAAACCGGTTCATAGTGAAGTTCCCTGCAGTTGAAACAAGATATATAAAATTAGTTGTAAAGCCTCTTTCTGAGAGCGTTGCCTTCTCAATCCCCTTTTTCGAAGATCCCGATAAAATATTCATTACCGAGATTCAATCATTCATAACAATAAGCTCTACGTCTAATTCCAAGAAAAGAGACAAATTTGTTGTGACAAGCCAGTTTTATAATGCTGATGGACGGGTGAGGATTTTTGATAAGCCCTATGTTTATTATGAGATTTCATATTTCTTGTCAAAAACAGATGGTATTCAATCGAATAAAAAATCAAACCTTTCAAACGGGATTTCCATTAATCACAATTTCTGGAAGATCTTTACCGGCAACGCAAGGTTTGCAAGGGAGGATATTGAGGATAATAGCGAAAAATCATTCGCCTATGTCTATAACGCGTCCTTGAATGCAACTCCCCTGCCCACTCTTTACCATAACATTAGTTTCAATAAGAGATATGAGAAAAATTCGGAGGGGAAAACAGACAGGAGTTCAGTTGTGCTTTATAATAACGTTGAACTCTATAAAGGGATAAACGCATTTGTAAGCGGTGGATATAGTTTTTCAACTTTTGAAGACAATACCAAGCAAGTATCAAATAATTTTGATTTTGGAGCAAATATCATACCCCATCCTTCTGTTAATATTAACCTTAATTATTCTGCATCTGATTCAGAAAAAACAGGAGGCGGAATACCTGAATCAAGCACATATTCAAAAAGAAGCGAATTATTGGTTTCTTATCGTCCTTTCAGCACACTCTATCTTGTTGGTTCATGGAGCAAATTGTCAGACAGCGGCGCAGAAGGAAGAGACATCACTCAGAGATACAGCGTTAACTGGGCTCCATTTCCTAATGGCCAGCTTCAGTTCGGGTTTCAGTATGATGAGGAAAAAAGAACGATTGATAACCAGTTAAATAAATTGATACGTCCATCGCTTAGGTGGAATTTAAGTCCCAGTACATATCTGGATATTTCTTATTTGATAATAGAAAGCGATTCAGACTTTACAAACTCTGAATCAAAGGTATTTAGCGTAAATCTCAGGATATCTTTTTAGCATTTTATTAAAATAAAGAACCAATAAAAGGATTTGAGGGAAAATTGCTATTGATTGTTATTTATCTTATGTTTTTTTTGTCCGGCGCAGCAGCGCTGATGTACCAGGTTATTTGGGTACGCATGCTGGGACTGATATTTGGAGGAACTAATCTCGCTGTCACTGCAGTTCTTTCCATTTTTATGGCAGGTCTAGCATTGGGTGGCTACGCAATCGGCAGATATGCGGATAAGACGGCAAAACATTTAAGGCTGTACGGTCTTCTCGAGTTTGGAATAGGTATTTCTGCCATACTATTTGTTTTTTTTATTAAAGCATATCCGCTTACATACATATTTCTTGCATCAGGAAAGGATGATTCTCCGGTCTATCTTTTTTCAATACGCATCCTCTTTTCTCTTGCGGCATTAATTGTTCCGACAACATTGATGGGAGGTACGCTTCCAGTATTGACTAAGTTTGTGAGTCGAAGGGAAAAAGATGTGGGCTCCCAGCTATCTTTTCTTTATGCGTTTAACACTATTGGCGCTGTAGCAGGTGCCTTGATTGCGGGGTTTTATTTACTGAGGTTTTATTCTGTAACAGTTACTGTCAGCGCGGCTGTGGCAATAAACCTGCTGATAGGCATTATCTCAATCCTTATTCAGGATAAAACTGCCAGGGTATTCGCTGTTGATAAATCTGCAGAGGAATCAAAAGGGAGTTTTCCGGATAATGTGACCGATGAAAAAACTTCAGAGTATAACGGAAGTTTATTTCCGGTGAGACTTGTTGTTCTCGGAATCGGGATAAGCGGTTTCTGTGCCCTTGGCTATGAGGTATTATGGACAAGGGTTCTCACCATTGTCGTCGGCGCAAGTGTTTATGGCTTCACCATAATGCTTGTTGCTTTCCTTGCAGGGATAGCTATTGGAAGTGAACTGTACGGAATTATCCCGAAGATTTTCAGGCTGAAGGACAGGGGGATTGGCTCATCCATCTTCTGGTTCGGGATAGTCCAGATAATCATAGGGATAACCGCGTTGATAGTAAGCATTTATATCAGGGACCTGCCGGTAAATTCAATGCGTTTGCAGAATTATTTTCAGAATGCCGGAGAAGAATTCTTTCAAGCAAAGATATGGTCCAATTTTGCTCTTGCTTTTATCTATATGTTTGTACCGGCGCTTTTTATGGGGATATCTTTCCCATTGGCAGGCAAAGTCCATGCAGAATATAAGAAAAAGGTTGGAAGTGCGGTGGGCGAATTGCTTGCCTATAATACCGTCGGGGCTATACTTGGGGCTGCTGTTAGCGGTTTTGTGATGATCTACCTGTTTGGGATCGAGAGATCTCTTCAGATTCTCATAGTTATCAATTTAGGCTTAGGTCTGCTTGTAGTTTTAAGCTTGCTTAACATTAAGCTGTTGAACTGGTTTGTACCTGTGCTTACTATCGGCTCTCTTCTTTTTCTTTTTTTTAATCATGATGCGCTGAGAATATGGAATACTAAATACTTTGCCATTTTCAGAAACAATCAGCCGGAAGCTTTCAACACCCCGGAAAAGATAGAAGAAGCTATGGAAAACACGGACGTACTTTACTATGCCGAAGGAGTAGAGGCAATTATAAGTTCTGTAAAAGTAAAAGGAGGACACCAGTCTTTTATAACAAATGGCAGAGTTGAGGCATCAACTTCTATGGAAGGGCAACAATGCCAGATTTTTCTTGGACACTTGCCAATGCTCCTTAATAAAAATCCCAGAAAAGTTCTTGTAATTGGAACAGGAAGCGGGATGACTTTGGGGGCAACATCTGTCTATCCGAGCGTAGAAGAAATAACTCTTGTAGAGATTGAGCCAGAGGTGATTGGCGCAACAAGAACCTTCGGCGCCTATAATCACCATGTCATTGATAATCCTAAATTAAGGATGATCTTTAATGACGGGAGGAATTTCCTTCTTACAACTAAGGAAAAGTTCGACGTTATAACCGCAGACCCAATACATCCGTGGTTCAGGGGAGCGGGATATCTGTATGCAACTGAGTATTTCAAACTTGCTTCCGAACACCTAACGCCCGGCGGAATTATATGCCAATGGCTGCCGTTATATGAGCTGACAGTTGATAATGTAAAATCCGTAGTAAAAACATTCAGCGAAAACTTTAAATACTCCATGATCTGGTTAAGTTATAACGATGCGGAAATTATAGGTAGCAATTCTCCGATCATGATTGATGAATCGGAACTTTCCGTAAGAGTATCGCAACCCGAAGTTTTAAATGACCTTAAGAGAGTATTAGTCCAGTCTTCTGACGACCTTCTGAGTTTCTTCCTTATGGGAAGAAAAGGCATGGAAGAATTCAGCCGTGACGGGATAGCAAACACCAACGATAATTTGTATCTTGAGTTCTCGGCTCCCTTTTCTATAGGCAAGGGATTTCTTACTGGAATAAATGTAAATGCCTTGGCAAAATACAGGGAAAGTATTCTGCCATATCTCGTTCCAGCGGAAGGCAGGGAGGCGCAGGAAGAGCAGAAAAAGAAGTGGGAAAGTTATGACAGGGCGTCGGACATTGCGGTAAAAGCGCAGGGATTGTTCTTGGGAGGGAAATCAGGTTCCAGGGATTTTGAGATATTTATGAACGTTCTTGAAGATAAATACAAGTGGCATGCATTGGGAAGGATGCTGAGATCTGAAATCACCCTGAAACGACTACTTGAACCAAAGCTTCTGAAACAAACAGGAATTGAACTTGCGGACTTGTCGGGGAGAAGGATATTGATTGAACTTTCAGTTGTCCTGGTTCCTGTCAGCAAAGAAAGAGCGGCAGTTGCCTTTGTGGACAACGAAGCCAGGAAAATATATGGGCAGATTTATATAAACGATTTAAGCGATGAGACAATAAATCCGCTGGTTGATGATATCATGACTGGCATAGATAATGTCTATAATAAGGAGTTCGAGTCTGCGGTCAGAGTAGGAAAAACTCTGCCACCATACGGTTCAACTATTAAAAAGATAGAAAAAGAAATCAATTCAAGAATTGATAGCATCATTAATTAGAAAATAAAAAAAATGCTGAACAAGATAGTCACATACGAAAAAAAAACATTTTTTTATATTTTGCTTTTAGCCCTGCTCGGACTGTTGGTCTATTCAAATACATTACATGTGCCTTTTATCTTTGATGATGAGCCTACAATAATAAGGAACCCGGTAATAAGGAGCTTAAGCAATCTCATCGTTAACCCGCCGGAAGGCAGGTATAATACCGGAAGATTTATTGCATATTTAACTTTTGCAATAAATTACAGGGTTAACGGGCTTGATGTTGCAGGCTATCATATCTTCAATATTGCAGTTCATATTATCAATACCCTGCTTGTCTATGCTCTTATTATCCTGACTTTTAAAACTCCCCGGATGAAGAGCTCCGGGTTAGCAGATCTTGCAGGGGAGGTCGCTTTTATGGTTTCAGCCTTTTTTGCCCTTCACCCTGTCCAGACACAAGCTGTAACTTATATAGTTCAGAGAATGACATCACTGGCGGCACTTTTTTATCTTTCAGCAGTTGTGCTTTATATTAAAACAAGATTGAGCCAGGAAGGACGCGAGTTTTTCAGCAGAAGAACAATTTCTTTCTATGCCTTGTCAATTGCCTGCATTATTCTTGCAATGAAAACCAAGGAGATTTCATTTACATTGCCACTGACAATAGTGCTTTATGAGTTTCTTTTTTTCAGGGCAACAGGGATGAAAAGGCTTCAATTGATATTGCCTGTTCTTTTGACTGCCTTGATAATTCCATTAGGCATTATAAATTTTAATGCGCCTTTGGGGAATGTCTTTTCCGATGTAAATGAAATAGCATCCGGCAAGGCGAAGATATCGAGTGCCGATTATCTTTTGACACAATTCAGCGTTATCGTTAAATATTTAAGG
Source organism: Candidatus Schekmanbacteria bacterium (assembly GCA_016219965.1). Lineage (NCBI taxonomy): Bacteria > Candidatus Schekmaniibacteriota > Candidatus Schekmanbacteria bacterium. The sequence goes on from JACRJM010000015.1 coordinate 264,898, forward strand.
TTGTTGTTTTTCCCGTTAAACCAGAATCTTGATTATGACTATCCATTGTATAATTCTTTTTTTGATATAAATGTTATTCTTCCATTTCTTGTTATTGTTTTATTATTTTCAAGCGCTCTGTTTATGGCAAGAAAAGCATTCAAGGGATCCGACCCTTATATGTTGCTTGTTTCCTTTGGAATATTCTGGTTCTTGATCACAATATCCATCGAATCAAGCATTATTCCCATTGCCGACGTTATTGTTGAACATCGGGTATATCTTCCATCTGTTGGTTTTTTTGCCGCCCTGGTTGCTTTCCTCATGTCTATTGGGTTCAATGCAAAAACAGGGCTCTCAAAGGCCGGCTATGTGATAGTTTCAATGTTGTTATGTGCTGCAATTTTATTTTCCTTCCTTACATTTTCAAGAAACGATGTATGGGGAAAAGAAACGGTTTTTTGGGAAGATGTAGTTAAAAAAAGCCCCAATCTGGCAAGGGCACATGGCAACCTGGGCAATGCATATGTGAAAGCCGGTAAATTGGAAGATGCTGTGAGGGAATTTGAAACGGCAGTTGACCTTCGTCCGGACTATGCGATTGCACATTATAATTTAGGCAATATTTACGGGAAATCAGGAGATTTTAAGAGTGCAATAGAAGAATTGAAGATTGCTATAAGTATAGACCCAAAATATGCTTCACCGCACAATAACCTAGGGCTTATCTATAAAATTGAAGGCAAAACAGAAGAAGCGATAGATGAATATAAGCGTGCACTTGAAATAGAGCCTGATAATTCTGAGATACACTTTAACCTCGGAGTGGTTTACAGTGATATTGGCATGTTTGATGAGGCAATCGCAAGATACAAGTATGCGATAAAATTCAATGCTGATTACACGGCGGCTCACAATAATCTCGGAGCAATTTTCGGGAAACTTGGTAAATTTGAAGATGCCATAAGGGAATTTCAAACTGTAAAGGAGTTAAATCCTTCTGATGCAGGTGCTTACTATAACTTAGGGTTAATTTACAGGAAGCAGGGAAGAATGAATGAAGCTTTAAAGGAATTTCAAGCTGCAGATGCACTCAGAGCTAAATGACAAATAATAATCAAATATATCTTCGCTTCAAGGCTAACAAATTTTATTTTCTGATAATAATTGCAATCATTTCATCTCTTGCATACAGCGTCACTCTTTTAAATGGCTTCGTCATGGATGATTATTTTACAGTTTTGAAAAACAACTGGATTAAAAAAGCCAATAATATCCCGGAAATATTTACTTCAAATTACTGGGCTTATTCCGGCGGGCATACAAGCTTTTACAGGCCCCTGATACATATAATCTTTATGACAGGCTATGTTCTCTTTGGTCTTAACCCACAGGGTTTCCATCTTATAAATCTTTTGTTTCACGCCGCGGTTTCAATTCTTGTATTTCTGATTTCTGCTAAGCTTTTCAGGAAAATATACCCGTCGGTTAAAGATGAAATCCTGTTTTTTTCTTTTATTGCATCACTTTTATTTGCCCTCCATCCTATTCACACGGAAGCTGTTGCATGGGTTTCGGGAATTACAGATGTTTCATATTCATTCTTCTATCTGCTCTCTTTTTACCTTTACATTCAATGGCGGGAAAAAGAACTGTCAGGCAATATTATTTATTTTTGCTCAGTCATGTCATTCTTCCTTTCCACCTTATGCAAGGAACCGGCGCTTACACTTCCTGTTGTACTTGTCTTATATGACAGTTTATTTATGAAGACTAAAGTCTGGAAATATGACTCCTTCAGGCGGTATATCCCATTTCTAATTACTGCCGGAACATATCTTTCAATGAGAATTTATGCTCTACAGGGAATAGCCCCTGTAAAAAAGAAACTTGAGTTTAGCGCTTATTATTATCTATATAACATCCCTGTTTTTATCAGCAGTTATATTGGCAAATTACTTTTTCCGATAAATCTCAATGTTTGGCATGTTTTTAACCCGGTTAAATCATTTATAGATATAAGGTTCTTCCTATCTCTCGCCATAATCTCTTTGATTTGTGTTATTGTTATAAGGTCATCAAAAAACAAGATTTCTTTTTTTGGTTTTATTCTCTTTATGATTCCGCTTTGTCCCACCCTATATGCTCCGGCACTTGCACAGAGAGTTGAGAATGTTTTTACCGAACGTTACATTTATCTTCCTTCATTAGGTTTTATTCTGGTTATAACCGGATGTATATTGTGGCTTAGGGAGAATAGACCTCAATGGACAAATGCAGTTTTGCTTATTGTAAGCATTATACTGGTTATCTATTTTCAGGGAACTGTGCGGCGGGCATTTGTCTGGAAAGACAGCTACACTTTGTGGACCGATGCCGCTCATAAATCTCCGGAAAGTTCCAACCCCCACAATGCACTTGGCGATTATTTCAATGAAAAGGGGATTATTGATAAAGCTATAGAAGAATACAAGACAGCAATTAGGCTTGAGCCAGAATGGGCAAATAGTTATATAAACCTCGGCATTTCCTATAATAAAAAGGGATTGACTGATCTTGCGGTTGAACAGTTCTTGATTGCGCTGAAATTAAATCCCGAATTTCCTGAACCATACAACAACCTCGGTATCATCTATGCAAGAAGGGGGAAAGAAAAAATTGCAATTGACTATTTTAAGAAAGCAATAGAACTTAATCCCTACTTTGAAGAGGCTTACAGGAATCTTAGCATAGTGTATTCTGCAGATAATAATATGGAAGAGGCAATAAAATATCTGGAGATTGCCATCAAGCTCAATCCTGATAACGCGGATTCTCATAATAATATCGGGGTTCTCTATGCAGAAAGCGGCTTTATTGAAGATGCAATAGGGCATTTCAGGACAGCAATTAAACTACAGCCTGAAGATCCATTCGGGTATTATAATCTTTCAAAGGCTTATGAAATTAAAGGTTTAAAGGTTGAAGCAGAAGAGATGAGAGTAAAGGGGAAAGGACTTGATAGAGATATGAAATCTCCTTCAAGACAGTAAAAGTATAATCTGAAAGAATTTGAGCTGAGATGAAATTCGGATTTTCAAAATCAAGAGAAGGAATAACTATTATTATTTTGACAATAGTCTCCTTCGCTGTCTTCGGGAATGCCCTTTTTAACGGATTTGTTTACGATGATCATTTCCAGATATTGGATAATGAATGGATCAAAGATGCAAAATATATCCCCAAAATATTTTCCACAAATGTCTGGGAGTTTGAAGGTGAGGTTTCAAATTACTACAGACCTCTTATGCATCTAAGTTATATGGCCTGTTATTATATCTTTGGAATCGAACCCTTTGGATTTCATCTTGTAAATGTCTTTTTTCATATAGGAGTCTCTTTACTCCTTTTTTTCATTATTTACAGGATGCTTGAAGGAATAATTACCCCTTATCCGGCTTCACCTTTTTTGCCTGCTCTTGCAGGTGCAGTGCTGTACGCGGTACATCCTGTGCATACTGAAGCTGTGACCTGGGTTGCCGGTATACCTGAGCTTTCTTTTTCATTTTTTTATTTGCTTTCTTTTTATCTTTACTTATCAGCGACAGCAGTGAAAGATTTGTCCTTTTTGCTCTCCCTCTTGTCATTTTTCCTTGCAATATTGTGCAAAGAGACAGCTTTGACACTACCATTAATCATTGTCTGTTATGATTTTTCTTTCAGAAGGAATAAGCTGATATTTTCTGATTTTCTTAAAAGATACCTGCTTTTTTTTATGGTCTGTGGAACTTACCTTGTTTTAAGGTTTTCAGTGCTTGGAAATTTTGCGCCTTTAAAACGTCATTCCAATCTCAGCGTTTATGAATATTTCATCAATATATTTCCTCTTTTCAGCAAGTATCTCAAAAAACTCATTTTTCCTGCAAACCTAAATGCTTTTCATGTTCTTCATCCAATTTCTGCTTTGATGACTGTTAAAGGAATTGTCTCGATAGTGATATTTTTATTGTTTGTCATTTCAATGTTTATTTCCCTTAAAAAGAACAAAGAGATCTTTTTTGCTCTTAATCTAATTGCCCTGCCTTTAATCCCTGTGCTGTATATACCGGCACTTGGTGAAAATACTTTTTCTGACCGGTACCTCTATCTTCCATCTGCCGGATTTGTGATGCTTTTATCAATTATGTTTTTTTGGCTTAATGCCTATAAAGCCAAATGCTTCAATTTTATTTCAGTTAGCTTCCTTATAGTAATTTGTTTTTATGCTTTTAATACCATAGAAAGAAACAAGGTCTGGGAAAATGATTTTTCCTTGTGGAAAGATACTGTGAAAAAGTCTCCTGACAGTGCATTTGCACTTAATGAACTTGGGATTGCATATGCAGGCAAAGGCATGTTTGATGATGCAATAAAGCGATATGTTGCGGCTTTGAAGATAAACCCTGATTTTGCAAGAGCGCATAATAACCTCGGAATGGCTTATATGGCTGGGGGGCAAATAGATAAAGCCATTGAACATTATAATGAAGCTTTGAAGATAAGCCCAAATTTTTCAAAAGTACATAATAACCTCGGAATAGCATATGAGAAAAAAGGTATGACAGATGAGGCGATTGATGAGTTTAAAAAGACGCTGGATTTGGATCCTGATGGTTACGAGTTTTATATTAATTTGGGAAATGCTTACAATAAAAAGAGATTGCCACAAAAAGCAATGGAATCGTACCAGAAGGCACTGGAATTAAAACCGGGCAATTCTGATGTGTGCATGCATATCGGTATTCTTTACGGGGAATCGGGGCAACTAGATAATGCGATTGAATATTTTGAAAAAGCTTTAGCATCAAATCCGAGTGACCCGATAATCTATTTCAACATGTCAAATGCCTATAAACTAAAAGGGCTTGTAAATAAAGCTGAAGAATACATGGCCAAGGGAAGAAGTCTGTCGGAAAGGTAGATTTGCTCTGATGATTATGTTAGTTGACATAATAACTGGATTTGATAAATTCATTGAATTTATTAATTAAAACAAACTATAAATAAACACTGATGACGGTTAAATTTTAATATAATGCGAGAAAAATATTCGGGATGCCGGCAATGAAAATCTATAATTTAAACAAATGTGTGGTTTTATTTGTGCTTCTGTCATTTTTAGCCTGCTCTCATACCGACGTTTATAAAGATACTAATATGGACTTCGGAGCAATACAGAGGGTGGCTGTCATGCCTTTTGCAAATTTTTCAAGAGATAATCAGGCAGCAAGCAGGGTAAGGGATGTTTTTATTACTATGTTAATGGCAACAAGCACAGTATATGTTATCCCTACGGGTGAAGTATCAAGCGGAATCTTAAAAACTGGTATGACTGATTCGTCCGCTCCCTCTGAAGAGGAAATTAAGAGGTTTGCAAATATCGTCAATGCAGATGCCGTGATTACTGGTGTTGTGAAAGAGTATGGGGAAGTCAGGTCAGGAAGCACCCCTTCAAATATCATTTCTATCAGCATGCAGATGATAGAGAAGGACTCAGCTAATGTAGTATGGTCCGCTTCCTCAACAAAAGGTGGGGTAAGCATTACAGACCGACTTTTTGGAGGTGGCGGTGTTCCAATAAATGATATTACAGAAGATGCAATCAATGAAATATTGGATAAGCTTTTCCAGTAGACTGTTAGTCTGCCTTTCCGTAATTATTTTAATTTCCCACGGCTGTTCAATAACTGATAAGAAAGTGGAAAGAGGCTACGAAAATATTCAAAAACTGAATATAGCCGTTTTACCAATACAAAATCTGAGCGGTTCTGTAGCGCCGTTAAAAGAAATAAGGGAACTACTCATAGCCAGAGTTAGAAGTATGGGAATAAATGTGATAGAGGAATCTCTCCTTGAAGGATATATGGAAAAAAACAGAATACGTTATTCAGGCGGGATAGATAACAAAACATCTCTATCAATAAAGGCTGAAATAGGAGTTGATGCTGTTTTAATCACATCTCTTACTCTTTACAATGAGTATCTTCCGCCGAGGGTTTCGTTAAGTTCAAGGATGGTTTCAACCGGAGGAGAACCGTCAATAATGTGGATGGATAGCATTGGCTTTGCAGGAAATGATTTCCAGGGTTTGTTGGGATTGGGCATTATAACGGATCCGGTTGAAGCAAGGGTAAAAGCTGTTATGCTTCTTGTTGATTCATTGTCAGGATATCTTTCAGGGAAAGTTGGGATCTATGAAGCCCCATGGGGAGGAATTAGGTTTAATCCGAAGTATGTTTATAATAAAAATTTCATTAAAAAAGATAATAAATACAAGATAGCAGTAATACCATTTTTCAATGACAGCACTCGGAAGAATGCAGGGGAAATAATGATGCTCCATTTTGTTGAGCAATTGGTGAAACAAAAAGAATTTGATTTGGTAGAACCTGGGATAGTAAGGGAAAAACTTCTTGAATTAAGAATAATAATGGATCAGGGGATTTCAACTCCTCAATCCGAACTTCTTTTTTACACTTCCGACATTGATTTGATATTGGGTGGGAGAGTAACTGATTTTCAGGATTTTATAGGTTTTTATGGCAATCCCATTGTTGATTTCTCTGCAATGATTATGGAAAGAAACAGCCGTGATGTTGTATTTGCGGCTAAGAGCTATAACAGGGGAGGTGACTATGTTTTTCTGTTCGACTGGGGGACGATTAATGTAGCTGAAGAAATGGCATCTGAAATGATTAAGGCTGTCACTGGTTTAATTGTGACTGATAACTAAATAAGATTTAATAAGGCCAGTAGGAATGAGGCGCATTTGCATAAAATGTAATTAAGTGAGGATATTTATATGAGAAAATTGTTTGTAGTAATCGAGATATGCTTTGTAATATTTTTTGTCTTCCAGTCAGATGTCTTTTCTTTTGGAGGACTGGTTCAGAATGAAAATGATCTTTCCGGCAGGGAAGCCCCGGTGAGTAACGACATTCTTATCAATCTTAGAATACCATTATTTTCTCCTTTGTTTTCTAACATTCCCGTTGCATTGGTCAATGGAGAAGCCATTACACTGGATGACCTTAAAAATTCTCTTGGCTCAATTCATGAGGATGTAAGTGAAAAAAAGGGACCGGCAGATAAAAACTTTAATGAAATTATTAACAGACTTGTCAATGTAAAACTTATACTGCAGGAAGCACGTGATATAGGGTTGTATGATTTGCAGGACGTAACAAAAATGATTGATAGTTATTCAGAAGAGCTTTTGATTGAAATGGTTCAGGAAAGACGAGTAAAGGATCTTAAGGCTGATGATGCAGAAGTGGACAATTTATATAAAAAAGAAGTCAAGGAACTAAAAATCAAATCAGTTCTTTTTGAAAAGGAAGAAGATGCTAAAAAAATGATTGAAGAGATAAAAAATGGAAAAAACTTTGATGAGATTGCACAGACTTTAATTTCCAATGAAACTGCTAAAGGAGATATTGATGGGACTTATCTTAGAGAAAAAGAGCTGCAGCCAAACGTGTTTAAGGCAGTATCTGAAATGGAAATTGGAGGGATAAGTTCAATTGTCCCTGTGATTAAAGGTTTTTCGATTTTTAAGCTTGAAGAGACACGGTTTCCTGAAGATGCTGGAATAAAGGAAAAGATAACAAATGAGGTTCTTAACCGGAAAAAAGTGCAAGTATTGATTGAATACAATAGCGAGCTTTTAAAGAAGTACGTAAAGATAAATCAAAAATTAGTTGATAAAATAGATTTTGAGGCGCTGAAGCCAGGATTTGAAGAATTATTGAAAGACAATAGAATTGTTGCAGAGATAGAAGGCGGTGATAAGGTTACAGTAGGACAATGGGCAGATGCTATAAAACAAAAATATTTTCATGGTGCAGATAGGGCGATTGAAAGAAAGAGGGTAAATAAAAACAAATATGAAGTTCTTGAAAAAATTATTGTAAAAAAAGCTCTTATCATTGAAGCGTCCAAAGCCGGCATTGATAAAACCGAAGAATACACAAATATGATTAAGGGGTACGGGGATTCATTAGTATTTAATGAATTTGTAAAAAAGGCTGTTGCTCCTAATATTAAGATGAATGAAGAAGACAAACAAAAATATTATGAAGACCATAAAATGGAATATGCTTATTCCGAAATGGTAAAGATTGATGCCCTGGGCTTTGAAAATATTGATTTCGCCAAATCAGCCCTTAAGAAGCTTGATTCAGGAGCAGAGTTCGAATGGATTAAAGAAAATGCTGAAGGCAAGCTTGATAATATTTCTGACGAGATTCTGGCGATCGAAGGCAATGTGATAGCGACAGATAGTTTGCCAGATGATATTAAAAAAGCCTTGTCAGGTGTTAAAAAAGGAGATTTCAGGCTATATGAGGCGGCTGACGGTTTTTTTTATGTTTTCTATATCAAAGAGTTTTATGTTGCAGTACCTCAGCCCTTTGAAGATGTAAAGGATTTAATAACAAACAAAGTTGTTGGAGAGAAGCTTAATAGCGAGTTAAGATATTGGGAAAATAAGCTAAGGGAGCAATCCGATATCAGGATATTCTTTCAATCAGAAGCTTCAATGTAATTAGGAGGTATATTTATCAACCTAGTAATAATGCATTCAAGTTTTCTGCAGCAAACTGAGAGTGGTAAAATACTTTAGAATAACATTAAATATTTTGCAGAATAAGTTTCTGAATATTCTTAATTAATGCCCTAAAAAAGCATATTTTTTTTGACTTACATTTTTTCTTGATGTATTTTTTATTTTAAAAAAGAGTGTAAATTTTCTTTCTTATTTTACTTCTGAAAGGGTAGCTCAGAAATTACCGGTACTACTAACAATTTATTGTTGCCCTGAGATTGAAGTTGAACTTGGGAATGGCAATTAAGAAAAGTATCAACACATTGGAGAAAATATGTATTTAGGGAATAAGAAAATTCGTAATGTTTTTCCGGTAATAATTTTGCTCGTTTTTGCGTCAATCCTCTTTATGGCATTAAGGTCTGAATCGGCTAAGAGACAATTTGAAAGCAAAGAATGTTTTAGCTGTCATAAGGAATTTGAGAAAAAATACTTTTCGATGAAAAGCATACATTTAATTGTCAAAAAGGAACAATGCGAAGAATGTCATATCAGGCATGGGAGGGTTCCGGCGCTTATTTTAAAAAAGCCTTGGAATGAACTATGTCTTCAATGCCACGCCAAAGAGAAGATAGGTTTAGACGATCCCAATATGCATTCTGCGCTTAACGGCAAATGTAATAATTGCCATAATCCGCACGCTTCCGAGTCTGATCATTTACTCAAGATTGAAGGAAAAGAACTTTGCTATGGGTGTCACAAAAAAGAAAATTATGAAAAACAGGTTACTCATAAAGTTTTGCAGAGCAATGGATGTGGTGCATGCCACAATTCCCATAGTTCAAAAGAAAAAAATCTGCTTGTTAAACCAGAGACAGAGCTTTGCCTTGCATGTCATGAAAAGGAAAAAGGAGAGTTCAAAAAAGCTCACGGAAGTTATCCTGTAGAAACTTCAAAATGTACTGTATGCCATAACCCGCACTCATCATCGCAAGCTAAGCTTTTAAAAATGTCGGCTCACGATCCGGTTGTTTCTGTAAGCTGTGAAAGCTGTCACAATTCTCCGTCGTCAGAAAAAGCATTTGGGACGACAGAAATCGGCAGTAAAATTTGTTACCAGTGCCATGACGAAACATCTCTTAAAGCAGGTGGAAATATTGAACATTCGCCCTTTAAGGAAGGGATGTGCCTTGATTGCCACAATCCTCACGTATCTGAGAATCCTAAGCTTTTAGTGGCAGGTGCGAACAATTTATGTTTTAACTGTCATAGCGAAAAAGGGGAAAAAACAGCTGTTTCGCATGCAGCGGTAACCGAGGGTGATGGATGTTTATCATGCCATATGCCTCATGCTTCGAAATATTCCAAAATGCTCAAGGAAAAACCGGGAGATATCTGTTTTTCATGCCACGAAGACATTAAGAATTATCAAAAATCTAAAAATGTACATTCTCCTTTCAGCGACCTGATGTGTACCGAATGTCATAATCCCCATGGTTCAAATTTTCAGGCTATGATGAAGGAGCGGACCGACATAGTATGTTATAATTGCCATTCAGAAGCTAAGGATAAATTTGAAAAAACGAATATGCATCAGCCTGTAAAAAATGGATTTTGTAATTCATGCCATAATCCCCATGGTGCCGACGAAGCAAAACTGCTTAAAATGGCTCCTACGAAGCTCTGTGAAAATTGTCATAAAGAACTTATGGAGCAAGGAAAAGGAAGCGGAACAAATCATGTACCATTTGCTGACAAAGATTGTCTTACCTGTCACAATCCGCATGGAAGCAATATAGAAGGAATGATTCTTGATAAGCAGAAAGTTTTATGTTTGACATGTCATTCAGAGTTCGAAGCGGAAATAGCAAAGAATAAAAGCGTACATTCACCCGTAAGTAATGGTGAATGCACAAAATGCCATAGCCCTCACAAGTCTAAAAATAAGAGTTTGCTTTTGGCGCCTAGCCCGGATGTATGTCTGGTATGCCATAAGGATATTAAAGAAAGGATAGAAAAAGAAAGAAAACATCCACCTGCGGCAAGGGATTGTTTACGTTGTCATAAACCACACTTTTCACCTGAGAAATCTTTATTGTCCCAGCCTGTTCAAAGCCTGTGCGGCGAATGCCACAACTTTAAAAAAGATAGTTTTGTTCAGGCACACATTAATATTGATCCTGGTTCAATAGATTGCAGGAGTTGTCATGACCCACATGCTTCTAAAGATTCAAATTTGTTTAAAAAGAACTTACATCCTCCTTTCGCAGAAAAATCCTGCGAGGAATGTCATGTTGTTGAAAAGCAGTAAAGGAGAAAAGATGAAATTAATGTATAGAATGTTTTCCCTTTTTTTTCTTATGGAGATGTTTTTTTGTATTACATATGTTGATTCAGCAGACAAGTTCAAGCTTAAGCCGGGAGCAGAAGGAAAAATATGCCTCGATTGCCATTCGGATTTTGAGAAAAAAATTGGTGGGAAATTTGTTCATACTCCGGTAAAGTCCAGGGATTGCAGAGGTTGCCATAATCCCCATGCTTCAACTTATGATAAAATGTTGTCTAATAGCACTAAGGAGATTTGCTTCACCTGTCACGAAGAGATAATACCTAAAAATGCGGCTAGTACCCATAAAGTTGTAGTCGAGGGAAACTGTGTAAAATGTCATGACCCCCATGGATCCAATAATAAATTCAATCTGCTAAAGGAAGGAAATGACCTTTGTTTTGATTGTCACAGGAAAAAAGGAGATGAGATAAAAAAGTTTGAGTTTAAACACAGCCCGGTAGAAGGGAATTGTCTTAACTGTCACAACCCCCACGCCTCAGTTGAATCAGCCTATCTATTGAAAAACAAGGTGCCTTCTATATGCAACGATTGTCACAAAACCGACAGCCAGGCATTTGTTAGACAGCATATGAACTATCCTGTTGGCGGGCAAAAGTGTAATATATGTCATAGTGTGCATGGTTCTAATAAGGCTGGATTACTGTATAGCAACGTGCATCAACCTGTCAGTGGAAAAATGTGTGCGCAGTGTCATGAAGACTTTAACTCAAAGACCCCATTTGCCACAAAGAAAGCCGGTGTTGAGCTTTGCAAGGATTGTCATAGTGACATGATAAGCCAGGTATTGGGCAAGAGTCATGTTCATCCGGCTTTAGATGATAATAACAGCTGCTTGAACTGCCATAGTCCTCATGCCACTGACCAGCCTAAACTTCTCAAGGATACAATGGTAGAGGTATGTAATAATTGCCATCCAGATGTCATTGAGAAGATTATAACTGTTAAGACAAAGCACGCGCCTGTTAGCGAAGGTACTTGCACCGCTTGTCATATGCCGCATTCATCAGAGAGCGCATTTCTCCTCAAAACACCTACTGTTATAGGGCTTTGTGGTGGTTGTCATGATTGGCAGGGGCATTCAACACACCCGATAGGAGAAAAAGTATTTGATCCAAGAGATAAAACACATACACGTACCGTTGATTGCCTGAGTTGTCACGAGCCTCATGGGAACGACTTTGAAAGAATGCTCCGTTACAAGGTGCAGACTGAATTGTGTACTCAATGCCATCAGGAAAAGCGCTGATAAGGTGATCTATTATTTAATTCCTGATTATAATCTATTGAATTTTAGGTAATTTTACCTGTATGGCTTGACAAGAAAAGTTTTTTTTTTGTATCATAGACAACATATAATAATTAACAGTAGGTTAAAGGCGAGCTTTACGGGCTCGCCGATTAATTTTTTAGGCTTAATGAATTTTCAAAGCATTTTTTTTAAAAAGGTCCGTTGATTTATGTCTTTATTCTCAATTTTTTCAAAAGATATTGCTATTGATTTAGGGACTGCAAACACCCTTATTTTTTTAAAAAATAAGGGTATCATTATTAATGAACCATCAGTTATTGCCATCGATAAGCAAATAAAGAAAACTTTGGCTGTAGGTCGGGAGGCAAAGAAGATGCTGGGGAAAGCGCCTCCTAATATAGATGTTATAAGACCAATAAGGGATGGTGTAATTTCAAACCTTGAAGCGACCCTTGAACTGCTGAGTTTTTTCATAAAGAAGGTAAATAACAAGCAATTGTTCAGCTATCCCAGGGTAGTTATCTCAATACCGCTTGGTATAACTTCCGTTGAAAGACGTGCAGTGAAAGAATCTGTGGAGGAGGCTGGAGCAAGTGAAGTTTATATCATTGAACAACCTATGGCTGCAGCAATCGGTGCAGGACTTGCAGTTCAGGAACCGTCAGGAAACATGATAGTTGATATTGGAGGCGGTACCACGGAAGTTGCCGTTATTGCGCTTGCAGGTATAGTTTATGGGCAATCGATAAGGGTTGCCGGAGATGAGCTGGATCAGGCCATTATAAATTTTGTAAAAAATAAGTATAATATACTGATCGGTGAACAAATGGCTGAGAAAGTGAAACTTGAAATATGTTCAACGATAAGAACTGATAATAAAAATGAAATGGAATTGAAAGGGAGAGGATTGATAGAAGGTCTCCCTATTACTGTGAAGATAAAAAAACAGGAAGTCCAGGAAGCCCTGAAGGAGACACTCACAATAATAGTTAATACAGTGCTAAAGACTCTCGAAAATACTCCTCCGGAGCTTGCATCAGATATAGTTGATAAAGGAATATATATGGCAGGAGGAGGAGCACTCCTTGATGGTATAAATGAACTAATGTTCAAAGAAACAGGATTGCCGGTATATACTGCTCAGAATCCTTTGTCTGCGGTAGTTTTAGGTGCAGGGAAAGTCTTAGATGAAATTAAGCTTTTAAGGGAGATTTCTTTAAAGTAGGAGGCAGTCAGGGTGGAAAAGCTTATTCATTGCCGTAAATGTGGAAAGCTTATGAAAAGAGAAATCGTTGATGGCTGGAAAGCAAAGCTTGTTTGCAGCTGCGGTTTTTCAGATTTTGAGTTGATAAGCGGAGTTACAAGGTCTCTTGCACCAAAGTTGATTAAGGCTAAAAGAAGAGAACTTACTGACGTTTCTAAGGATATTGAACTTGAATTTGAGTATTCCAAGTCTGAAAGAGAGAAAAATGAACTTGCGTGTATAAGCGAAGTTACATTTTTACTGGCAGGAGGAGGAAAAAAAGAAGAACTTAACAAAACTATAATGACCAGGGTTTGTAAAGTCCTGAATGCTACAACAGCGTCTCTTTATATCGCTGAAAATGATTCTCTTTTACTAACAGTTGGGATTGGCATAAAAGATGACCTTGTAGGGAAGATTAAGCTTAAGATAGGTGAAGGTATAACAGGGCTTGCAGCAGAAAATCGAGAACTTATAATTGTCGAGGACATTTCCTTGGATGACAGATCAAAAAGGATTGATGGCATAGATGAAGGCAACTTGAAAGCAATGATAGCTATGCCTGTGCTTGCCGGAAATGAAGTGGTAGGTGTTATGAATATCAAAAGTTCAAGAAAACGGGTTTTCGTTGAGGATGAAATATTCTTCATTTCTACTATGGCTAATATACTTTCTCTGAATATAAACCGGCTTGGTAATTAACTTGGTAATTAAATAGAGAGCCGGGAATTGTATGATTGATTTACAAGTAACTCTCCTTAGACTCTTAATTGTAACGGCTCTCTCTGGCATTATAGGCCTCGAAAGAGAAAGACGCAACCAGCCTGCCGGATTCAGAACACATATAATCCTTGGAATTGGCTCAACACTGACCATGCTAATATCCATTCATATGGTTGAGATTTTCCCACAGCACAGCAGTGACCCGGCACGAATTGCTGCACAGGTGGTTACTGGAGTTGGCTTCCTCGGAGCAGGTGCGATTCTACGTTTTGGGGCGAGCGTTAAGGGTCTTACAACTGCTGCAAGCCTTTGGACAACGGCAGTAATAGGCTTGGCAATAGGCAGCGGTTATTATTCCGGAGGATTTATTGCTGCGTTTATAATAGTTCTTGCTCTTTCCGTTCTTAACAAAGTTGAAAAATTCTTTCTTGGAAGCAAAGGAGATAAAAGCCTCTTATTGACTGCTATAGAGTCTCCGGATATTTTAACAAATGTTGAACAAGCTCTCGTTATGGCAAATGTATCGATAGTTAACATAAGATTGAATAAAAATGCGTTCACCAAAGAACTTGATATTAACGCAGTTATAAGAGTTCCTGCAGATGTTGACATCTTTTACCTGCAAAAGAAGCTTGCTGATATAAAGGATATCTCTGAGGTAGAAATAAGATGAGTGTCTTGCTGGTTGACACAGGGGATTTTGTTCTCCAATTAGCAAATGCCTTCAAAGCAGACAGGAAGAAGCTCATAATATTATGCCAGAACATGAAGGTAACAGAACAACTGTTCAATAAAGGTTACAGTGTAATAAATGCGAGCCCTTTTGCAAAGTCAAGTTACAGGCAAATCGATTTTTCTGAACTTTCCGAGATAATCATAGGAGCAAAAAATATTAAGAAGGCAAAGCAGATTCTTGATTTCTTGAATAGCAGGAGAAAAGCTTCCTCGCAACTGATACTTGCGCTTAAGGACAGTGTTCTTAATCCTGAAGATGAAAAGGAAATAGAGGCCAACAAAATAATCTCAATTCCGGATCTAGTTTCAAAAGATTTCTTTATTGAACTTGGAAAGTACAATAAAAGAAGAAATGTTGAAAAATTGTTTTCTAATATTGCGGATGGTGACAATGTATTGATAGTTTCTCATGACAATCCTGATCCCGATTCAATTGCATCATCAATGGCTCTCAAATATTTATTGAAGAAGGCAAAAAAAGTTAATGTAACTATCGGATATGGCGGCAATGTCGGACGTTCAGAAAATACAAACATGCTGGAACTTCTAAAAATTAAGATGTTTACTTTTGATCAGATTAATCTAAATAAGATTAATAAGGTCGCGATGATTGAAACAGCCCCCGATGGAACTACCTCTTACAGAGGTAAAATAGCACCATGCATAATAATAGATCATCATCCGCACCGTGGACAATATAATTCTGCTTTTGTTGATATTAGGCCTGAAATAGGGGCTAACTCAACAATATTAACAGAATATTTTATTTACTCCCGGTACAAGATGACAAAACAAATTGCGACAGCTCTTTTATATGCAATAAAAACTGATACTATGTCATTCAATAGAGGTATTACTTCATCTGACATCGAAGCATTTTCCTACTTGTATAACCTTGCTGATTTGAATCTGTTAAAAAAAATAGAGCAGCCATCTCTTTCGCTTGAAGAATTTGAAGCTTTTGGTAAAGCCACATTGAAAAAAAAGGTCGTTAAAGGTGTTTTATTCTCAGATATCGGAGAGGTAAAAGACAGAGAGATAATCCCGCAGATTGCTGATTTTTGTCTGGAACTTAAAGGAATTAAGATTGCAGTTGTTATTGGAACTATAAATGAGAATTTGTTTTTATCTGCTAGAAATAAAGACATTAAAATCGATGCAGGCAAACTTTTAAAAAAGGCTTTTGAGGAATTAGGAAGTGCCGGTGGACATAAACTGATGGCCGCCGCTGAGTTAAAAATGTCAAAACTTCCAAAATCAAGAAAAGAAATTAATTCTTTTATAATTGAAAATATTATTGGAAATCTATAAGTTATAATAACAAATCAATTTTTTGAGGACTAAATCTTGAATTCGACTTTAGATATTATATTTCTTGTAGCAATCATACTTTTTGCGCTAATAACAGGAGCGGTAATTTCTCTTATAATGCAGCTTAAAAAAACAGTTGGAAAAATTGAAAAAACAATTGATGACGTTGATACTGTATTAATTCCTCTTTTGAAAAAAGTAGATAGTTCACTTGAACATGTTAATTCTATCAGCATGCAGCTTGATGAGGGTTTGAATAGTGCAGGACAGACACTAAAAAGCGTTAAGGACGTTGCAGGTACCATAAAACAGGTAGTTTCATTGCTTTCAGCTGAAAATATAATTAAGAGCATTATACGTTCGTCAACTTGGGTTGGCGTGAAAGCTGGGGCAGAAGTGTTAAAAAGAAGATGGATAAACCGTGGGAGGAAATAAAATGAGTGATAACAATGGCGGGATGTCAGGAATTCTTACTTTTTTAGCAGGTGTAATAACAGGCTCCGTGGTTACAACCATTATCTTAACACAAGAGGAAAAATTTCAGGTAAAAGAAAAAATTCTAGAGGCAACTGATGATATGAGCAGTAAGGTTAAGGAAGCCTCAGAAAATGCGAAAAAGAAAGTTAATGAGGTCATTGAGTTCAGCAAGCAGAAACTTGAGGAACAAAAGTCCATATGGGCAGAGGCTATTGATGCCGGAAAAGAAGCAATAAGAAAAGAAAGAGAATTGCTTAGAAGTGAAAAGTCCTCAGGGATAGACAACTAGTTAATTATCAGTTTATACTTATTTACGGCTGGCTTATTATAAAGATTGAATATATGAGGAGGGATTTCTTTTATCCGGGTGCCTATACAGCGTGTTTCGTTCAATAGGAATTTTCCCTGCTGAAATGATTAGCTTTATTAATTCTTGCTCTGTGATCGAGCTTCCATAAGTTGCTCCTGCTGCCTTTGATATGTTTTCCTCACCTAATGTTCCTCCAATGTCATTTACTCCACAGCTCAGGGATTTTTTCACGTTTTCTTTGCCTATTTTAACCCAACTTGCCTGAATGTTTGGGAGCAAGCTTCCAAAGTAGAGGCGGCTTACTGCAAACAGTCTGAATACATTCTGAACATTATAAGCAGGTATCTGATATTCTTTTGCGAGAGCAGTATTTGTAGCGATAAATGGGAGTGGAACCAACTCTGTAAAGCCGAGAGTTTTCTCCTGAATATCTCTTATTATGGACAAGTGAGTTGCCAGCTGTTCTGGTGTCTCGATATGTCCGAACATTACAGTTGCCGTTGTAGGTATATGTAAATTATGAGCTGTTTTTATAATTCTTATCCATTCATCTGAAGATATTTTTCCCGGACAGATTTTCTTTCTCACATCATCGCACAGTATTTCTGCTGCTGTTCCAGGAATTGATCCGAGGCCATTTTCTTTAAGTATAGATAAAACATTGTCTATTGATATTTTTGATTTTTCTGAAATAAATGCAATCTCCATTGGAGAGAAGGCATGAATGTGTATTGATGGGTGTTTAGCCTTTATTTTTTGTAATATTGTTACATAAAACTCAATGTCAAGGTCTTCATTAAGCCCACCCTGGATACAAACCTCTGTGATAGATATATCTAAATCATTAATTAGATTTTCAATCGGTGAAATATATGCATCCTTGTCATCATGATTGCGTTTGAAAGCGCAAAACTTACATTCATTGCGGCAAATATTTGTAAAATTAAAATTTCTGTTTTTTACGTATGTTACTATATCTCCGCAAATTGACTTTCTGAGTTTATCAGCTGCAGCGTATAGAAGAGTTAGTTCTTCATTTTTTTCTATTTTTAAGAGAAAACTTAACTCACCATGGCTAAGTCTTTCCCCGGAAAGAGCTTTTGAGATTATATTCTGTATGTATTCCATTGATATAGATGTGGTTTTTGAAAAGGTTATTATCTCTTTTGACCTTCTTTGTCAAATTGCAGATTTTATCGGTGATGTCTTTAAACTTGTGTCAGAGGAAAGAGGGGTGCATCCTTAAGATGTTTTTCGGTAAACAATTTAATTAATCAGCCTAAACCACCTATGAAATTGGTGGTGGGGGGTGGGGGCGAAGGCCCCACCCCGTTTAAGTCCACCAAAGTGATTGGTGGGAGGTTAATGTTATGGTAATATTAACATATGGGATTATATCAGAAAAGTTCTCATGTTGTAGACCAATGCAAGTATCATTTTGTGTGGGTTCCGAAGTATCGATTTCGGATACTTGACAAGAAACTAAGGGAAGAGCTTAAGAAGATAATAGAGCAGCTATGCAATTGGGAAGATTTTGTGATAATCGAGGGGAGTATCCAGCTAGATCATGTGCATTTGTTTTTGTCTGTGCCTCCGAAATATTCTCCATCCCAAGAGATGAAGGTATTGAAAGGCAAGAGTGCAGAGCGGATGATGAAGGCTCATGAAGAATTGAGGAAAAAGTATTGGGGTCAACATATGTGGGCAAGAGGGTATTTTGTGAACACAGTTGGGATTGATGAGGAAACTATAAAAAAGTACATAGCAGAATAGGAAGAAGAGGAAAGGCAAGAAGAGCAACTACGGATTTGGAAATAAGAGTGCGTAGCACGATGCTTTTAAAGCCACCGACAAGGTCGGTGGTAATTTACTCTATATACTATTCGAAATATCTTAAACAGTAATTTTCCAGAAGCAGTCAAAAAGTTATTGACAATGTTTTTATTAATTAAATAAACTTCTAACTCTTGAGGATATTATTATCTAACAAGTATTTAAAGAAAGGATGGGATGTTTCATGGAGCATTATGAATTATTAGGATTAGAACTTGAACTTGATGGGAGTGGATTTGTACAAGGTAAGGCTACTGGAACACTTTCAAAAGAATTGTCAGGTTTTTTTGACCTTTATCTTATGAAGCTTAATACCAATAAAGTAATTGCTGTTAAAAGAAATGGGAATGTTTATACTTGCTTTCTTCCTCCTTTACCAAGCAAAGCAGGTGTTAAGGACCTTACTCGAAAACTATTGAGAAAATTTCTAAATTTTAAAATCCCGTCAACCTGTACTTTAAGCGTGACATATGCCTGTCAGGCAAAATGTGTCCATTGCAGTGCAGACAATAATATGAAAAAAAGAGGGAAGGAACTCACAACGGAAGAGTTTAAGAATGTCCTTGATCAGGCAATCGCTCTTGGTGTTGTGAATATAACTCTTACAGGTGGAGAACCTCTTTTAAGAAAAGATATCTTTGAACTTATAAAACATGTTAATACTGATGATGCAAACTGCATGATGTTCTCTAACGGGGAATATCTAACGGTGGAAAATTGCAAAAAACTTTCTGATTCAGGGCTGTTCGCGGTAATGGTAAGTATTGACAGTCCAGATCCAACAGTCCACGATCAGCAAAGAGGTGTCAAAGGACTTTTTGATAAAGCCATTAAAGGAATTCAGAATGCAAAGAATGCTGGAATTCTTGTTGGAATATCAACATATGCAACGAGAGAAGATTATCACAATGGAAGTCTTGAAAAAATCCTGACACTTGGCAAAGAAATTGGAGTCAATGAAGTTGTAGTTTTTGATCCGGTTCCTACAGGAAAGCTTATGGACAATGTCAATATGATATTATCCATGGAAGAGAAAGAAGAAATAGCTAAACTGACTAATGAATACAGACTCAGACCTGGTTATCCCGGAGTAATCACTCAGTCCTGGATTAACGGACCTAAAGGATCAGGCTGTTTTGCAGGAAACGAACAATTCTATATGACGGCCTATGGAGATATCTGTCCGTGCGATTTTACACCCCTGTCTTTTGGAAATATAAAAGATGATTCGCTGGAAACTATATGGTATAGACTACTTTCACATCCTGCTTATGAGAGTAAATGCAACCATTGCAGGATGCAGGATTCTGAATTCAGATCTAAATATATAGATACAATACCAGATGATATTATTTATCCTTATGAAATTTATAAAAACAACGTTGTATAAATATGTCTGATTGTATGGAGGAAGAAATGGAGGAATTAAAAAAACTAATTAGAGATGTTCATGATTTTCCTAAAAAGGGAATCATTTTTAAAGACATTGCTCCACTTATTGGGAATCCGTCAGCATTTAAAAAGGTGATTGATTCTCTTGCTTTGCGACATGCCGGTAAAAAAATTGATAAGGTTGTAAGCGTGGAAGCAAGAGGGTTTATTTTTGGAGCTGCTCTAGCGTATTGTATTGGTGCAGGCATTATACCTGTAAGAAAACCTGGGAAACTACCATATAAGACGACTAGCATTGAATATGAGCTTGAGTATGGTACTGACAAGCTTGAGATTCATGATGATGCGATTAGTGCTGGTGATAATGTTATAATAGTAGATGACCTTCTTGCTACCGGCGGAACAATTAATGCTGTTTCCAAGCTGGTAGAAAAAAATGGCGGGATAATTAAAGAAATAGATTTTGTCATTGAGCTGTCATTTCTTGAAGGCAGAAAAAAACTACTAGGTATGCCAATATTTTCTTTATTAACGTTTTAGAGTTATATTTTTTCTATTGTGTTTTATTTATAATAAAGAACAGATAATGAAAATGATAAAAACTATTTTCTGGAGGAAGAGGTTTATGCGTGCGTTGACTAGATACCTGATAGTTGTTATTTTATTGCCTCTTTGTGCATGCGTTCCTTCACCAGTTGAGCGTCTTGAAAGAATAGAAAAACTACTTAACAACCTTGAAAAGGAAATAAATATCACAAAGACATCTCCGGAACTCGCAGATTTACATATGTATGTAAATAATTATGGACGTGAAATTGAGCGGGTGTCAAACCTTGAATATAAAGATTCAAATTCATATCAGCAAAATTCTACAGTATTAGCTGAAATAAATATTACACTTGATGATATCAGAAAAAATATTCCATCTGTTAGTGCTCAAGAATTAAATGATGAAATGAAGGGCAGTTTTCTTAGAACAACAGAACGGTTTGCAGAATTTGTTTCTTTTTTAAAGGATAGGGATACGGCAATAGCTAAAGGTGAGGCTATGTATAGAGATTCAGAAGCAGTAATGTCTAAAGCTGATGCAGCTTTAAAACAGGGTAAAAAGGAAGATGCGGTAAGTTTTTTAAAGGAAGGAAAAGAATATTTTGTATCTGGAAACAGTGAATTTATTAAAGCTGATGAGCTTTCAAATAAACTTCTACAAACAAGAAGTGCCGTGGCAGAAGCTCATAAACAATTTTCTGTACTTGTTAGGGAAAAACTAGGTATTGAACTTCCTGAAATGGGTGAGTTGAAGTTTATTGATAAAGATGAAAAACGGCTTGATCGGACAGTGAAAGCTTTAAACAGTAAATAGTAACTAAAAAAAACTCTTTATTGTTTGTAGTGTGTGCCAGAGGAGAAGTGATAAAAGAGTAGCTGTCGATGACAAACCTACTATGAAAAATAAACGAATCTGGCTATCAATTTGCTTATCTGTTTTTCTTATTATAAAATAACGTTGCAAAAAATTCATCTTCATCGATTCTCCCAAAAATAAATAGTCTTGGTTCAATAAATATTTTTTTCATATGGGCATTTTATTGAAATAATTCTGCACTTTCAATGCCAAGTAACCTTGAAAGAGCTTCTTCCTCTTCTTTTCGTGGTTTTGTATAACCATGAATTATTCTCGATAATCTTGAAGCTGATACCCCTGTTTCTCTTGCAATTTCACCCTGTGTCATACCGCTTCTTCTTATAATGTTTTTTAGCAACAGGTTTATTTTTAGCATTTAATTATTCTCCTTTCATTTGTGGCTATTTAATCGGAATTATGAATTCCATTATTAATGTTTAAACAAATCATAATCTTACTTTACGGATAAAATAAAAAAGCCTCAGTAACTTAAGTTACTAAGGCTCCAATTAAAACTAATTGAAAAGTAAGTTTATTTCTGTTGTTTTGCTGCTAATGAAGCTTTTACTGCTGGAACTACCTGTTTTAAGAAATCTCCAACCTTCTGAAATTCGATTCCGAAGATTGCTTTAATTTGTGCATGGTCAAGAATTGTATCATTAATAAAATCTTTGATTTGCTCAGCTGAGAAGAAAGATTTCTGAGGATTATTCTTTACCATCTCTATGAGTTGTTCTTTGGAAACGCCTTCAGTGTAATTAGCTTTTATCCCAGCTTCTTTAGCAATCATGTTGAGTAGATCGCCCTGTGTTATGCACTCAGGGCCTCCAATCTCAAGGCTTTGATTCGATGCTTTCGGATTTGTTAAAGAATCTATCATGCATTTTGCAAGATCAATATGAGACAAAGGATTCATATGGAAATGGACAGGACCAAAAGGCCATCTGTTTGTTTCTCCCATTTCTATTACTTTAGGGACATGATAAAAACGAAAATCCTTAAACATGCCTGAAGGCTTAAATATGGTATAATTTATACCTGAGTTTCTTATTGTTTCTTCTGCCTGATGCTTTGCCTGATACATATCAGATACACAGTGAGAGCCGACTCCAACGGCAGACACATGAATTAGCTTCTTAACTCCTTTCTGCTTTGCAACATCTACAAGGTTTTTAACTCCTGTAAGTTCAACATCCTGATAAGTACGACCTTTTTTCATTTCACCAGGTGTGAGCCTGATTGAAATTATGAGTGCATCGATTCCTTCCATAGCCTTACCAAGTGAAGTCTTATCAAGTATATCTCCCTCTATAAATTCAATTTTATCTTTTGCTGAACCAAGTTTATCTCTGTTTGATGTACTTCTTATAAGAGCTTTTACTTTGTGTCCTTTTTCAACAGCAATTTTTGCTGATTCACATCCAACGTCACCAGTTGCGCCAACAATTAAAATATTCATATATTCCTCCATCAAAAATTAGGTTAATTCTCTTAACTATTATGGGTTTTACTAATTGACATGAGAATAAAGTCAAGATGTTTTTTCTTCTATATGAGTTATTTGTATGCATATCAATCTAATAATTAAGGACTGCTTTAATAATAAACTAAAAAAATCAAAAATTATTTTTGTATTGTTTGCAAAGTTGAAATCTGTTGAAGTAATATAATCTATTGAAAAAAAGTTTTTTGACCTGGAATTTATAAAATTACATGTATCAAATTATGGAGAGAAAATGGATAATAAAATATCTATATTTTTAATTAGCGCAATAAGGAATTTATTATTTGCAGCAATTGCTGTTACTCCTGTTTTTTTCAATGTTACATCCAGAAGAATATTCGAGCCAGACAAGATAGCTAACCTAAGAATACTTGCTCTTATGGCTTTTTTATTTTTTCTGATATATTTTATAGAAAATAAGAAACATACTGTTGCGCCATATTTGAAATATTCTTCTCTGCTTTTAATTTCCGTACTTTTTTATTTTCTCTCTGAGGTGATTTCAACGATATTCTCTATTATTCCCCAATACAGTATATGGGGTAGTTACTTCAGGCAGCAGGGTATTTATACAGTTTTTGCATATTTAATCTTTTTTTTCGGAGCACTATATTTTCTCTCCTCGTCCTTTTTTTACAGGGAATTCTTCATAAATGTCATTATTGCATCGTCTGTTCCGGTTTCAATTTGGGGTATTTTCCAGTCCGCAGGGATAGATCCTATTCCGTGGGCAGTTCAAGACATTTCCGCACGAGTAACATCGTCGTTGGGAAATCCAATATTTCTCTCAGCATATTTAATCATGGTCTTTCCTGTTACACTTAGCAGGGTGATCATTCTTTTTGAAAATAGAAATAAAAGCAAGGGAATGCATATCCCAAATGTAATTATTCATGTTTTATTTCTCATTGTGCAGATTTTAGCCATTTATATGACCAAAAGCCGGGGCCCACTTCTTGGATTTGCTGCAAGCATGCTCTTTTTTATTCTTTGTTACAGCAAGCTATCTGGTAAGAAATTCATGAAGTATGTTTCAACCGTTGTACTGATCATATCAATAATAACCGGGCTTATCCTGGCAAATGCTATTATGCGGGGGAACGGTGAGGCTCCTTCAAACGTAGGTATAGATGCCAGCGGGAATCCTGAAAGGATACTTAATGTTGCTGAGACGGAGTCTGGAACAGGCAAAGTAAGGCTTTTGATCTGGAAGGGAGCTATAAAACTAATTAAAAGCAGTCCATTGTCCAGAATACTCGTTGGTTATGGTCCAGAAAGCATGTACGTTTCATACAATAAAGTCTATGAATCAGAACTTTCAAAATATGAGTCATTAGAAGCTGTACCTGACAGGTCACATAATGAACCATTAGATATTCTTTCATCAAAAGGTGTAATAGGGATTATAGCATTTATTGCAGTTTACATAGCTCTCTTCTCAATGGCATTCAGGAGGCTGGGGATACTTGCGGACAAAAAAAATGAGACATATTTTTGGATTGCCGGCTTTTTAATTCCAATCATTCTGACTTTGTTGATTATATGGTTTACTGTTTTTGAGGAATTGACAGGAGTTGCTATAGGGACTGGTATTTTTCTTACTATTATTCTTTTCCTCTTCAGAGGCAAAAATACTGGTGAGAATATTAACGATAATGATGTCACTTACAGTAATAAATTATATGTCGCCGGATTTCTTTCCGGTATTATTGGGCACCTGATTGAAGTACAGACAGGAATTCCCATAGCGTCAACAAATCTCTACTTCTGGGTCTATTCAGGAAGCATTATAGCTTTTCTTTCTTATAATAATATTGAGGAAGAGAATAAGAATAAATTGTCCCAATTGAGTAATCCTGCGCATTGCAAGACAGGGAATTGGCTCTCATCAATGATTGTTATAATTCTTCTTATAACGACTATGTTCGATTTTTTATCAAGCGATATTGGCCTTCAAAGAAGTTCATCATTTTACTTTATATTTATCTCAATTATATGGATTCTCACCGGTTGTATATTTTGCTTCCAATATCAATATAAAGATGAAGATAAAAAAGGAACGTATAGTAAAGAACTTATCAAGAACGGGGCCATAATTTTTGTTTCTTCTGCAGCAGTATTCTCTGTATGTCTTGTGCTTTATTTTATACTCATGAAGCCTGATGTTTCTTTAAAACATTTATTAGCTGCCGACCAAATTTCAAATTATATAGGTTATTATATAGTGACAATCATATTAATTATATTAGCCGCATCAGTTGCAGAAGTTGCTAACATCCCCGCTAGTAATAGGCTATCAACAAGTCCATTCAGGCTGGCAGTTTATGTTCTTGCCGGAATAATTTGCGGAGTTTTTGCTTATCGAATTAATATCTTTCCTATAAAGGCTGACTGTTATTTTAATGTCGGGTCAACGCTCAAGAGTTCAAAGGGTCAGGATCTTTCGATGCCTTTTTTTGAAAAGGCTGTTTTATATAATCCAACCGAGGAAGTTTATAGAAAAGCACTTGGCGTTGCATTCATGTCTAATGGTGTTCGTGATAGCAAGGATAGGCAGATGTGGTTCGATAAGGCAGAAAATGAAGTGGAGGCTGCATGCAAGTTAAATCCTGAAAATGCACATAACTTTTATGTTATGGGGTTAATGTATAAACAGTGGGCGACTGTAGAGGCGTCACCTGCTAAAAGAAAATCTCTTTTAGAGAAAGCAGCAAAAGCTTTTGAGACTTCTATTTCCCTAACCCCTGGGAGAGGATATATTTATCGCGAAGCAGGGGAAAGCTACATGATTTTAGGGGAATTAACAAAAGCAAAGGATTATTTTCAAACCTCTGCAAATCTCAATAACAGAGACGAAAATTCCTGTATACTTCTTGGAGATATTCTACGCAAACTTGGAAAACCTGATGATGCGCTTAAAGCATATACAGAGGCTGTCAAAAGAAAGCCTGATTCTATCAGAGCATACAGCTCAATGGCTTATATATATACTATGAAAAATGACAACCTGCATGCCATAGAGGGGAACCAAAAAGTTCTTGGAATAAATCCAAATGATTATGATGCGCATAAGAATCTTGCAATTTTATATGACAGGATTACCCGTTATAACGATGCTTTGAATGAAGCTCAAAAAGCTTTTGCAGTTGCACCAAAAAATCAGAAGGAAAGGATGGGGAAGTATATCGAGGAGCTAAAATTACGTATGAAGAGAAGTTAGATTCAAGAGAAGCTTATACTTCACTCACTTAGAGAAATCTACTGATTAGCGGTTGGGTCGTTAATGATTATCTGATTATTGGATGACAAAATTGACTAATTGCGTTTACCTTCGTAAAGCCTTTCCATGAAAACAACACCGATTATTCCGATTAATATCGTTGCGGCAAATACCATATAACCGGTTATACCCGGGAAATAGAAAATCAATACCCCGAGGGCTCCGAATAATAATGATATAAGGTAAACAACATATGCTACTTTTTTATGCGACAAACCCAACAGACAGAGCCTGTGAGTTGAATGATCTTTGCCTGGTGTAGTAAATGGGTTTAATCCTTTTTTAGCACGTGAGATGGTTACTAATGTTGTATCAAATATTGGAAATGAAAGTATCACAACAGGGATCATCCATGTGTTTTCCACCGCTAACCCCGGGAATCTTAATTTTATGCCGACTGAAGCGAGAAGAAAACCTATGAACATGCTCCCGGTATCTCCCATGAAAATACGTGCGGGATTCAAATTGTATCTTAAAAAACCTAGACAGGCGCCAAGCATAGCTGCAGCAAGGCTTCCAACAAGATACTGCCCGTTCATTATCGCAAGTACTAAAAAAGAAAGTGAAGCAATAGATGCAACTCCTCCAGCTATCCCATCCATGTTGTCAAGGAGGTTGATGGAGTTGGTTATTCCAATAACCCATAATCCTGTTATTAGTATATTTATAAATTCTGACTCGAATATTTCTACTTTTACTCCGGTTGAAACCAGGACAAAAAGTGGAATTAGCTGACCTCCAAATTTCAAGGCAGGATTAAGCTCCCTCCAGTCGTCGTATAAACCGAAAAATGATACAAGGGTTGCTCCGGTAAATATACCGAAACACTGATCTATTCTGAATTCTGACCTGAATATGATTAGAGCGATGAGAAATGATAAATAAATTGCAGCACCGCCAAGCAGAGGGGTAGCAGCCATGTTAAGTCTCTCAGAGCTGGGGGTATTAATTATTCCTGTTTTTATGCCAACTTTTCTTGCAAGTGGTGTCAGTGCCAATGATAATACGAGGGCGCACGCAAATATTAAAATAAAATAGCTCATATTCCCTTATAAAAGCCTTTTTAACGGAACACTCTTAAACCAGTCTATTGTTTTTTTAAGACCCTCTTCAAACCCGATTTCTCCTTCAAAACACAGTTCATCTTTTGCAAGAGATACATCAGCAGAACGTGACGGTATATCTTCAAAATTTGTACCATAGATATCTTCAGGCTTGATGAATGTTATTGGTGATTTTGAGCTGGTAAGTCTTTTTATCGCTTTTGCGAGGTCGACGATTTGGATTTTAGAATTGCTTCCCAGGTTATATAGTTTTCCTATTGAGCGCTTTGATTCCCCTGCAAGCATTGTTCCGCGTGCGGTGTCTCTTACAAAAGTAAAAGAACGTATCTGTGTGCCGTTTCCGAAGATTGTTATTGGTTTTTCTTCAAGCGCCTGCATGATGAATTTTGCAACTACACTTCCATAGCCGTCGGGTTTTGATTTTGGTCCATACGCATTAAAGTAGCGGACAACTGTAACCTCAAGCCCGCTTTTTTTAAGGGACATTGCGAGATGTTCTCCAAGTGCCTTTGAAACAGCATAAGACCATCTCGGTACTGAGGAATTACCGAGTATCATATCCCCGCTCTCTTTGAAGAACTGCCCCGGACTTTTACCGTAAACTTCAGAGGACGAAGTGAATACCATTCTCTTGTTATGCGTCAGGCAAGTTCTCATTACTTTTTCTGTTCCAGAATAATTGACGTAAATTCCGCGTGCCGGATTATCTACCACATGTTTAACACCGACCAATGCAGCAAGATGATAAACAACGTCCACTGTTGGAATAATTTCTTCGAGTATTTTATCATCCAGGATATCTCCTCTGACAAAGTTTATAAGACCTTTTTCGAGGAGGTTGCTTAAATTTTCAAGGCTGCCGATGGACAGGTCATCAAGAACCGTTACCTCATATCCCTTCCCGACAAGAATATCCGTGAGATGAGATCCTATGAACCCCGCTCCACCTGTAACAAGACATTTCATCATCAAATACCTTTCATCAAAGACTATGGTTTATAACACAGTACAGAATTAAACTAATAAATAATTGTGTGATTATACTTTACGCTTATGTTTTGGCAAACCTTTTATCATGGCATCAAATAGAATGGTATAGGGAGAGAATTCTGTCGGACATAACGGAAATGGTAAAATTATCTACCACACGTTTTTTTGCATTGTCGCCGAATGTTTTCATAAGTCCCGGGTTGTTTAAAATTTTAGTGGCTGATGATGATATGCCATCAGGGGCTTTCGCCTTTACGACAAATCCGGTTACGCCATCTATGTTCACAAACGATGTTCCTGTACCAAGCTCTGTGCTTATGAGGGGCTTTGCGCAGGCCATAGCTTCAAGAAGTACCGTCCCAAAAGCTTCACTTTTTTCTGTAGAAGGAAGGACAAATATATCGCAGGCATGGAAATAATCGGGCAAATTCTCATAAGAAACTTCACCTGTGAAAAAAACCTTTTCTTCAAGTTGTAAACTCTTTACCATCTCCTTGAGCTCAGTTTCCATAGGCCCCGTTCCTACTATCAACAGAAATGCGTTTATTTCTTTCATCGCCTCTATCAATACAGGGAGTCCCTTATAATAACGGAGTTTTCCTACAAAAAGAAGAAGAGGGGTGCCGTATCTGGTTCTGATCGCATCCTGCCCCTTAGTATTAATGTTTTCAAAAGGTGCTAAATCTATCCCGAGCGGAATTACTGCGCATTTATCCCGAAACCGTGAAAGGAAAGGGGATTTGGTGATATAGTTTTCGCTTGTAGCAATCAGACGGTCGGCTTTGTTAAGAACCCTTTCAAGCACGGGACGGTACAGCATGGCAATATATTTTTGTCTTACTATATCGCTGTGATAAGTAATCACTGTTTTTGCTTTGATACCTGAAATAAGATAAAAAGTCTCTCCAAGCGGGTAAGGAAAATGGAGATGGACGATCTGCGGCTTTAATTTTTTTAATATAGCAAGCATTGAGATGCTCAGCGGAGTAGACGCAACTGTCGCTATTCTTGAGGCTTTGATTATTTTTACTCCATTGAGAATTTCCGTAACTGTTTTATTGGTATTATTGGTCACCAGAACAGTTACATCGTATCCCTTTGATGACTCATATTCTGCAAGCATCTTTATATGGTTTTCGATCCCACCCAGAACAGGGTAGTAATCTTTATATATGTGAAGGATTTTCAATTGTCTCTCTGCCAGTTAAAAAAGGTATTTTCTTGAAGACTTTTGTTGTGACTTTATACTGATATGATTTTTTTTTAAACAAGAATTCCTTCAAAGCAAGGAACGTTTTATCGCTCTTAAGATAATTAATTTGTTTTTCAAAGGAATAGCCAATTTGTGTAACTGCCTCTTCAGGGTCATCTTCATATAGCTTTTGCATCCTGTCTCTTCCCAGAGAGACAATTATTACAAACTCCGGCCTCTTCTCCTTTATGGCAGAGATGGCATTCATCCTGTTGTCATATTCATATGTTTCAGGCCTCCTGGCGAGGCGTTCCAGATATTCAGGAACCGCTGAATCGGCAGGAGCAATTACTAAATCATTTTGGCTGTAATTGGCTGCGATTTCATGCGCTATCTCTCTTGATGGTATTGCATAAATTGGGTTTAGGAAAGAATCCCCCGAGAAATAAGATTTGATAGGGAAAAAGTTCAATATCACAAATATGGGAATGATAAGTTTCTTAAATCCCGGGAACGAATAAAATCCTTTTGCCAGTATGACGGTAAAAACCGGGAACAGGAAAAAACATCTTGAAGCAAATAAGATGAAAGAATGGTTTGAGGCTATCGTATTAAATATAATGAGCATTCCTGCGGCAGGTATTAAAAAAAGCGTTATTAACAGTAAAAAGATTTTCTTTTCCTCTTTCCAGAGAAAAAACAATCCTCTTGCTGTAAATATCGAAGTAATTGCCAGCAGCAGGAGAGCAGATATACCCCATGGGAATATAGTGCCACCACATGAGAACTCATAGAGCATATCGCCTGCAGCAGCAATAGTTCCCAGAGGAGAAGCAGAAAGGTCAGCATTAATATCATTAGAGAACCTGGATGTCTGATTCATTGAAAGAAGCAGTGCTGGAAGAATACAAAGTGCTATGATTGATTGAGTAATTATCCAGTATTTTGCTGGAATATTATGATAACGTTTAAGGATAAAAAAACATGCAGTGTGCGAGACGATAAGCAGCGCTGCCGGATAAAAACACCAGGGCACTGCTGCTGAAAATACAATGTATGACATCGTAACCGGCAGGGTTCTTTTGCCTTCCATTATTTTCAAGAATAAAATGTTGCATACACAGACTAAAAGTGCCTCCAGTACGTAATATCTTGCCATCCTGGAATAGAGAAGAAAAAAAGGTGATATGCCAATAATGAAGGAAGAAAGGATAGCTGTACTGCGAGTTAAAATTTTTTTTGTAAAGAAGTAATTAGCTGCAATGACGAGGAGTGCGCAGAGCACGGAAAAAAATCTTATTGATATGTCACTGTCTCCGGAAAGCTTTGCCCATAAAGAAAGTAGAAGAAAGTAGAGAGGAGGATGAACGTCGCCTGCTATGAAACTGAAAAAATCCCCGAAGGAATTGTTGAAATGCCGTACCGCATTAACTGAAAAAATCTCATCTACCCAAAGACTTTTTTCTCCAAGATCCATTGAAAGCAAGGCTGTTGCAATAAAGACGCCAAACAATATGAGAGCTGCATTAATATTTCCTTTTTTATCCATTTTTATGATTTTTTTATAGTTAATCCATGTAACAATATGTTATGGATATGATAAATTAGCGTAGCGTGACAAGTAAACCTGTTTTTTAAAAAAAAGAATGGTAGCTCATAAAAATAACAAAAAACCAGTAGTCCTTTTCTGGGAAGCACTTCCAAATGTTGCCGGAGGACAGAGGGTCTGCCTTGATGTCATCAGAGCACTTCGGGGAAGATGTGAGATGGTAGCGATCGTGCCTTCAAAAGGTGAATTTTCAGATGCTGCGGAAAGAGAAGGGGTTAAGTGTGTAGAGATCCCTTTTAAATCATATTCGCTCGTTAAGAAAAACGTTTCAGATGTTTTGTCATTCTTTACAGATACTCCGTCTGTTGTAAGCAAGGCGGTAGATATAATTAAGGGAATGGGTGTTACAGCAATATATGCAAGCAGTACAAGGGTGTTTTCGTGGGCTGCAATTGCCGGAAGAAAGGCTTCTGTCCCTGTTATATGGCATCTTCATAATATCCTTGGTGATTTTAAAACAAAGGCACTTGTAAAGATTTTATCCAATATGAAAAGCGTAAATCTTATACTTTCAGATTCAAAGTCAGCCGCCTTGCAGTATGGGAAAATGGCTGAAAGAGTTACCGTAATATACAATGGAGTTGACCTTACAAGGTTTTATCCTGATAAGAGAAAGCGCGTTGCTTTCAGAGACCTCTGCAGGATACCTCAAGATGCTGTTGTTGCCGGTACGGTCAGCGACCTTATCCCTCACAAAGGGCAAATAACATTTATAGAGTCAATGGGTAAACTTTGCAGGGACAATCCAAAACTTTTCGGAGTAATAGTTGGAAGGGCAAGGAGCGGATTTGAATGGTATGATGAAAAGCTCAAATCTGAGATTGCAAAATTAGGGCTCGATGGAAGGATTGTATTTACAGGTTACAGAAAAGATGTTGAGAATGTCCTTAACGGAATGGACATTCTTGTTGTCCCCTCATATTCTTCGGAGTCCTTCCCTCTGATAATCCTTGAAGCTTTTGCCTGCGGTACAGTTGTCGTGGCTTCAGCTTTCAGCGGAATGATGGAAGTAATCAATGACGGCGTAAGCGGTTTTTTATTTAAAACAGCCAGCAGCAATGAACTTGCTTCCAAGCTAGCGCTTCTTGCCGGTGACCCGCAATTGCTCCAAAAAATGGGACAATATGTAGAAGAAGAAGCAAAAAATCTTTACGATATGGAAATATTTAATGCGTCTGTAAGAAAAAGTTTTGCTCCTTTTATACAACCTGCTGAGTAATTTTCAAAGATGCCTGATATTAGAATCTGTTCCCCATGCATGGGCATTTCTCCTGATTCCGACCTTGGGGGAGAAGTTTATGAAAGAGAACTCTTATTAAGAATACCTAAATACGGCGGAAAACTCAGTCTAATACTTCCGAAGAACAGTAAAATCAGGGAAGATATGGTTTTTGAAAGCATCAATTATCTTCCAATTTCGCGACGGCTCAGATGGTTTGTTTCAAATCCACTTTATTTCAATGCCATAAAAAAAAATTATGCAGAAGAGGGCTTTGATCTGTTGCGTGTCCACTCGCTTCGGTTTATTGGTCCGGCAGCTATTATGTTCAGAAGTATTTATGGCGCAGGCATTCCGCTGATAGGGCATCATCATCATATAGACCCCGAGGTATTGAGCTTTGTCATTGACAGGAGAGTTGCCTCTGCCCTCGATCTTATCATAACTGTGAGCGAGTTTTCAAAAAAACAGATTATCAATGATTATGGAGTGGAAGAAGACAGGATTGTGGCTGTCTATAATGGTGTTGATGATAAATATAAGCCGTTTCCAAAAGATCCTGTTATGGAAAATAAATATGGGACCAATGGGAAGAAGGTTCTGATGTATATAGGGGGAATGAAGAAAAGAAAGAACCTGTCATTTCTCCTCGAGTGTCTGGCAGAGATAAGGAATGAAGAGTGGCTCTGTCTCATCTTCGGCAGAGGTGAAGAGCTTGCTTCTCTTAAGAGGAAAAGCGCAGCACTTGGGATTTCAAATCTTGTCAGATTTTGCGGCTATCTGCCTGAAGAGGAAAAATGCAGAGTTCTGAATATTTGCGATGTATATGTTTTTCCGTCACTGCTCGAGGGATTCGGGATGGCGGCTGTTGAAGCTATGGCTTGCGGAAAGCCTGTAGTGGGGCTAAATACAGCGTCGCTCCCTGAGATAATAGACGATGAGAAGACAGGGCTTTTATCTGTTCCGGGAGATAAAAGGGCTTATATAAACAATATCCTGTTGCTTTTGAAAGATGAAAATCTCAGGCAGAAATTAGGGAACAATGCAAGAGCTAAAACAGAGAAGTGTTATAGCTGGGATGAATCCGCAAGGAAGGTTATGGGCCACTATGAAGCGGTTACTGAAAGATTCAGGAAAACAGGAACAGATACTCAACGACCATAAAGGCTGCTTTTGAAGAAAGTCTTTCTAATAAATTTTCTCAATTGTTGAGGGGTAAGATAGGCAACGAGCGGTTTTATTACGTGTATTAAAGCGTAAGCAGGAAAATATCCTGCGAATATGTATTTAAGCCGCAGTTTGACTCCGGCAAGAAGCTGTGCATTGTCGGTTGTAAGGCACACGTTTCCTTCATGATAGCGCCTTTTAATCAGGGATTCGTCCAAATTGGCGAGTTTACATTTCTTAGACATCCTGATCCATAGGTCATAATCCTCAAGCATCCTAAGTGAACCGTTATAATAGCCTGCCTCTTCAAGTGATTCTTTCTTCATCATTATAGAGGCATGAAAGAATGGGTTTATTTTTATCATCAGGCTTTTTATATCTTTGTCATCTGATGGAAATTTTTTCTCGCCGATGATTTCCCCTGATGAATCTATCTCATAATATGATGTCCCAAGAACTGAAATATCCTGATTTTTTCTGAAGAATAATATCTGTCTTTCAAATCGTTCTTTCACTGAAATATCATCTGAATCCATCCTGGCGATGTATTTCCCTTGCGATTCTTTTGCGGCAATGTTCAACGCATATGCCAGCCCGTGATTTCTATCCAGCCTGATGATTTTTATTCGAGGGTCGTTATAGCTTTTTATTATTTCGTTTGTACGGTCAGTCGAGCAGTCATCAACTATGATAAATTCGAAATCATCATAACTCTGCGAGAGTATGCTTTCTATCGCCTCGCTTACATAGCGTTCACCGTTATATACTCCCATTATTACGCTTATTTCCGGCATAAATATTCCATCTTTCCTCTCTTATATTTTCAATCTCTATTATATGGAATTGTATCTCTCTCTTGTTGTATAGTAAATCAAATGATGATGAAAAGTAAAAAAGCAATGTCCATAGTGGAAGGAGGGAGCTATCTCATTGCATCAAGGATTTTTTCTGTTGTGACCGGTGTAGTTCTTGTGGTCGCCTTTACAAACCTTGCTGATAAAGAATTGTTTGGAAGCTTTCGGTATTTTATAACTATCCTTGGAGTGCTCAGCCCTTTTTCACTTCCCGAGATAAACACAGCAATAATAAGGACTGTCGCCGCAGGGAAGGGGAAGGCATATATAAATGGTACGCGCACCAGACTTAAGGCAGGAGTTGTAACCGCCCTGATTGCAGCAGTGACGGGGGGAGTATTTTATAAATTAAGATGGAACGCAGATATCGGGATTGCGCTTATTTTTGCATCTCCTTTTTTGCCGCTTTATTTTGCTTTAGATTCAGCCTTTTCATATCTTAACGGCAGGTCGCTTTTCAGGTCTCTTGCTTTCTTTCGTGCTGCATTTGCCTTAGTAACTTTTTCATTTGCTTTTGCGGGGATATATTTTTTCTCAGCCAATATAGAAGTAGTCTGTGTTTTTTATGTTGCCTCTGCCTCGGTGTTTTACTTTTTCTGCACTCTTTATGTAAGAAGGCTTAGCCGCAGCTATGTTCAGGGAGAAGATGACGGAGGAGTAGTGAGACTTGGAACTCATCTTTCTGTAAGGTCTGCCATAGCGAGCGTGGAAGAGAAATTGGATACATTATTCATAGGGTCATTTTTTTCAATGACCCAGCTTGCAGTGTTTTCCGTTGGAAGGTTGTTTAATGATCAGATGGGAGAGTTTTCAAGGATAATACAAACCCTTTTGCTCCCGGGCTTTTCCAGAGAGAAAGAAGCAAGAAGAACGTCTACGGTTAAACTCATTATTGTTGCCACTTCGCTTTTTGCTGTGATGGCGCTCATTATAATAATCGTTATTCCATGGATAGTCCCATTACTTTTTACATCTGCCTATTCGGAGAGTATTCGTTATGCAAAGTTTTTTTGCATCCTTCAGGTCATTGGCGTCAGCGGTGGGATAATCGAAGCTGAGTTTGTTTCACAGGAGAGAATAAAGGAGCTATATCTTGTAAAGATTGCCGTGCCCATTGCATACTTTGCAGTATTTCTCATTCTTGTCCCTTACTTTGGCATGGATGGCATAATATATGCCCTCTTTATAAGGATGATTTCCTTTTCAGGGCTTTCACTTTATCTTCGTTCGGCGAGGGCACATGCAGAGTGACATTGAGAAAATAATAATTACAGAAGAAGAGATTAAGGAAAGGCTAAAAGAACTGGTATCTGAAGTTATGGAATACTATGTTGACAAGCCCCTTGTAATAATCGCCATACTTAAAGGGAGCGTTATATTCCTTGCTGATTTTATACGGCTTATGCCTATAAAGATGTCATTCGATTTCATCACTCTTTCTAGTTATGGCAATTCATCGGTTTCCACGGGCAAAGTTAAGCTTGATAAGGACATCAGGATTGACATAAAGAATAAGTATGTGCTTCTCATTGATGACATCTATGATTCCGGGCTAACATTTGACTTTGCCAAAGAATATCTTGCCCGTATGAAACCAGCAGAAATAAGAACATGCGCTTTTATCGTTAAAAGAAAGAAACGTCAATGCGATGTCAGCATAGACTATTCAGGGTTCGAGATAGAAGACAGATATGTTGTAGGATACGGACTTGATTATATGGATCTATACCGGAATCTTCCTTATGTGGCAGTGATAGACCCCAGGATTATTTCAGATAATTCTCCATAGGGCTTATTGTTAATTGTAAATATTTCGCAAAGTTTCTACAAAGTTTGCTTACAATATTTGTTAAACTTTTAAAATAAATAAAGACAAACTAACTTTTAAAAGCGTGGAGGAATTTAGATATGGCAGAGTTACCGCTTTCGTCTAAAGCAGAAGAACTGCTACAAAAGATGCTTCTTGCCTGGCCGGCAATCATAAGGGGAAGGTGGCGCGAAAAGCTTATGATCATTGCAAATCTCCATGCAGCAGCCAATGGGGAAAAGGAAATAAGCGCTGATACCCTGCTTAATATTCTCAATGTCTGGCCCTTTTCAGAACATAGCTGGGTAATTAAAGGCACGCTTCTTCATTTAGGTCTGATAACCAGAGAAGAAATGTTTAGAGGCAGGGAAGCTGTTCTAAAACCTACTATAAGGTTTTGGAGCACTGATGAAAGTAGCAAAATCAAGATAGCCCCTTCCGGAAAGACAAAGGTTGCTGCCATACTTGGAAGCCCTCGTAAGGGAGGGAATACGGATATTATTATCGACGAACTGCTTAAAGGCGCTGAATCAGCAGGTGCAGAGGTTGAGAAGGTACATCTTAACAAGCTTAATATACGCTACTGCACAGGATGCGATAAGTGCAGAGACAATAACTTTAAGGGCTTTTGCTCTCTTAAGGATGACATGACGCCGGTTTTATATAAGCAGTTTCTTGAATGTGATGTTCTTATAGTCGGCTTCCCGATTTACACAGGGAGGGAATCGGCAGTTCTCGCAAATTATCATGACAGGCTTTACGGGCTGGGGAGTTTCCCGTGGGTGTTCGAGGGGAAAAAGAGAAGGGGGGCTCTTGTGGTGACATGGGGTGCTCCGAATGCAAGAGCCTTTGAGCGGATTATAGATCATCATGTGAGCCTTATGTCATGGTACGGCGTGACTGTGGAAGAAGCAGTATATGGCTCAGGGTGCACAGAGAAGGGGGTAATCGCTCAGGATAAGGAAGGATTACAAAAGACATTTGAGACAGGTAAGAGACTTGTGATGGTCTGAAATTAAGAAAAGATCTGAAACTATTTCTTCTCTTCGGGCTTGGCAGAGTCTGTTGCTTTGCGGATGTCGATCATCTTTATTCCATCGATATAATCAGTGGTTTCGACATCACGGATCCCCTCGACCTTCTTTATTACATCTCGAATGCGGAATGCCATTTTGAGCATATCTTTGAGCCTTCGCAGATTATCTTCAGCGTAATTTTCAGGGTGCTTTAACATTAATTCGCAATAGCCAATTATCCCGCCTAAGGGATTATTTATTTCATGTTTTACTGTTATACCTATCTGCCCCACTGCGGAAAGTCGCTGTGCATCTATAAGGGCCTGTTCAAGCTTTTTCTTCTCAGTGATGTCTCTGAAGATTACAATTCCGCCTTTGTAATCACCATTCTCATCCTTGAAAAGGCTGTTTGTTGAGTCACAGGGGAATATCTCTCCATTTTTTCTTTTCCACATGTTTTCATATGATCTAAGTCTGCCTGTAGTAAAAAGTTCGTTCAGGGAGTCAAGTCTTTTCTGGCGTGCTTCCGGGTCAGGTGAAGACAGAAATGCAGTATGCATCCCTATTAGCTCATTTTTATCGTATCCGATAATATTGCATGCTGCTTCATTTACATCTTTCATAATTCCTTTTTCATCTACAATCAATATTCCGTCAGCTGAGTTTTCTATTAGCTTTTCAAGAACCTGCTTTGTTGCAAGTATATCTGCAGTGTATTTCTCCCTGTTTTCTGCAACAATCCTTTCCCTGTTGATACGAAGTATAAGAATTGAACCTAAAAGAATTGTCGCGGCAATAAAAAACATAAGCACCAATGTCTGCTCAAAGTTCTTCTGATTAGCATTATCAAGCTGGGTTACAGGAGTGTTTATTGCAATAACCCATTTTTTTGAAGCAACGTTAGTGGGCATGGAAACAATATAGTTTTCATTTGAACCTTTAACTTCATATCTATATATGCCGCCATCCCCCATTAATATCTTTTTTAATGGTTCCAGTGTTTCATGACATTCATAGCATCTTTTATCTTTTGTGAATATGTTGTTGAACACCATCTCCGGGTGCCTGATCTGGCTTAAAAGAGTCCCATTTTCGTCCATCATCCATATATATCCCTCTTTCTCTGGTCTTACAGAAGCAAGGAAGTTTTGTGTCAGCCAATCCAAATCAACGTCAGCAGTGACAATACCTTTGAAAATTTGCCCCTTCTCTTCAATGGCAAATACAGGGACAGACACATGTATTTCTTTTTTCCCATTTTCATGGGTAAGTGAATTTGAAATATATTTATCACCGGTTGCAAGGCATTTTTGGAAATATTCTTTAGAACTATAATCTTTGCCGAGAAGGGCGTTATTCTCTTTTGTCTCAGGCAAGATCCTGACTAATATCCCTTTTTCATTGATATAACGTAAAGAGGTTACCCTGTCCTTCATAGAGTTAAAAAAATTGTTCGTCACTCTGTTTATTTTCGCAGTGTCGCCGCTAACAATAGGAGGAGCCATTGAAAGTGTGTGAAGGTCGCCTGAAAGGTCGTTGAAAAAATCTTCAACACGCGCTTTTACCTGACGTGCAATGATTAGCTGCCTCGTCTTAAAATCATTTAGGTGTTCTTTTTTGTTTGTATTGTAAATAGAGTATGCCATGTAAAAGGCGAAGACTTCTAATAAGAGGACGCCAGCTACTATAATGAAAATTTTCTTTGTGTCAGCTCTCATAATCTCAGCAGTCAATATTTAAATTGGTTGTCACTTCTCAAATACATTGATTAAATTTTACTTTACAATAGCACTAATAGTGCAAGAAATATACTGTAATTATTTTATAATAAAATTGAATTCGATTAACGGTTTAAAGGAGAATAATATTATGAAAACAGTTGTTGTGACAGGGAGTACAAAAGGGATTGGATTAGGATTGGCAAAAGAGTTCTTGAAAAGAGAATGTTCGGTCACTTTGAGCGGCAGAAACAAAGAGAAGCTGGAAGATGAGGTAAAGAAATTAAGCAAGGAGTTTGGACAGGACAGAGTTTTAGGGCAGAGCTGTGATGTGACAGATATTAATGAGGTACGCACGCTTTGGAATTCTGCAAAGCAGAAATTCGGGAAGATTGATATCTGGATCAACAATGCAGGCAGAGATACAAATTCAAAGGTTCTATGGGAACTGGATCCGGCAGAAATCGCCCCGACTGTAAACACGAACATAACCGGACTTATTTATGGGACTATGGTGGCATTAAAAGGTATGCTTGAGCAGGGGTCTGGCCAGATATACAGCATGGAGGGTTTTGGCAGCAGCGACATGATGCGTCCGGGTTTGACTGTGTATGGGACAACCAAAAGAGCTGTCCGATATTTTACTGAATCAATGATTGAAGAAACAAATGATAAGCCGGTTCAGATCGGGACTCTTAGCCCTGGCATGGTAATCACGGACTTTCTCCTTAATAATCTGAAAAAGATGCCTGAAGAAAAGCGGGCAGAGGTAAAACTTATCTATAATATGCTTGCTGACAAAGTAGAAACAGTTACAGAGTTCTTAGCCAGCGAAGTCCTTAAAAATGATAAGACCGGTGCAAAGATTGAATGGCTTACAAGTGAAAAAGCAATGGAACGGATGAATTCGGATGAATATATAAACAGGGATTTATTAAGCGAATTTGGAGTCTGACGATGCGCCGCAATCCCCCAGCTAATGTCTGGGGGTGTTTCATTTTGGTGAAATAAAAAAATAGTCCCAACGGGAGTCGAACCCGTGTCTTCGGCGTGAGAGGCCAATATCCTAGACCACTAGACGATGGGACCAAAATGCTCACATGCTATTAATAGAAATTAACCCCTTATGTCAATATAGAAAATAGGTAAAATTTTTTTTGACGTAAAATAAAGAGTGTAGTAGTTGAAAGAAGATCTGTTATTTTCAGCAGATAAATCTTATCAGTTATAGTATACGGAGGGAAAGGTATGAGAAAGTGTATTGTCTTTATCGCAGTTCTGTTTCTTGTGCTTCTTGCAGGCAGAGGCTTTGCGGATGAAAGGGCAGGTATATTGCTTCTCGAGCATGGCGGGGATCAGGAATTTAATGAAGGCGCAGAAGAGCTTCGTGATGCTGTAAGATCTGCAACAGGTGTTCCTGTAGAGCTCGGTTATGTATGCTGTGTCACGTGGGGGAACTCCGGAAGCATGCAGTATGCAGTAAACAAGCTTGCAAAACAGGGGGTGACCAAAGTAGTGGCAATTCCCGCGTTTGTGCATAGCAAGGATAACGGGCTTCTTTCAAGGGCACACAACATACTGGGTATAGGTCCTGTCGGGACTCCTCCTTTTAACAAGGAAATGACAGGAGCGCCTCTCAAGTTTGCCTCGGTCCCTCAAAATATGACATTTGCAGTAACAGATGGCTGGCGCGGAGATGAACTTATTGCAGGTATCCTTTTGGACAGGGGAAAGGATATAAGTAAGAATCCCAAAGAAGAAACATTGTTCGTACTTGACCATGGCGCAACTTATGATTGGGAAATGCCTGAGTATGATAAGACACTTAATGAACTGATAGAAACAGTGAAGTCAAAGTCCCCTTATAAGAGAGTCGCCTACGGGTACTGGAGGGATGATGCTGACAAAGAGATAAAAGTTGTACAGAAAGAGAAGATAAGAAATACCATTGCTGAGGCGTCAAAAGACAGCAAAGTCCTTGTTGTCTGTGCACAGACACAGGACATAAGGTCAATGAAGCCGAATGGAAAATGGATCAAGGAGCTTTCAGGACTAACCTTTGATTTCAACAGCCACGGACTTAACCGCCACCCGAACTTTGCACTCTGGTTTAAGAAAAAGTTCAACGAAGCCATGGCAACAGGTCAGTTCGTAAAATCAGATCCTTCAAAATATAATCAGGTCGCAGAAATCCCTGCACATTCCGGGATGCAAGGAATGGAAGGAGTGCAAGGCGGACATAAGATGTAAATTGCTTTATTTTTTTCTCAGAATCTGCAGTACATCATTCATGTCATCCGGCATCGGTGAGTCGAACTCAAAAGACTTGCCGGTGCGGGGATGAATGAATCTCAGAAAATGTGAATGTAATGCCTGGCGTTTGATCTTTATCCCTAAGCTCTGCTCTGATTCCGCAAATCCTTTTCCATAAACAGAATCCCCGATTACAGGACATTTGATGCTTTTAAGATGCACTCTTATCTGATGGGTCCGTCCGGTTTTAAGTGTAAGCTCAAGAAGAGCGTGACTTTTAAAGCGTTCAATCACTTTGTAAAAGGTTATGGCTTCCCTGCCTCCTTCTTTGACAACTGCCATCTTCTTTCTGTCCGTACGGCTTCGTCCGATCATTTTATCTATCTTTCCTTCATCCTGCGGCGGAGTTCCGTGGATTATGGCAAAATATTTCCGTGTAAGGGATTTATCTTTTAGCTGTTTTGAAAGATTGATGTGCGCCAGATCATTTTTTGCAACGATCATAAGCCCCGATGTATCCTTGTCTAATCTGTGGACGATTCCTGGCCTCAGCTTTCCTCCAATACCGGAAAGATCCTTGCAGTGATGGAGTAGTGCATTTACCAATGTCCCCGTGTAATTGCCTGCGGCGGGATGGACAACCATGCCGGCAGATTTGTCTATTACAAGCAGGTCTTTATCCTCATATTTAATATTGATTGGTATTTCTTCAGGGATTGCAGAAAGCTCGTCCAGCTCGGGAAGCGTTCCTGTTATTATTTCTCCAGCTTTCACCTTATGGCTCATTTTAGATAAAGCCGAGTTTACTTTTATGTCTCCATTTTTTATGAGACGCTGAATA